>JAZSNH010000011.1:0-22535 GCA_045536305.1 Acutalibacteraceae bacterium
AACCGATTTCCATGGGAAGAAGTAATACCTGCCGCCGCAAACGCAGTTTTATACGGTGTATGTGCAGAGAGGTCATTGCGGCAGGTATGGACACCCTTTTGGTCGTTTTGAGGGGTGATTCTTAAGAGGGGAACAACTCGATAATGTTCCCCTCTTAAGTGGCTTTTGCATCCTTTTGTCCATACAAAAGGATGTCCTGCGGAAGGCATGGGATGCACTGTGAATTTGCAGAGTGCAATATTATTTTTATACAAGGTGAAAAAAGAAAAGAAACACCCACTGTCCAAAAGCAGTGGGTGTTAAACATATCAAAAGCTAAATTACTTAACCTCGACAGTTGCGCCAGCTTCCTTAAGCTGTGCTGCGAGAGCCTCTGCATCTTCCTTGGAGAGACCTTCCTTAACAGTCTTGGGAGCGCCTTCAACGAACTCCTTGGACTCCTTAAGGCCAAGACCGGTGATACCACGGATAACCTTGATAACGTTCATCTTGTTGCCGCCGTCGTTAACGAGAACAACATCGAACTCGGTCTTCTCTTCAACAGCAGCTGCTGCGGGGCCTGCTGCTGCGACAGCAACGGGTGCTGCTGCGGAAACATTGAACTTCTCCTCGATAGCCTTAACAAGCTCGGAAAGCTCGATAACAGTCATCTCTGCGATAGAATCGATAATTGCAGTAATCTTCTCAGACATTATAGTTTACCTCCATAATTGTATGTTTTAATTTTAAAATTGATTAAGCCTCAGCGGGTGCTTCAGCCTCAGCAGGTGCGCCGCCCTTAGCGTCGGCAACAGCCTGTACAGCACGTGCAACAGAAGCAATAATGCTGTTGCAGGTACCTGCGATGGTTGCGAGGAGCTGGTCTCTGCTGGGAAGCTTAGCAAGAACGTTAACTTCCTCAACGGAAATCGCCTTTGCATCCATGTAGCCCTTCTTAACGACGAACTTCTTGTTCTTTTCAGCATAACCGCAAAGGATTCTTGCAGCATCGGTGTACTCATTGCTGATAGCGATAGCGGTGGTACCCTCGAGAACATCGTCAAGGCCGGGGATCTCAGCGATCTCAGCAGCACGCTTGAGCAGGGTGTTCTTCACAACACGGTACTCAACTCCGGCCTCACGAAGCTCCTTACGAAGCTTGGTATCATCGGCAACGTTGATTCCCTGATAAGAAACGATAACACCTGCGGTGGAGTTCTTGAGCTTTTCGGCAAGCTCAGCAACAAACGCTTTCTTCTGTTCGAGAATTGCATTACTCGGCATTTCAGATTTCACCTCCATAAGATTTTGGGTGCTGTCTGAACGGCAAAATATAAAAGCCCTGCCTTCATACGAAGACAGGGCGCAAGTTATCCAAACTGCACAGCGGTATTATCACACCGCTTTGCTATGATAAACGCATCACCTCGGCAGGCGGCATTACGCCGTTAGGACATACCGCAAAGGGTATTGTATCGTGTCACCTGCTGTCTTCGGACAGCGTTAGTATATTAGCATACAGGTTTTTATTTGTCAAGGAAAATTTTATTCTTTGTTCTCGTTTCTTTCTTTCAGTGCGCGATTGAGCTCATCGGCTTCTTTTTTCATTAAAATATAGCTTATTGCAAAAACCAGCGCATAAACTATGCCAACGGATATAACCATTGAAAGAACCCCCTTGGCATTCAGCTCGTTCCAGCCGAACCACACGCCCAGGAACACCATTATAACGCAAAGCAGGATAAAGTGAACTATTGACGCTGTCACGGCATGCCATGCTTTTTTAAAATCAATAGCAAAGCCCAATGCTGTGACAAGCGAGGTTACAAGGCTCGCCGCCAATATTTGCAGCATGATGCTTTTTGGGACAGCAAAATCAGCAGAGGTCATATAATTAAGTGATATCACAAAAACTATGGCTGTGGTTATTATGGTGAAAAAGCTTAAAAATGTTCTGAAAAACCTCATATTGCACCTCCTATATTCCAAGCTTTTTCTTGAGATCGGGCACGTACTGACGTGAGATAACAACTCTCTCGCCGTTTTTCAGCATCGCCTCAAGCTTGCCGTTGAAGGTAGGGATTATTTTGCTTATCTTCCCCACGTTGACTATCATAGCCTTTGATATGCGGACAAAATCCGTATGCTCGAAAATGCTTTCCAGCTCATAAAGCTTCTGTTTTATCTCATATACGCTTTTTTCACAGCAGGCACACACCTTATTGTCCACCGATTCAAAATAGAAAACCTCCCTTGAATCAAGCTTTACTATTCCGTCCTCAGCGTATGCGGTAAGTCTGCTTCGTCCCGCTTTAAGAGAGCAGATAAGCTCCATAAGCTCATTGTCTATGCTGTTTGAGCGTATGACTATCTCTTCCTCCTGCCCGTCCGCAATAGGCTCTATTGTTATTTTCACCTTAATCCCTCGATTCTTATCTGTCGGATTTTCTCTTCATGCTTGTAACCAATGCACCCAGCATCATGAAAACCACGCCGCAGCCTACGAGAATCATCACAGCGGTCATGTCGCTGATGCACGGTCCGAATATTTCAAGGTCTGTTCCCAGTGCAAGGCGATATTCCCTTACTATCTCCGAAGGCACTCCTTCAAACATTGTCTTTTCTGCGTCTTCGGTCATTATGCTTCTGAACAGCTTTGCACCGTACATAACAGGAGTGCATTTCATAAGCTTCTCAATAGCTCCTGAGAAATTCCCGATAGGCAGATAAATTCCGCCGAGAAATCCCACAAGAGTTCCTATAACGGTGCCGATACCGCTCCATGCACCCTGAGTTTTAGAAAGCATTGCCGCAAGGTACATAACAGAGGCATAGGTAAAGGAATTTGCTCCTATTGCACCAAGCAGTTTAATGTGTGAGGCAAGCGAATATGCCTCTCCCCCCTGCATTATAATATAGATTTCTGCAATTGCCAATGTCAGAATGCAAATTACCACAGAGCATATCCATGCGGATATGATATAGGAAGCGGATATTGTAAGCCTGCTTACAGGAGCGGTATAAATGGAATTAAGCTTCCCTTCCGTGCGGTCCTTTATCATGGAAGAGTAAACCGCCATTGTAACAGTTACCGCATTTATGCCCATAATGCCTGCAGCTATCCACTGAAGAATAAGCACTGCAGCGTTTGTCCTGTCTGCTTCTGCGTTTCTGCCTGGTATAAGAGATACTGTATCCACAGTCTCATCTATATACATATCTCCGAGGAAAAACAGCATGAGTGCAATGATTATAAGCATTGACATCAAAGAGAAGAACACCGCACCCTTATCTCTTATATATACTCTTATGTTTCTCTTAATAAGCTCAAACAGCTTCATTTTTATTCCCCCTCATTTCTTTTGCAGGCTGCTAAGAAAACATCGTCCATACTGCCTGAGATTACCTCAAATCCGCTTATAAGCTCCCTTACTGCGTTTAATGGTTCGAGTGCATCGACGGTATTCTTTACAGTGAAGCTTACCCCATACTCTTCGGCTTTGCTGTTAAAACCTGCAGAAGAAAGGACTCCTCTGATTTTCTCTGTATTTTCTTCCGCACAGTAAAGCCTTACGCTGTCCGATGCGTACTGCTCCTTAAGCTCAAAGGGTGTTCCGTCGGCACAGATTTTGCCCTTTTCGATTATGATTATCCTGTTTGCATTTGCGGCTTCTTCCATGTAGTGAGTGGTAAGGAACACCGTCATGCCTGCATCTTTTCTCAGTGCCTCTATTGCGCTCCAGACCTCTTTTCTTGTTGCAGGGTCAAGACCTGTGGTGGGTTCGTCAAGGAACAGAAGCTCGGGTGTGTGCATAAGTGCCGCAGCAATTTCGCACCGTCTTTTCTGACCACCTGAGAGAGTGCCGTACTTCTTTTTGATTATCTCCCCCAGAGACAGCATTTCGCAAAGCTCTCCAAGCCTTTTTACCGCTTCTGCTTTTGCTGCTCCGTTAAGTATCCCTCGGCAGATGAGGTTTTCCCTGACTGTGAGAATATCATCAAGGCAGTTCTGCTGGTAAACTATGCCTGTTTTACGTCTGATTGCTTCGTCGTTTCTGCCGAGCACCTCTCCGCAAACCTCTGCACTGCCTCCGTCCGGCTTTATAAGTGTCGAGAGCATATTTATCGTTGTGCTCTTGCCTGCACCGTTGACTCCGAGAAATCCCAGCATTTCTCCCCTTTCAGCTTCGAAGGAAATGCTGTCAACTGCTGTGAAGCTGCCGTAGCGTTTTGTAAGATTTTCAAGCTTTATTGCCTTCATGTTTTTACGCCCCTTTCTTTTCTGTCTGCATTTTAGCCCTAAAGCATCTGCCGTTCAACAGGTTTTCGGTAAGATGCATTTACACCGAGGTAAGATGCAGAATATCTGACAAATGATACGCTTTTGTATATTCCCTTGCAAAATCAATTATGATATTGTAGAATTATAAAAAAGCATCACAGGAGGAAAATAATATGAGCAATAAGAAAAGCAAGATAAATATTGAACGTCTGAGCCGTTCGAGGTGGGTGTATGTGCTCGCTTCCGTTGTCTTTATTGTTATCGGATTTATGCTTATATTCGATCCTTCTGCAACGGGAAATCTGCTCTCCTTTATCTTCGGCGGCGCTCTTATCGCCTACGGCGCATTCAGGGTCATCTCCTACTTTTCCAAAAACAAGGGCGAAAAGAACGTGACTGTCGATGTGATAATCGGTGCAGTTTTCATTATCGGAGGACTGACTATTGTTATAATGCACAATCAGATTCTCTCCTTTATAGCCTTTATCATCGGCGTTTTCCTTGTTGTTGACGGCATGCTCAAGCTGCAGACCGCAATCAACGCAAAGCGTGCTGCCATCAACTCCTGGTGGCTTGTTCTTATCGTTTCCCTTCTCTGCATTCTTCTCGGCTGCGGACTTGTTTTCTTCCGCTCCCTGCAGGGCAACGCGCTGTGGATAGCTCTTGGCATAGCACTGCTCTTTGACGGCGTGCAGAACCTTATTTCAGCTATCTATTCACATGTTATTATAAAGAAAGCGCCAAAGGACGCTATCAACATTACCGATCATGCCCCTGTAGAAACAAAAATGCTCAAGGGAAAATGATCTCGATAAAAGCATAAATCGTTCGATATATAAAGAGCGCCCCCGACAATCGTGCCGTCGGGGGCGTATTTTAATTTAAGTTATTCCGAAATTACAGCAATACCGAGTTCGCAAAGCTGTGCCTTATCGACTTCACCCGGAGCCTGAGTCATCGGCTCAGATGCGTCCTTGATCTTCGGGAATGCTACAACATCGCGCAGAGAGGTCGCACCTGTCATGAGCATGCACAATCTGTCGATACCGATAGCCATGCCGCCGTGAGGAGGTGCACCGTATTTGAATGCTTCGATAAGGAAGCCAAACTTGCGCTCAACGCTCTCATCGTCCATTCCGAGCGCCTCAAACATCTTTGCCTGAAGCTCGGGATCGGTGATACGGATAGAACCGCTCGAAAGCTCAATGCCGTTGAGAACAAGGTCGTATGCCTTTGCGCGAACCTTTCCGGGGTCGGTAAAGAGGAAGGGTATGCATTCATCGAGAGGCGAGGTGAAGGGGTGGTGCATAGCATCCCAGCCGCCTGTCTCATCATTGTACTCAAAGAACGGGAATTCGACTATCCACAGGAAGTTATCCTTCTCATAGGGGATGATATCAAGCTTTTTGCCAACCTCAAGACGGAGAGCGCCGAGAGTAGGCAGAACTATTCTGTCCTTATCGGCAACAAAGAAAGCAACATCGCCCTTTTCCATGCCGAGCTTCGCAATTATCTCATCGAGCTTGCCTTCGGGCAGGAATTTATTAAAGGAGCAGTTTGGAGCTTCATCGGCCCAGCGGATATATGCAAGACCCTTTGCTCCGATTCCCTTTACATATTCAATAGTGCGGTCGATCTCTTTTCTTGTGTAGGTGTCAGATGCGCTCTTTGCAACTATAGCTCTTACAGAACCGCCGTTTTCTATCGCGCTGCTGAACACAACGAAGTCAACATCGGATACAGCATCGGTGAGATTCTGTATCTCCATGCCAAAGCGTGTATCGGGCTTATCGGAGCCGAAGCGCTCCATAGCCTCTGCATAGGTAAGGCGCACAAAAGGAGTTTTAATATTTTTACCGAGAACCTTTTTGTAAATATGCTTGATATAGCCTTCGCCGATCTTCAGCACATCGTCTACCTCTACAAAGCTCATTTCAAGGTCGAGCTGGGTAAATTCAGGCTGTCTGTCAGCTCTGAGGTCTTCATCGCGGAAGCAGCGCGCAAGCTGGAAATATCTGTCCATTCCTGCGACCATCAAAAGCTGCTTGTACATCTGAGGTGACTGCGGAAGCGCATAAAAGCTTCCCTTATGCACACGGCTCGGTACGATATAGTCTCTTGCTCCCTCGGGGGTGGACTTTATCATCATGGGGGTCTCAATTTCAAGGAATCCGTTCTTTGACATATATGAACGGGTCTCCTGCATAAGGTGGTGGCGCATTATGATATTGTCGCGAAGCTCGGGTCTGCGAAGGTCAAGATAACGATTCTTAAGTCTTATTTCTTCCGCAGTTCTGCAGCCGTCAACGATCTCAAACGGAGGTGTCTGAGATTTATTGAGTATTCGAAGCTCGGTAACAAAAATCTCGATATCGCCTGTCGGTATCTCGGGGTTTTTGCTGGAACGCTCACGCACGGTGCCTACTGCGGCAAGAACATATTCACTGCGGCATGAGGATGCCTTTTCAAACACAGCTCTGTCTGTGTTTTCATCGAAAACAAGCTGAACAACACCTGTTCTGTCGCGCAGATCGATGAATATGAGCGAGCCCTTGTCGCGCTGCTTCTGCACCCAGCCGTAGCAGGTCGCGGTCGTTCCTATATCTGCACTGCGATATTCTCCGCAGTATTTTGTTCTTTTAAGTCCGTTTATGGTTTCTGCCATTTATGTTATCTCCTTTTAAATTTTCGGTTTTTTTATAAAATCCCGCTCCAAACGGGTAGATATCAATATCGCGCGTCATACCGCACAGCTCCTTGTTTTTTGTACTATAAAAAGGATAGTATTTAAACCTTAAAATGTCAATAAAAAACCGCAGTAATTTCATACTGCGGTTTTTTTAATTTGCAGTTATCAATAACTCGTTTTGGCAACACTGCGCCAATCAAGGTCGCCGCGCTCAAGACCGTGGATAAGAACCTCACCTGTTGCAATGTTGGTGGCAACAGGAATATTGTGCATATCGCAAAGACGGATCATATCCATATCATTGGGTTCGTGAGGTTTTGCTGTAAGAGGATCGCGGAAGAAAAGAAGCAGATCTATCTCGTCACAGCCGATTCGGGCCGCTATCTGCTGTCCACCGCCTGCAGAGCCTGTAAGGAATTTCTGTATCTCAAGGCCTGTTGCCTCCTGAACAAGCTTGCCTGTTGTGCCTGTGGCACAAAGACGGTGACGGCTCAGAATGCCGCAGTATGCGATGCAGAATTGAACCATGAGTTCTTTTTTTGCATCATGGGCAATGATAGCAATATTCATATATTATACCTCCCATAGATAGAAGTGTTTTTACATTTTCGGTATCTCTGTTTTTTCGCCCTCTATTCTTCGGGCTATTCTCAGCACTGCGTCAAATGCATCGCCTTTCGCAATACATTCGCCTTTTGCAAAGGATGCTGAAAGTGTCCTGTCTAAGGGAAGCACACCTATCAGGCGTGTTCCTGCCTCGTCTATACAGAAGTCAAGGTCAGGAACTTCCATAGATTCACTCTCCACCATATTCAGAACCAGACGGGTATCTGCGCCTATCTTCTGAAGTCTGCGGCGGATAACAGCGGTATGTCTAAGCTCGTAACGCGAAGGCTTACAGCAGAGAATTACAATATCCGAGCATGAAAGAAGCTTATTTGCGCTTTCGCTTTGTGCTCTCGGCATATCTATTATGATATAATCACAGCTCTCAAACCTCACCAAGACAGAGCCGAGCGAAAACAGCGGTGCATCATCCGACCATTTTGCCGCAGGCAGAAAAACCGCACCGTCAAAAGGCTCGCACACTGCGTCCGAAAGCTCGCAGCGGCCTGTTATGACATCACCGAGATTAAAAACCGAGGTCGATTTTGTCCCTGTCATTGAGTCCAAGGCACCTGCTCCGCCCTTTGCATCAACGAGTGCGACGGTTCGACCCAAAGAGGCAAGCGCACGTGTCAGCAGTGAGGCAAACGCGGAACAGCCCTGTCCGCCACATCCTGCGGTAATGGATATGACCACACTCAATGACGCCACCTCACTATGCACAAATTCTTCACTACCATCTATCTTATCACACATCTAAACAATTGTCAAAGTAATTTTACTGAAATTTGCACTAAATTATACAATATTCAGCATGTATGCTCCTTGTAAAATTCAGCTTTTTCCTTGAGGACTCTTTCTGATTGTTCGGGACGATCGTTGTCAAGATGGAAGCAATGCCACAAATCCTCGCTTTCGGGAAAATGAAGCAGTTTGTTTTCTACCCCCAGCCTATCGAGGAGCTCATGCATTTCGAGTGTGTGTTCGCAGAGATTGTCCTTTCCGACAGTCATCAGGAACGCCGGCGGAAAAGCTTCGGTTATATGCTCGCGAACCAAAACATTTTTATATTCCTTGCTCTTTTTTGGATTGCGTTTTCCCATGAAGGCGCCCAATATCTGCCTGTTTTCCCATCCGGCCATGCCCTTTTTAGCGAGCATCTTATCAAAATCAAATGCGCCGCAGCAAAGACCCAGAGCTTTTATCTCAAGCTCGGATGAAAAGCTGTATTTTGCGGCAAGGCTTGGATTTGTCATTATACAGGCGGTCAGTGCGGCAAGCTGTGCTCCTGCGGAATCGCCCTCGAGAAAGATATTGTTTGTATCTATGCGGTATTTTTCCGCATTTTCACTCACCCAGCCGAGCACTGCAAAAATATCCTCAAGCTGTGCCGGGTGTGGATTTTTCGGTGCAAGTCGGTAGTTGGGATTGACTGTGACAAAGCCCTGCGTTGCAAGGCGTGAGCCGTGAAAGGCGTATTCGTTTGTTTTGTCGCCGTACACCCAGCCGCCGCCGTGGATATTTATTATGGCAGGCAGCTTACCCTCACCTTCAGGCATATAAATGTCAAGAAGGTGATAGTTATCGCCGTCACCGAAGTAATCTATATCGGATATCTTCTTTATTCCCTCGTGCACAGGACGGCTGCCGAATTTTTCCGTGTTCATCTTACGAACTCTGTCCCAAAATTTTTTCACAAGTATATTCATATTTATTCCTCCGTAAAATTCAGTATTTCGTATGGGTGCTCCGCTATATAATCTGCTCCGGAGACCTCCAGCTCCTCTCTGCCGCCAAAGCCCCAGAGCACGCCGATGCCGCACACTCCTGCGGTTTTTGCACCCTCCATGTCGTATTTTCTGTCACCTATCATATATATTTTATCTTCTTCCGAAATATTCAGCTTATCCTTCGCTCGTTCGATAAGCCTCGCCTTGCCCGGGTCGGTCTCATCTGCTAAGGGAGCGCTGATACACGCAAAGTATTTATCGATATCGTGATGCTCTGTTACCTTAGGCGCATAAATCGCAGGCTTCGATGTTACCAGCGCGCAGATAACACCTCTCTCCCTGAGCTCTTCGAGCATTTCGCGGATACCGTCATACACTGTGCATTCCATATATCCCCTCACCGAATATTCTGCCCGATAATCTGCTATTGCCTTTTTTGTGTCTTCTTCATTCAAGCCGAAGCCTTCGGAGAAGCTGTAGGAAAGAGGAGGTCCTATGATAAAACGAAGCTTTTCGTCCTCGGGCTCGAAAATGCCAAAATTCGCAAGCGCTATCCGAAAGCACCTCATTATTCCCGGTGCAGAATCGGTAAGTGTTCCGTCAAGGTCAAAGAAACAATACTTTTTGCTCATAGAAATTCCTCTCTGTTTGTTTTATTGCTTTAGTATACCATCGGTTTGACTTTTTTTCAATAAAAAAGATGTATAAGCAGCAAACTGCTCATACATCTTTTTGTTTTTATTTATTCCTCGACTGCTGCTTCTGCTGCAGGCTGTGTTGTGGATGAGGCAGTGGTTGAGCTTGTGGAGGGGGTTGTGCTCTCAGTAGTCGCCGAGGTCGGCTCGGTGGAATTGGTTGAGGCGGTGGAATTGGTTGATTCTGTGCTTGAGGATGATGTCGGGTCGGTGGAAGAGCTTCCCGATGTGGGTTCTGTTGTTTTCTTTGTGGTCTTTTTCTTCTTGGTTGTTTTCTTTGTGGTCTTATTATCGGAAGAATCTGAAGGATCGGTTGTGGAATCGCTTCCCTGATTTGCATTTTCGTTCGAATTGATATCTGTTTCAGATGCATACGGACCTCTGTATTCATCCTTGGAAAGAGCCATTACTGTGTTGAAGGTTTCTTCATCGCACAGGACAACGCTTTCCTCTCCCATCTCTTCCATGAGCATGTTCAATGCGGCTAAGGTGTTTTCATCGCAGACACCTGTGACCTTGTCAAGCTCAAGATAGCCAAGATCGTAAAGCTGCTTCTGGAGGTCGAGGACATCCTTATTGTCCGTTCCGAGGATAATGTAGAAATCTCCTACCTCATCGATAGCGTCTGTTTCCGACATAAGAATGCTTTCGTCTATTTCTATGACATGAGAAAACGGCTCCTTGCCCGGAAGCACGAAAAGCAGTACAGCCATTGCCAATCCGAGACAAATAAGAGGGAAAAACAGCGGAGGCTTGGAAGCGGCGGCGTTGTTCTTTCCGCCCTTGCTCTGGAATCCGCCGGGGTTCTCCTTGCCTGAGCCAAACGGAGTTGAAACCGCGGTAAACTCTATATCTCTTAAATCATCGTTCCTCACCGGAGCAGAAGGCTGCTTCTGTGCCTGATTGAACATATGACCGGACGATGCGTTGGGTGCCGCTTTGGGAGCAGCAGCGGGTGCTGCATTAGGAGCCGGCCGCGAAGGTGCTGCGGGCTGCTTTGGCGCGCTTCTTCTCATCTGACTCGACGGTGCGAAGGGAGATTGTGCACCACGATTTACATTCGGATTCTGGTCTTTAGCCATATTATTCCCCTCCATTTATGCCAAAAGATATTCCTTCAGAGACTCAGCATACTGGTTCATTCGGTATCCTTTTAAGTATTTTCCGGGTATATCAAAATTCGGTTGTCTGTTGTCCATATTATGGCAATCACTGCCAAGGACAAAAGGAATGTCTTCTGCTATCATATTTTTGATAAGCGCTCTTGACGACCGCTGCAAAAAGCCTTCATTATTCACCTGATATATTGCCTTATCTATAGAAAATATCGCACTGTAATCGCTTGCTGAATATATCTGAGAATACCTGTCCACATGCGCCAACACGGGAATCATTCCGTATTCGTATGCGACATTGGTTATCTCTTCGATCATCCACGGCGCAAACGGTCTGTAAGGAAGCTCAAGCAATATACAGTTGGTGTTTTCGTATGCCAGCATGGGAATATCTTCCACTTCACAGAGATTTCGTTCAATAGCAACCTCTGCACCCAAGCGGATCCTGCTTATTGATTTTTGATCCATTACACTGCTGAGTGTTCTCTTTGCGTAAGCTCGCTTTTGACAAAAGCTTGCGACCTCATCCTTATGACATCTGAAATGTGATGTTGCAAACACCAGCTTCACACCCTGAGAAAAAAGCTTTGTGATCATCTGATTTGACATCTCCGGTGATTTGGAGCCGTCATCTATTCCCGGCAGGGTATGAGAATGAAAATCTATGCTGAACATATATAGTCCGTGCCTCCAGAAAAACTATTTGCTGCTTCCGTAGCCATAGCCGTAGCCATAGCTGCCATAACCGCTGGTCAAACGCTCTGAATCTGTTATTACAACGCCGAGCAGGTTGCAGTTTGCATTGCTTACCTTTGCCATAGCCTTGTTAAGGTCGTTATATCTGCTCTTGTTTTCTCTTACTACAAGCACAATGCCGCCTGCATATCTTGAGAGGATAACCGCGTCAGCCACGACATTGATCGGCGGTGTATCGATAAAGATGTAATCATAATGCTTTTGGAGAACCTCGAGCATCTTTTCCGTGTTGGCTGAGCCGAGCAGCTCAGAGGGGTTCGGGGGATTCGGACCCGCAAAAAGAACATCCAATCCGCTGCCGGGATCGGTCACTATGGATGAGCCCAACTTATCAAAGCCTGCAACTACTCTCGAAAGACCCTTTTTGTTTGACTTTTTGAATATTTTGTGCAGAGTGGGGTTTCTAAGGTCTGCGTCTATAAGAAGCACTCTCGCGCCTGTGTGAGCAAAGGAAAGTGCTATGTTTACAGATGTTGTCGATTTGCATTCGTTGGGAAGAGAACTCGATATGATAATAACTCTGCTGCTTGCTGTAGAAAGAGAGAACATCAGATTGGTTCTTATCATATTGTAGGATTCTGTAACCACAAAGGGAGAATCCTTGGTCAGCTTGGTATAGTCGGTGATAAGCTTTTCGTTGGTCGCACTGCCTGCGGCAACCAGCTTTTTATTCTTTGCCTTTACCGAGTGCGGGATCTTAAGCTCCTTCAAGCTGAAGAAGTCGGGAACCGAGCCTATAACGGCAACATTGCATCTTTCGGCAACCTCGTCCTCGCCCTTTATTTTGTTTGAGAACATTGTAACAAGCACAAATGCCGCTGCGGAAATACAGAAGCCCAGGAAAAAGCCTGCAACTGTGAGAACCCTGACATTTGGCGATGAGGGTTCACCGTTCGCCTTTGCCTTACTCAGTATTTTGGCGGAACCGCCCTGTATGACCTCCGATGTAACGGTCTGCGCTATAGCTGCATATCCGTTGCATATCTTTGCGGAAAGATACGGATCGTTCGTTGTCGCAACTATTCTGAGTATTTCTGTGTTGTTTCTTTGTGTAAAGCTCAGCACATCCAGTATCTCAGGAGTAGTCATCGTAAGATTTGTCTCTTTTCTGAGAAGCTCTAAAACCTCATCGGTCTGAAGTATCATGGAATATGTTGAAACCAGCTTCTGAGATGCATTTATGTCATTATAATTGACGCTGTCATTCGAGGATTGTGATGACGACGCCGTATTTGTGACATAAATATCCACAAAGGACTCATATTTCGGTTTCAGGACCAGGGTGGACAACAGAAAAAATGCCAGTCCGCTTATAATTGAGAATAACACAATTACACCCAGCTTTTTTCTTATGGTAAAAAGTACCTCCCCTAAGTCTATTTTCATCTCTCTCTCTTCCATAGAAGTTCCTCCCATCTTGATAATCATCCGATCAAGTTTTTGGTTTGTATATTCATGGGCAAATCATTTTATTTTTCGGCTGATCCGAAAACTGCGTCATACAGAGCCTCTCTGTTTTTTTCAAAATCGATCACCAGTACCGAAGCGCCTGCATACGTTGCGCCCTTCTGCGTTCCGTCAAGCGGAATGCGAAACTGCGAGATTTCGTAATTTAAATATTTGGATGCATTTGCGGCATGTCCCAAAATCTCGCTCGAGGTCATGTCTGTCGCAATATTTCCTGTAACGGATTCCAGGATATTTACAAGCTTGCTGTAGTTAGCTGTTCTTGCCTTCTTTATAAGCTGTTCGAGCACCTCTCTCTGGCGCTCTGTGCGCTCATAGTCCGCATTTCCCGAATATCTTACACGCACATAGCCCATTGCCTGCTTGCCTGTGAGGTGGACATTTGAACCGGTCATATACATTTGTCCGTGCTTTTCGCCATGCCCCATTTTTTTGTTGATCTCGGCGATATACCCGTTTATATATTTCATTTCACTTTTGTTTATCTCAACATCAACACCGCCAAGTGCATCGACGATGTCCATGAAGGAATAAAAGTTGACCAGCATGAAATTATCTATTTTTATGCCAAAATTGCTTTCCACGGTTTTTACTGCCAGCGCAGCGCCGCCGTATGCGCATGCCGCATTGATCTTTGCGTTTTTGGTTCTTCCCGGGATGTTCACATAAATATCTCTCATTATCGAGGACATTACTATTTTTTTCGTATTTTCGTTTATTGTCAGGATTATCATTACATCAGAGCGCGATTTTGTGCTCTTTATGCTTCTGCTGTCAATTCCGAGAATAAGAATGTTTTTTACCCCTTTTTCATATCTCAGATTGTTTTCATCGACCGATACGCCTGTAATTTCCTTATCGATCTCCTGCATGTAATCGTCGCTCAGATCGGAACTGCTTGCTTCGCCGTTATCTTCCTCATACTCATCATCGAGGACAATACTGTCAAGATCTTCAGGTATCTCCAGATCCTCTTCGGACAAGTATGTTATATTGCCGATAACCGATATGATCATCGAAAACACTATATTTATAAGCACAAGTATTGCGACACCGAAAACGGCAAGTGCAATCCTTAAATTTTTTTTAGCTCTTCTGCTCATAATCATTGCCCCCTGACAACTTTACAATCAAAATCGCGTAGAATTATAATATCATAGCCAAACAGCAAAGTCAAGTTTATGCACCCTATGCGCTTACTATTTGCATACCAGGCTTCTGTATCGGATCAGCCGCCCTTTTTTCAGGCGGCGTTCAAAGCACAGCATTACACCGCCTGTGTTATTCTCCGTACAGAAATTCGTCAATTATCCTGCTGTTTTTCTTATAGTTTACATTGCTGCATATTCCCGTATAGGTTCCTTTTTGGGGAATGGTCATATCGTCAATGGAATATTTAAGCATCTGAGGAGCGTCAAAAATAAGTGCGATTATTTCGGACTTTTCAAGATTGGTCTGCACAAGAGGAAGTATTTCGTTTGAAACACTGTCAAGCTGCTTTACCGAAAGTCCGCCCATTTTTTTCTGCAGCGCCTTTATTACCGTTCTCTGACGCTTTATACGCACCCAGTCGCTGTCGGTATATCTCAGCCTCGAATACTGAAGCGCCTCAAAACCGTTCAGGTGATTAAGTCCTGCCTTGACCCTTCTGTCCAGCTTGAATGTGTTGGTGCGTATTTCATGGTTCATTGCCTGCGCTTCTTTTTCCGTTAAGGTGATGTCAACGCCGCCTACAGCATTGACAAGCTTTTCAAAAATCTTGAAATTGACGCGCACATACTTATCTACATCGACATTGAAATGCGATTGGATCTCTGAGATCACATATTTAGGTCCGCCGTAATGGAAGGAATTGCCGAGCATTGACTTCTTTCCGTTGGGCATTTTTACAATAATTGCTCTTTCGAAAGATATGAGCTTGATCGTTTTTTTGCTCTTGTCTATGGACATCAGCATTATTGAGTCTGCTCTGGATGACTTTGACAACGCGCTGCTGCGCTCATCTGTTCCCAAAAGCAGAATGTTGATGATATCGTCCTCGCGGTGCACACCTTCTGTGGGGAGATCAAGCTCTGTTTCGCTTATCAGCAGGTCGCTTTCGCTTTCAAAATCCTCCGGCATATCGCCCGGTGTCACCACCCACTCTTCTTCCAGATTCTGGTAATCTATAAGATTAAGTTTTTTATTTACATATATAGATACGGCAGCAACAGCTATGCCGCAGATCAATGCTACAACCAGAACTGCACACAGCAGTACCTTGACCCATTTTTTGGAAAGTAAACCTTTAGCTTTTTCCATAAAATACCTCCTTCGTATTCTTTGCATATAAAACTCTATTTATCATGATTTCAGCAAATCCGGCAGCTCGTTCTGCTGCGCGATTGCTGCTTCAATGCCACATAGATGCTTGATTTTGCTTAATAAATTCATTATATACCCGTGCGTAAACCTTGTCAATTATCGCAGCGTGCTCAACTGTGTACATACTGTAAACATTGCGTAATCTGCCGCGCAGAAAGCCTTTTATTAGATCTCCTGCGAAGGACAGCGAATGTTTGAAATCATTAACGGGAGGGGGCAAGCCCTTCCCCTACGATTTTTATATAAGAGGGGCAAATCCCCCGTTGATGGTTTTCATGCAGCATACGCAAAAATCCCCCGAGGGCTAATATAAATCTATTTCGCGGTCTTGAATCCACTTTTATTTTGTGGTATTATGAAACTGTGACGCAACTTAATATAGACATTTGCAAAAGTGTACGTTTTTTTACTTGGTAAAAACGTATGCTCTAATTTCGTATGCTTTTGTAGGTGTCGAAACTTGTGTCGCAGCAATGAGAGTTGTGCGTTTTTCGGTGTGCAGCTTTCGCTGCACACTTTTTTGTTTATGGAGGGTAATTTATGTATTGTAAACATTGTGGAAAACAGATTGCCGAGGATTCAAAATTTTGTCCGGGGTGCGGAGGAGCGCAGGAGGGAATCCAAACTAAAGTTTTATCAGAATCGTCTTCGACTTCCAACAACATTAGCACGAAAGCAACAGAAATATATTTAAGAGACTTACTCTCTCTTGAAGTCGCCCGAATGCACTTAAGGGAAAAAGAAGTAAATTTGCACTCGAATATTCAAAAAACACGCTATTGGGGTGATGGCAACGACATAAGAGCTCCGAAAGAACCGCAAAAACCCACCACACCATTTCACCCTGTAAAATCAAGTGTTTCGATCAGCGACGCGATTGATATGGAACTTGACGATGGCGCCAGATATGGATTCTATGCTATGTGTGGCATTGTTGCAATCTCTGTTTTTATATTTAATGCTGTAACATGCAGTTCTACCTGCGTTGGCTTTGACGAGGGCTGTAATAATTTTTTTAAAGCTATTTTTCAACCTATTCTTTTTACTATAATTGCAGCTATTATATTTATTCTTGTCCGTTGGATCATATTGAATGTAAAAAACAATAACGAATATTCAGATGAATTAAAATGTTATCGTGAGGAAACAATCCCAGAACATAAAAAAGAAGAAGAAGAATATAAAAAAGCATATGAGTACTTTAGAAAAAAACGGATCGATTATATCGGACAACTTGAAGACCGAAAAAAAGAATCTGAACGTCGTATTTCTGCCTATCAAATTCAGGTCAGTAAGGTTAATAATGATATAAAAAAATTAGAAAAACTTCTTACAAACGCATACTCAGCAAATATAATACCGAGCAAATACAGAAGCCTTTACCCTGTTTACTTTATACACGACTATATCGCCTCTTCCGGTCAATCTCTTGAAAATGCACTGCTTCACTGTCAGCTTGACAAACTGGAGGCACAACTGGGCGCAATAATAAAAACAAATTATATGATCATTCTTCAGAACGCTGTTCAGATTGCTCAGAACAATCAAATGCTCGCTAATCAAGATGAAATGATACGAAACCAGGAAATTTCACTTGAAAATGACCGCCGTGCAGAAGCTCAGCGCGAAAGAATAATCGATCAAAACAAAGCCATTCTTGACGCAGAGCGTGAAAATGCCAGAAATACGGCTGAAGCAGCTAAATACTCACGCATTGCCGCAATCAACAGTGACACCACCGCATTTTTCTCTACATACGATCATCTTAAGTAAAAATGACATTCGCCGTCCTGCGAAGGACAGCGAATGTTTGAAATCATTAACGGGAAGGGGCAAGCCCTTCCCCTACGATTTTTTATATAAGAGGGGTAACTCCCCCGTTGATGGTTTTCATGCAGCATACGCAAAAATCCCCCGAGGGCGAGAACCTCGGGGGATTTCATCAAAGCGGGTAAATATTAGGTTATGCCAAAGATTATGCTAAACTGAATATTAAAACGCTAAGATTATATTGCTCTTACAAAGCCTAAATTATGCAAGCTCTGCGAAGTACTTGATGGTACGAACCATCTGGCTGGTGTAGGAGTTCTCGTTGTCATACCAGGAAACTACCTGTACCTGATAGGTCTCCTCGTCGATCTTAGCAACCATGGTCTGGGTTGCATCGAAGAGAGAACCATAGGTGGAGCCGATGATGTCGGAAGAAACGATCTCGTCGGTGTTGTAGCCGAAGGAAGCAGAAGACTGAGCCTTCATAGCAGCGTTGATGCCCACAACGGTAACATCCTTGCCCTTAACAACAGCAACGAGGATGGTGGTAGAGCCTGTGGGAGTGGGAACTCTCTGAGCAGAGCCGATGAGCTTGCCGTTGAGCTCGGGGATTACGAGGCCGATTGCCTTAGCAGCACCGGTGGAGTTGGGAACGATGTTGCAAGCGCCAGCGCGTGCACGACGGAGGTCGCCCTTACGGTGAGGACCGTCAAGGATCATCTGATCGCCGGTGTATGCATGAACAGTGGTCATGATACCGCTCTGGATGGGTGCGTAATCATTAAGAGCCTTAGCCATAGGAGCGAGGCAGTTGGTGGTGCAGGATGCTGCGGAGATGATGGTGTCCTCAGCGGTGAGGATGCCCTCGTTAACGCTGAATACAACGGTGGGAAGATCGTTGCCTGCGGGAGCAGAAATAACAACCTTCTTAGCGCCTGCATCGATGTGAGCCTGGCTCTTAGCCTTGGATGCGAAGAAACCGGTGCACTCGAGAACTACGTCTACGCCGATTTCCTTCCAGGGAAGGTTTGCAGGATCCTTCTCAGCGAGGATCTCAATCTTGGTGCCATCAACAGTGATGGAAGTGTCATCGCTCTCAACGGGAAGTGCATAGGGACCCTGAGCGGTGTCGTACTTGAGAAGGTGTGCGAGCATCTTGGGGCTGGTGAGGTCGTTGATAGCAACGATTTCATAACCCTCTGCTCTGAACATCTGCCGGAATGCGAGACGGCCGATGCGGCCAAAGCCATTGATTGCAACTCTTACTGACATTATATTAACCTCCGTTAATAAAAATTTGTTTTTTACCGAATATCATTTTATATGATGATCGAATAATTTTCAAGTCTTTTAGTAAAGTTTGACAGACTTTGGACAAACTTCTAAACATAGTATAAAACTGATAGAAATTGATATGCAAATTTGTGATATATAACCTATCAGACCTGCACAGGCACATCCTCCGCCTTCTCTGAAACCTCTTCGGGTGCTTCTTCAGAGGGCTTGTCCTTTGCAAAGCATTTAAAAATAAGCGGCCATAATACCATCGCCCAGAGGATTATAACAGCATAGCGGATTGCGTCGGCAATGGTTTCGGGCATTACGGCATGAAGCAGAGGCTTGAGACCCGACTTTATTCCGACAAGCACACCGAGTCCGACGACAACCTTGATAAGGTGGATATACCATTTGCCAGCCTTCGGCTCGAACTTTACGAATCTGCGCTCAAAGAAGAAGCCGAGTGCAAAGCCGACACTCACACCGCCCGATTTGCAGCAGTCTATAACGCTTTCCATGTCGATAAGTCCCTTGCTCTGAAGAACGATGCTGTATATGATAAGACCTATTGAAAGCAAAACAAAGATGCCCGAAACGATAAGGTCCTGTCTGAGGCTTTCCTTATCAAGCTTTATCAGCAGTGTCACAGCCACGACACAGGTTATGGCAGACAATGCGCCGACAACAACGTCTGCAGGGGTGTGTACTCCAAGATACATTCTCGAAAAACCAACAGCAACCGCAAGCATGATAAACAATACCTTTATCCACGCATTTTTTACGCAGGTGGCAAGGCTTCCCCAAAGAGCGAACGCGCTCTGGGTGTGGCCGCTCGGGAAGGAATAGCTCGTTGCGGTTGTTTTCGAGCCGCCCACGGGGTCAAAGCTGCTGTCGATTATCCACGGACGCGGAACTCTGCAGGTGATTTTAAGACCCTGCACCACAGTGGACGAAAGCACGAAGGAAAGTCCCATTCTGTATGCGACGTTCTTATTAACGCACCAGAAAACTATGCACAAAACAAGGAAAAGGACTATTTCTTCTCCGAGCCTTGTTACAAGGAGAAAAAGCTCATTGAGAAAAGGGGTTCTGATTTCTGCCAGAGAATGTAAAAATTCCATTGTTTACCCTCCGTTTTTTATTTTTTCCCATTGTAACACATATCATTCGATTTTTCTATAGTAATTTGACAACACTTTACATCCCTGTTATAATAAACCAATCTACCTTCTGAATCTAAAAAACGGGGATGGTCACAAACTATGAAAACGCAGCATGAACTGCCTTCGGGATATATGGAAATTCTGCATATCGATATGCAGAAAGACAAAAAGATGATGACAAAAGTGAACGTTATCTCCCTCATTATTGTCGTCGTTATGGTCGTCGCTGCCATTCCTCTGCACTTTTTCGTCTGCCCTGTTAGCGCCATATTTGATATGTCCGCAGGCTTCGGTGCATATTTTCTGCGATGGGGAATTTTCCTTGCAGGCATGATCCTGTACCTTGTTCTTCACGAACTCGTACACGGAATCACAATGAAGATGTACGGCTCAAAAAAGATCAAATACGGGTTTACAGGCATGTACGCCTTTGCAGGCAGTGACGATTACTACGGCAAAAAGCCCTATTTAGTCATTGCCCTTGCTCCAATCGTTGTATGGGGCATTGTGCTGGCGGTTCTAAATTTCTTCGTGCCTGCAGAATATTTCTGGATTGTTTATTTTATCCAGATGATAAATATCAGCGGAGCTGCCGGCGACCTCTACGTTACATGGAAATTTTCAAAGCTTCCCAAGGATATCCTCGTGCGCGACTACGGCGTGAGCATGACGGTTTATTCCTCGGAAAACTAAATTTTTCATTATAGAAGACACCCCCTGTTCGTTTGAACAGGGGGTGTTCTGTTATGTGTCTGCTATTCAGTTTTTTAGTCTTTAAATTTCGGATTCTTTGCGTTTTTTGATCATAAGCCATGCAAATGATGCCATTGCCACAAAGGACATGGTAAATACAAGCGATGCAACAGGCATTCCGTTGTTATCGCCGGTCTTTGGCGTTTCGGAATCGGCAGCAGAATCACTGTCGCCGTTTACTGTGGACTTGAGGCTCCATGTCAGCACAAAGGGGCTGAATTCATCTGCGTAGAACCATATTCCGTTTGGCTTACAGGTGATAGAGACCTCCTCCAGAGTACCGTCGTCCTTCATGTGATACAGCTTGTAAGTGTATTCCGTGCATTCAGCACCGAGATTCTTCGGGTACTTGATGCAAATCTGAATCCTGCCGTCAATCTCCGTTACCTTTACGCCGTTGTCGGTTTCAAGATGTATTTCATAGAGGGCGTGATTATTGTCCTCTGCATTAAAAGCCTTGTTGTATCTTTCAACAGCTTCAAGGACATGCTTCTGCTGATCCTGTGCTACGTTGCCGATTATGAGGTGAAGATCACCAACTATAACCTTGTTGCCCTCTTCGTCCTCGAACTGAGTTCCTTCCTCTACGTTTACGTCGCCTGCATAATCGTTATCATCATCAACTGTCAGGTCGCCTTCGCTGACAACAGGCTCTTCGGGCTCTTCAGGTTCTTTATCAGCCTCGACGATCTCAACCTCGGTTGTGGTAAGGGTGAGTTCGGGGAATACATCATTTGTCATGGTGCAGTAGAGAGACTTGCCGATAAGCTCTTCTCCGAAGGTGAACACGCCGTTTTCGGAAGATGTGGGAGTTACGACCGAATCATCAGCGGCATTGTACCATGTGTAGACAGTATATGTGCCGTTGATATCGTATTCAGAGGAGAGGTCGATTGAAGTTCCTGCGTCGACACTTTCTTCGATACGCATTTCATTCTGTGGTGAATAGCTATAACTGCCATATTCTTCTGGAATCGGTAATGTCGAGAAATATAGGTTGTTGTTATCGCAGCCCAAATCTATCAATTCAATGATATAGCTAACATCCAGCTCAAATTATAAATAATTGTATCACTTCTCAATAATTGCTTCAATACAAGTATTGCACAATAAATTCATATTCAATATGTCTGATTCATCAAAAACAAATTCCCTTGATTTTTTTATCGACTTTTCGCCATATCCCAAATTGGAATATTTTAATTATACCAGTATGGGATAATAATGTTAAGGAGTGGTTTTGTGAGATTAAAAGAAATCCGTAAAGCCAGAGGCATTTCCCAAGTAAAATTAGCCATGGATTTAAATACTAATCAAAATACGATAAGCAAATACGAGACCGGCGAACGCGAACCGGGAATACTAGAACTAATTAAAATTGCAGATTATTTTAATATTTCTATTGATTATTTACTGGAACGAACCGACAATCCTAAAATGTTAAAATGAGCCGTTTTCACAACTCATTTCTCTTAATTTGCTCCCCCATCTGAACTTGAAATGCAACACAGACAGAGCATGTTCAATATGTTTTCGTCTTCTGCTGCCCGTTTGCGGTGCCCAAAATCTGCGGCCGCAACAGTCGTTGCTGCAGATTTTGACCGCTGCACCATGTTCTCTTGCCCTTCTTCTGCCACCGGCAGCGGGCAAGCTTCATCCTTCCAACTGAGCTACGCTCAGTCGGTAGGGGCGCTTGGTTGATAAGCAAGGAATAATTGTTTAAGCACAGAAGAAAAACCCAAATTAAAGAGCACTTGCTCTTGCAGGTCCTTTTTATTTTGGCTCCCCCAACTGGACTTGAACCAGTGACTCCCTGATTAACAGTCAGGTGCTCTACCGACTGAGCTATGGAGGAATATCTATTGCCCGATGTTTTACATCAGGCAAT
>JAZSNH010000075.1:0-56234 GCA_045536305.1 Acutalibacteraceae bacterium
ACCTGTGCTGAGCTTGTAGGTTCCAGGCTCTAACCAGATTTTATTGTTGGTAATAAGCGTAAATTCAGAAGAATTACTCGATGTGCCTGTATTTTTACCAGTAAATGTAATGCTGCCGTCTTCATTGACCGTATATGTCACGCCGCTTACGGTGTACGAACCGCCGCCTGACGGCTCACTCTGATAGGGACGCAGCAATAAATTTTTGCCCATTGACAGCACATTGATCGTTCCGCTTTTCCCTGCGCCTGCGGGCATGACAGGTGCATCTGGCTCGGGTGTTCCGTTCTGAACCGATTTACCGTAAAGAATAAGATTTTCAAGCGGTCTGTCTGCGGAATCGGAAAGCACTATTATATCGCCTGTTTTCTTTCCGATTATTTCGGTCTTTGCGTTAAGCTCGTTTATCGCCGCATTTATTACCTTGTTCTGGACAGGGTTTGCGGATGTCTCGGAAAGCTCATCATCTACGGTTATGCTGTCCGGGATGTTTATCTCCACTGCCTCAGAGCCGTCGTATGTCGCTGTTACAGCACCTGTAAAATTGAGTGCCTTGGGGTTTGGGAGTTTTTCGGGAAGATCTTCATTTGAAAGCCCTGCTTTACGATAAGACTTTGATCCCCCATCCCAGTGATACAGGACATTGGGCGTCTGTGAAGTATCGATGTACCAGGCATTATTTCTGCCTTTTTGGGGGAATTTGTCAACTGAATCAAATCGACAGATGATAGTTGTATTCATATCATTGTTTTCATGTCCACAGATTTCATCTGCATTTATCATGTTGTTATTAACAACAATATCGGGATTTATTATCATATCTCACCCTCCTTTAAAATCTCACCCACATCAAATTTTCTTACTGATGTAGCGAATGCGGAACCGTCATTAAGCCGAAATCGAAGCTGTACCGTAAAAAAGCTTTTATCTGATAACAGCAAAGTGTCTTCCTGAGATAACTCTGCAGTTATCGTTCGATTCTCTGAATCAATAAAAAGCTCGGCACCGCTCTTCTCTATAACGAGTGTGTTATCCTGCGTGATTGTGATGTAGGCGACTGCAATGTCGCCTACATCGATGTTTTTTAATCGAAATCCGATTGTTTGTGTTGTTCCTCGTGATATCTGCATAATTACCTCCTTATGATCTTGCCCATTTTGAAAGTTCACTGTCCAGATTCCAGAAAACACCGGAAGCTTCAAAAAGAGCCCTCATCCTTTGCCGCTCGGCAGCGGACGCATTCTTGTATTCCTTCTTGTATTCATTTCTGAAATACGTAAATATCCGCTCTTCACTGTATCCTGCACGCTTGAGCTCCGCGATGGCTGTATGCATGGTTCTTGTGCTGCTGCCGTCCATTGCCGAATTTAATCCGGCATAATCAGATGAACTACTATACTTCCAGCGAATCATCTGTGCATAGCTCGTTTCCGAGTTTTCACAGCCGCCGTACTTAGTGAGAAGATTTGCTATATTGGCATCGGATATACCGGAATTGCTGAGATAGCTCTCTTTTATTTTGCTTTTAACCCTGTTTCGAGCAGCATCCTCTTCGATGCCTGCCTTGACAACTCGGTTAATTTCTGCCTGGATTTTGCTTGAGTTACCCGTTGCAACTGCTGCATCCAGCAATCCGTAGTCAGAACCTCCGGTCATGGAATGAAGAACTTTTTCATTGGCCTTTGTGTCTGATAGACCTGCGTATTTCGTGAGATAATTCACTGTCTGCTGTTCGGTGAATGCACCGCTCTCATAACGGTTTATAATTTCCTTCGACAATCCACTCGAAATTGCCGCCTCGGGGTCAGTGGATGTAAGTCTTGTACGAAGAACGTCATAGTGCCTGTTATATTCGTTCATATTGCTTTTGACCATTGCATTCACCATGCGTGAATACCGTTCAGAATTGGAAAGCTTTTTCTTTACGTTATCATCAGCAACTGCGTTCCAGAAAGTAACTCCCTCGCGGATTATATTGCCTATAGGTATACCTGAGACTGTTGATGCAGCCGCAGCATAATCCTGAATTTCACCGTAACCGGTTTTTGTGGAGGACAGCGAACCGTTAAACCTTTTAATAAGCGTTTCTATTCCTGTTGCAATATCGCTTACAGCCTCTGTGTCCATACGCTCGATGTCATATCCGGCACAGATTTCCGCAATGTCGCTTATATACGGAAGACCGCCTATCGGAGTAAGGTTGAGTATGTTTCCTATTACCCCCAGAGCTCCATTTTTGTTTTCCGACCATACCTCTTTTTGCAATGCCTGCAGATATTTTTCCATTGCAGATTCATCATCGTCGTCATCACGGAGCGCACTTGCGAGTGCTCCAATTACAATTGCCGCACCCTTTGTCAAAGCAAATGCACCCAGCGCACGGAACATTTTACCTTTATCGCCGCTTTCGAGTGCCTGCACAAACATGTTATAGGTCATGAGATCTTCCGATTTGAAAGAGGTTGCCGTTTTCACTAAAAGGTCCTTAGAGCGGAGTGATTCCGCTCGATGAAATACGGTGTCTATAACCTGTGTTCGGTTAATGACTTCGTCCATTCTCTTACCTACATGTCTGTAGAACTCCTCGGAATCCAACTCATAGTTCAGCTTGCCCTTTTTAATATGGTCCCGTGCTTCTGCTTCACAGGCATTCCATAAAGCACCCCACGTCAGCTCATCACCCTTTTCCGCAAGCTTCATGGACCACTCCTTAACGCGATCGCCGATGCTCTTATCGTTTAAAATAACCTCTTTTATCGACGGTGCGACATCAGTAGTGAAGAAGCCGAGGGATTTCCAATTTGCCATTGCAGAATACCTGCGTGCTTTTTCGATTCCGTGTGTTTTGGGTGCATGAATAAGATACTTCGGGTCAATTACCATCATTGCACGAGGATATGCTGTGAACTGCAGCATTGCTGTTCGCAGGCTAAATCCTACTTTTGCGGTTTTGGAATTCCTTATAAGCGTGTTCATCCAGCCTGTTCCGTATCCTTCGGGCGATAATCCCTGAATGCTTTCTACAAGATTTGTAAAATACTTCCGAGACTGATTACCCAGAACCTCACCCATAACAGATTTCATGGAAACATCCGGCGACTGCTTGTAGTTGAATACGCTCATCATGTTGGAAAGCGGAATTGCCAGCTCCGAATAGAGTGCCATGTCGCCTACGTGCTGGGAAAACACATCAAATACATCACCGACTATTATTGCATTGTTGGCGTATTTCACAGTTGGCTTTGTAAATCCCATGTTCTGTATACGGTAAAGGCTTCCGATGGTGTTGCTGTCATTCGTTCTCAAAAAGTCGTTTGATGATTGTATTGTCCAGTAGTTAGGCTCAGTGAACAAACTGACAGTATACATCTGACGGCTCGTCTCATTGCCCCATGCTGCAACATCCTTTGCGACATATTGCTGCAGCTTGTCTGCAACCGCTCGCTGTTCGTCAGTGAGAACATTGATTATGTTCGCAAGGTCGGTGGGCGTAATTCTCGTAGGGCTGTGTTTTCGCAGCAGTTCCTCAAGCTGTTTTCGGGGAATGCTTCCATCCTTTTTACGAAGCTTGTTTTTTGCTTTTTCAAGTGCTTGGGTGTCCGCGATTATACCTGCACCGAAAATATGCGATACCGCCTGTTCTCTCTTGGATAATAAATAAAGGTCCATTATCTGCCCTGTAGTCAGAGCGATACTGGAACCTTCTTCTGTGGTGAACATGTGCGTTTTTGCTTTGCTTCCTGTGAGATCGTTGATTTTGATGTTGCCAAGTGCGTTTTTAAGCGCCTCCTGAGCCTCTCTTATCTTGTATCCAACACGGCCGTAGCCGTCGAGAGCATCGTTGATTATCTTGCCTGTCTTGCCAAGACGATCAGAGAATGTAATTGCATTGGAAAAATCCCAAACGGCTGTGTTTTGAACCGCCCTCAGAACCTTGTTGCTTGCGGTCTTTTTTACCTTCCGTTTTTTCAGGTCGGCAATTCCTTCATCGCAGAACTCGGATCTCTCTACGGTTTTCCCTTCGATGTGCATTCTGTTTATATTTGAAATAGTGCCTCGAAGCAGCTTAAGAAGGGAATCAAGCTCGGCGAGCTCCGTTCCGTTCATCTGCTCAATGTTGGGTCGATTGTCTGCAGAATCCGCAAAATCTTCCATGCGGTCAAGCAGTCCCTGAGGAATGTTAATGTAAACATCTGCTACCATCGATTCATCGTAATTGCTCTGCTGCAGACGACGAAGAGTCTTTACCGTGTCCTTCATGGATTCCTGCCATCTGCGAGCTTCCTTTGTGGTGAGAGTTGAATCGGAATTTATTTTGGCCAAAAATTGTGCAAGCGGTCTGCTGAGCGCATCGGGTATATATCCTTTTTTACGGTTCGGCTTGTTCAGCCAGTCCATGAGCATCGCAGCATTACGCTTGATGTTTCTCCTGTGCTGAATGTTGCTCTGGCGCTCTTTCTGTTTTGCGACAGATTCTCGCTGATTCGCCTTTACCTGTGCTATGAGCCGTTCGGTGCGTTCATTTGCCTTTTCTCGGGTGTCCTTTACTCTTTGAGCATTTGCCGCCTTTAATTCCTTGAGTTCATTTTCGTACTTCTCACGAAGGTCGGTTTTGAGTTTCTGCATCTTTTCATGGTGTTTACTGCGAAGAAGAGTGATTTCTCTCTGATGCTTATCTGCGAGAGTGTGAACCTGTGATACGTCATAGTAGCTCTCATAGAGTTCTGCTGCAAGCATTTCGATTGTGTCGTAACGGGACAGCTCTTCTCGGCCGTCCACAACATAATCCTCTTTCATCATCTGAAGAGTATCAGCGAGAACAAATGGCATATCGGCCTCTGCGGTGTCGGCAGGGAACAGCCCTGGGAACTCTTCGGAAAGACTTATCCACGCGGCGTCAAGAGGAACGCCGTCTTTGGTAAGATTGATACTGCCGAAATTCTGACGGCGGTACGAATTATATCCGTCGTACTGCTGTTCAACCCACTGCCGCTGCGTTGACGTCAGAGAGAGCTTCATTCCGCGAACATAGCTTAAAACAGCTTTGGAATATTCGCTGCGTTCAGCCTTGGCCTGCTTTGGATTATCAACGACATTTGCGGCAATATCACGAAGCATATCCATAAAGTCCTCAAAGAATACATCGCCGCCGTCTGCAATGTACTTATACGCCGTATGCAGCTCCTCGGTCAGCTTTGCGGAATCGTAAGAACTGTTGTAATCCCTCAGTACTTTGTTTACGACCTTGCCGAGAGATTTGGGGTTGAACTTGACGCCCTTTGTCGTGCGGAACTGAGAGCGAAGGTTTTCAATGACTTCCCTATAATGCTCGTTCTGCTTAAGGACGCTCTTATACTCCGCAGGGTCAATGTCGGTGTCTTTGAGGCTGTGGCGAATAGAGTTGGGGATACCTTTTCCGTCTGTTGAGCGTGCGGACACGATTTTGTCCCACATTTCGATGACTTCATCAGGGTTGTTAAACAATCCGGTAATATCTTTGTTTGCATGAATATCGCCGCTGATGTAGGCCGCGACTTCTTCAAAAAATAAGGACTTCTCTTTGATGTTTGACATATCAAAATCACCATTAAAGTAATGATTGTTGATGTGTTCATACAACTTGGAAAAGTCCTTATCAAGTATTAAATTTTCCTTGATGTAATTTATATATGCAATAACATCATCGAATTTGCTCCAGTAATGAAGGGCTTCGTGTCCTATATACTCACGCGTATTTGCATCATCGGCTATTCCAATGGCGACCATCTCGTTATCAATGGCGACTGAAGAACCGACACATGACATGGTTTGATTGCCCTTATGAATCAGCAACGGACTATTTCCATCATAAATAAATCCGTTTATTCCAAGCCGGGTTAGCTCTTGTTTCGTTTCCGATTCCACTCGTTGATGTAATCGACGTGGATTCCTAAAGGCTGCGGTGAGTAATCCAGAGGGGCTTTTAACAATTCTGAGAGAATCTTTTTCCGCTCTTCGGATAAACTCTGCTGTTGTTTCTCTTCGTTTTTGTTGCTGTTTTCTGCCAAGCTTATCACCCTCCATTCCATATAAATCATAACCTAATGACCGCTGATTGTCAATCGATTCTGTATCCTTGAGGGAGAATCTTTTGTTTTCATCAAAAGAAAAAGCAGACTTATCTAAGCCTGCTCCGTAATTGTCCTTATTTTCTGAATTGCGTCCTTCTGCGATTTGCTTTTCTCGATTATCTTGATAATTCTCGGTGCTAATTCCTCGTTGTAATTGACTTTGTCTGTATTCACGATACGACTGATAATCTCGCAGCATATGGACGGAGAATATTTTTTGTCGTGAATAAGCTTCAATAATTTCATACGAATTTCTGTTTCCGATTTGCTCATAATCGATTACTCCTTGAATAATATCAGAGATATACGAACCTTCCAATCCAATTATTTCAATGACCTTTTCAATCTGCGGATTGCTAATCGTACCCGAAATATACACAAGCTTATCATCTGTGTCATATTTGTCGCCCACAGCAATGATGAAGTCACCATCAACGGATATGGGATATTTATATTTATTCTTTACCGCATCGCTGAACTGAGAATACAATTTTCGGAGTTCTTTTCCAGTCAGCACATTATTGACCGCAACCCAACCATAATTATTATACTCTCGCTGGGTGTATCTGTCAATCGAATCTCCTTTTAAACTGTTTCTTATTGCAGACGTAGAAGTCTCAGTATGCTCCGAACTGCCCTCCAGCACCTCAAGAAACATTTTTCTTATTCTTGCCGCCTCATCGGCCTGCATCTGCATGGCTGTTTGGGCGGCTTTATTTAAGTGACCGGAGCTTATGACATTTTTAAGGTACTCAACAAAGCCCTTGAAAAGATCCGCCAGCTTCTGAATGATGGTCTTCTGCTCGGTCTGGGTCATGCCGCTGTCCTCAGAGAGCCACGAAAGAAAATTATTTACGCCCTCTTCGGTGGAAAAGAGACCGCTTATTGCATCATTGACAACCTCGTTCTTCGCATTCTGGAAGGAGCATTTATACCTTGTCTGTGTAGCTTCTATAAGCTCTCTTGTGCTGTTGTATCCCTGATTTTTACAGAACCAATCGATAATGGCATCGCGGACTTTGAGCATTTCACCGTTGTTTCGTGCGTATGCTACCTCTGCGAGCTCGTGCATACGTGCTGCATAGGGATTATCCGCATCATTTGCGAATACCAGCTTTGCAAGCTCTACATTGAACTGTGCGTTCGCATTATCAAGAGTGTCAACCGTCTCAACGTCAAGCCCGATTTTCTTTGCAATGGCTCTGTCGATGTCTTGCATTTCATCATCGGCATGTCCGCTCTTATCAGTATATGTTCCTTCGGTACGTTTCACGTCAGCGGCAAGCGACATTTCCCCCTGACCCTCAACGTCAGCACGCCCTGCCTCGTAGGCCGCTCGTGCCGCGTCTTCTCCGATCAGACCGTAATATGCCCCGTAATGCTTCTTTGCATCAGAAAAGGACTGCCCTTCAGAGGCAAACACACCTGCACTGTAGTAGTTGTTCCAGCCTCGGATATATGTGTTTACATTGCCGCCTTTATACAGCCCTATAAGGTTGTTTGCTGTCTTTGCATCAGGCATTGTCTTGGCGGCATAATTATACAATATCGCGGCAGCTCCGTTTTCGGGAAGCGAAAGGGAAGAAAAGGGGACAGCTACGCCGTCTGACAGTTTCACTGTTACATGGCCTTTATCTACAGTGTCAAATCCAACTATCTCGACCTCGATTCCTGTCTGAGCCAACTTGGCGGAAACGACGGGGATATTTGCCCCCGCTATTGTTCTTCTGTCGGTGTTTTGTGTCTGAGTAGAAGTTGGTATCTGTATCGGCTGTGATTCCTCAATTTCGCTCTGAACTGCAGGGAGGGAAGAGAGTGCGGTTTTCACGGCTTTTCTGTTTTCCGCCACAGTGCCGTTGAGCTCAATGCCTGTTGCCTGTTCGAACTCTGCTTTGGCTGATGCATCCGAAAGCAGAGTTCTTATCTCTCTGTTGGAGGCACTGCCTGTATTGAGTATTTTGCTTGCAATGCTTTGTGCAGCGCTATTCTGGATACTGCCCGAAGCGTTTGTGGGTTTTGCTGTGGTTGAACCCGAAGGATTTTCTTTTTCATAATCGAAAAGGTATATATCGGAATTATCATTATTACTTGTCTTTGCAAGGATCTTTGACCTTCCGTCATACATTTCGTTTATTATGCTATTAAGATACGGATTACTGCCGACTGAAAGCAAGGCATCATCTCTCAGCTGGTCAAGCTCCTCCTGACTTGTTGCCTGCCCCAGCTTCTGCTGTACATCCTCGCTTGCGACCTTGTATACAGCTTCTTTTTCGCTTGCAGAAAGAGAATCAGGAGATTTCTCCCATATATCGCTTAACTCCGGATTGTTCGTGCTGTATGCATAATCATAAACATCATTAAACGAAGAGTTATTTACACTAAGTGTAACTGCACCCTTTCCTGCAGTCATTGCTCCGCCCGAAATCGCTCCGGCAAGGCCTGCCTCAAGTGTTTGGGTCCAATAATCATTTATGGCCTTTTTTTCTGCTTCTTCCTGAGTGTATCCCTGTCTTTTATAGTTCCTTACTGCTATGTTGTAATTAGAATTATCAAATTTTCTGAAATAATCGTGTGCGTTTGTCGCCATTTCAGTTATGACTTCTTCACTGGCATTAACTCCTGCTTGAGTAAATACATTCGAAAGAAAGCTTTTCCAACTTTTTACATTAGGTGCATCTTTCAAGAGCTTTCCTATAGACAATTCTTCGAACAAGGCCTCAGAAGCTGCTGATACACCTGCACTTTCAAAGGCTTCAGCGTCGCTTTTACCGGCACTTTTACTTGCGTAAAATTCATTTGCGCCTGCGCCGAGACCCAATGCAGTACCGCCTACACCTTTTCCGAAAAAGTAAGATAGAACTTGTCCGCCTATGGAGTCGAGCATTGACCTGTCCAATCCGTACATGAACTTTCCGACTGAAGAATCAATATTATTCGTTATTTTTTGCCGCGCGAGCGAATTGGTTAAGAGGGTTTGAAATCCGGCATTTTCATCTATAGGGGCGTCAGGATTATTTATTTTTTGCGATATCCATGAAAAAATCGGCTGATTTATCATTTCTGGAAGGTTGGATTTAACCCAATCCATAAAATTTACTTCGCCCGATACATATTCCTGAGCTTTTCTTTCGTTTATATAACGATCTATGTCATATAAATATTTATCAGCGGCAGTTTCGCCTCTTGTGTTCATTAAGTAGTAGTATACCGCTTTTTCATCATCGGTCATATAAGGCGAATTCTGCACACCAACATAATTATTTAAATCGGTGTTTCCTACGGCAACTTCGGGTGCTCTATTGTCCATGGGTGCACTGAGCTCGACAAAATCTTCATTTTTCATCATGTCGGAGTATTTGAGATAATTTGTACGCTCCCAGAGTTTTTCTTTATCAGCGTCACTTATATTTGCTTCATCTGCTTTGCTGAGATAAACACCGTTTTCCATTTCATAGTTCGTTAAAAATGGAGAGTATGCTTCGATGTATTTTTCGTATATTGCAGACATGTCCTCAAGCTCTTGAATAACGGGCTCTATTTTCTCAGCTGCATAGTCGTTCTTATGCGTCTGATAGAAGTCGAGCATTTCTTCAAGTTCCTGCTTTCCTTCAGTAACAGCCTTGTATGAATCAACCCACTTATAGTTGTTTGTCCATTTTGGACGCGTCGACAGACTTTCTCCGATAGCACCATGAGTCCCTTTTCTCCAATTTTGCTCGGCTCCCGGCAGTGTAAGAACTCTTTCGATATTATCCTCTGCAGTTTCGGGAATCTCTCTTAAATCACTTTCCGAGGAGCGGCTGCCATCGGATTTATCGCTGATAGCAGCATGATTCATTCTCCAGGCATTCTCGTCCTCTGGCACGGTGAAGGTTTTTTCGGCGCTTTTTTCTTCATCTCCATTCCCGGTGATCCAATTTAAATAACTTTCCGCGGCTCGACCGCCATTCATGATTTTTTCCCAATAAGGCGTTATATCTCCGTCATATTTACTGATTGGTTTTGTTGTCGAAAGAACCTTTCCGCTGTTGCTTGAGCGCGTTGTGTACTTTCTTGACGTTGAAACGGAAGATGTCCCATATTTTTCTCTGCGATACTCGTCGAGATCAAAGCCTCCGTTGTTTACGCCTGTGCCTACGTTTCCGGCCGAGTTATTTCCTTTCTTTTTTCCTGAAGATGCTGTTGTATAGGTTCTTGAGGTAGCAACGGAGGACGTTCCGTATTTTTGTTTCCTGTATTCATCAAGGTCAAAATTTTTTGCCATAAAAACAATCCTCTCTTAATTCCTTATACTCCTGCTTGACGGGCAATTTTATCTGCTTCATCTGCAGTTATTCTGCCCTGTGATACCGCCTGATTAAGGAGGTTTTTGGCAACCTGTCTTCCACCGTATGTGAGTGTCTGATTGAATCCTGTCAGAACCTTGGAATAATCGGCGCTCTGTGCAGGTGCTGCAGATGATGGCGAAGATCCGCTCGAGGACGATTTACCTGAACCGGAAGAATAACTGCGCGAGCCACCGCCTCCGCTGCTTCCGCCCCCGCCGCTCTTTGAAGCCTGCGCCTTCTGCCAGTTGAACTGAGCAAGTGCAAGATCATAATCTTTCTGATCCATATACGCACTGTTTTCTGCGGCCGCTGCCTGCTGCCAGTAATTCAGCATGTCTGTATATGCGCCGTAATCAAAATTACGCTCATTATTATATATCTCCTGTGCGCGGTCGAAATCATTTTTCCAATCCGATACGTTATCTCTGTGGCGTCCATAGTCCTGATTATATAGAGTGTTGGCCATATTGTACTGGTTGTACATTTCGGCACCTTCCTGGTCATAGCGGTCTGCGGCCATCTGATACAGCTCAGGGACGACATCGTTGAGCTGCTGAAGATAACTGTTATAGGCCTGCTGTCCTGCATTCTGAGCATAGCTGTTATTATATCCGCCTGTGAGTGCCGCGCCCTGTGCAATAGTGTCCTGCATGGCAATTTGTCCGAGCGCTACATATCTGTCCTTATACTGATTATACAGAGCATCGCCGTTTAAATCATAAGAGAATTTCTCTCTGTTCATTATCCGATCATAGATATCGTTAAGCTGCTTCTCGTATACACTCTGGAAAGCTCCGGGCTTTGCCGCCTGCACGTTCTGCAGATTATTATATGCATCTGTAACGGGTTGCGACTGCTGATAGCCCTGCTGATACTTCCCAAGATTAAGCTTTGTGTTATCAGATAGCCCGGCAAGACCTGTGTACTGAAGATTTGGAATAGGTTTTCCGGCGTTGCCGGCTGATGCGGCACCTGTAACCTTGGAATCTGAACCTGAAGCGGCCGACGAGGACGGTGTTGCCCCCGGCAGAGTAAGAGTCTGTCCGATCTGTATCTTGTTAACGTTCGCTATATTATTTGCTTTTGCGATTTCAGATATTGTTGTTCCATATTTCTTTGCAATTGTGGAAAGTGTATCTCCGCTTTTAACTTTATATGTACTTCCCATGGCTATATTCCCCCTTAGAGTTTATTATAAAATTCAGCTGCGGCGTCTGCGATGTCTGCAATGCTCGTTGCAGTGGACAGACTTGACAGGAACGCAGAAAGAGCGTCACTGTTTAGGACGATATCTCCGAATTTAAAATTCTTCCATGGAATTTTAAAAGTATCAGGGTCCTCTGCATATCCGCCTAATGCAGCACCGTTTCCGTCGTCTCTTATGTTAAAGTCAACTGCAGCAGATGATATCTCTGTTACATAGGTTGCTTTCCCTCCCAGCGCATCCATAAGGATGATTCTTACCTCGTAGGAAAGACTTTCATCTATGTTTCCGTATATAGCTGCTGTGCTGCTTGTCAGATATGTGGGATTACTCCATGTCCCTTCTATCTTGCGATATTGCGTGTATAGGGAGTAAGTGTTTCTTCCATTGCATGGGGCTATACCTGCAGTCGCTTTTGCATAAAGAAAATTGCCTTCATCATCTTCGTCGCCGTCATTGTTGCAGCGAAAAGTGCTGATGCCGGACAATACCGGTTTTGTGTACGCACAAACGTTTATGGATTTTGATGCCGACACATATCGTCCTCTGGTGTCATAGATCCGAAGCTCCACGGTTACTTCACCGCTGGTCTTTATTACATCACTCACTATTGTCGTGCCCGAGCTTGATGTTTCAATTCCGTCGACTAAGATTGTGCGGCAGGAAACGGCGGCGCCGAGAAGTGCACTGACGTCTTCTTTTGAACTGTCGAATACAACCTTTATTTTTGAATAGCCTGCGACATAAATATCCCAGTCGGAAATATTGGCAGGCGCCGCTGATTGATTGGGAGAAAGCGATGCCCAGCCATCTGCAATTTTTATTACTGCGGAGGAAGGCACGGTAACAGTAAAATTCGCCGTTGCTGTATCTCCGATTTTTTGGCCCGAACAATCGGCATTTGCGTATGTTTCTACAGATACGGTTGCCTTTGCGCTGGTTGAATTTATAATGTTGTTTGCCCAGTGACTTGGGATAGTATACTTTGCTGATGTTCCAACACCTTCGACGCTGTAGCTTTTATTTCCGAGCGACCATGTAACTTTATGATAAAAAACCGATGCTTTTCGTGAAATTGTTACGGAACATGCGGTTTTTCCGTTTGCTGTCACCGATGAAGTTACCGAGGCTATTGACGATGCCCGGGGAATATCTGTCAGGTCAAATGTGGACGATGCGTTGATATTGTCATAATGCTTTCCTGTGCTGCTTCGTGTGAAGTTGATGTTATAGACAGCAGATATGGCACATTTCTTTTTACCATCATCGCCATGAGAAATATTGATTGTTTTAGAGAATATGACTGTTGATGTGTTACCGCTGTTTCTGATTGCAGGTGCTGTGAAATCATATTTTTCTCCATCGACAGTTACCGAGCCTGTTCGTGCTCCTACATTAAGGCTCCAGCTTGAGCCTTGTACAAGTGAAACTGTAACTTTCAGTGAAGTATCGTTATCTGCAATGCTCTGTTCCTCTTCGAGCCATTCTACAAGAAGCTTGTATGCGCTCGAACTGATTATATATCCGGAAAAATTACCGCTTGCCATGGTCGTATTCTCCTGTGTTCTTTATGTTGACCGTCTTGTGTTCTTTATGGTGAATCCTTTTCTATCCCTGATTGCCCATTTACCAAGCCACAGACGCTGTATTCTTGCATCTGTAATGTATAAGGTCGAGTTGCTGACATAGGCAATCTCAACGCCGTTATTCCAGAAAGAAAGCTTGTCGGCAGTAAATGTAGCTGTATGAGATTGAGGATTGTTTACATCGGTGCCTATTGCAACGCCATAGACGGGTTCCTCTTCCTCGTTATGATAAAGCAGACCCGTTTTTATATAGTTCTGTGTTGTTGTTCGATATGTATCAAAGTCTGCCATGTCGCTTTGAAGTGCATCGAGTATCGAGTTGTATCCGTATTCCTGCAAAACGCCTAATGCTGTTGCGGTAATGCGGCTTGATGCACTCTCTTTATATTCCCCGAAATCGTTTGAAATAGCTTCGTACTTTTCTGCGAGGTTGACCTCAATGACATCCATTTCATGGCGGACTGTTTCTGCCGTTTTTATTATAAGCGCCTGCAATGAGCCTGCTTGCTCTGAAAGCGCCTTTTCTGATGTTGTCGCTGCATTGATTGTTTTTGCCGTTTCTGTATTAAAATTTTCAGCAGTCAGATTATTAAGTGCTACATTCAGATAATTACTCATCTGGAACAGATAAGTGTATACGACTGCAATTTTCTTGTCAGAATCTTGTAGCTGAGTCATAGATGGAGGAGGCGACAGTCTAAACATTATGACCGTCACCTCCTATTTCAAGAATTTTAGCAATGCTGTAAATTTTTGCGTCTCCTTTTCCGGAAAGCTTAACCCTCATATGGTCACATCGGCGAGGTGATATCGGGAGCATATATGTCCGTGTTGCTGAGTTTCCGACAATTCGTCCGCGATGTTCCCATCTGGCAGATGAATCATACTCGATATAAACGTCCATAATAGCACCCTCATCAAGCTTACATCTGATATTGAATCGTGATATGTATTTGCTGTTAGGGTATTCGTATCCTATAATACCTGTTTCTGCCGACCACTCAACAGGTCCCTCAAGTGTGCCTGCAGTTCCTCTTAGTGCGTACAACTTATCATCCGAGCCGATAGCATATAACTCATCGTCATTCTTTGCATAGAATCTGACGTGCAAGTTATCCTCGGCATGCCACAGACCCTTGCTGCTGTCGTATACAAACTGTGTCCATGTTCCCGTATCATCGACGGCGGTGCTCATGGAAATATAGTATTTTTTGCCGTATGCTCCGCCGACTGCCTGATAATAAAATGTGTCTCCGAGGGCAGAAGACACTGCGTTCGGCATTGCGCCATCGTACGCATAGACTGCTGTGCGTCCTTTGTAATATAAAACGTTGTCCGCTATCGCAAGGCTGAGAGCAGAGCCTTTCTGTACGCCATCTAAGGGAATGGCTTCTATCTGGTGCGCTCCGGTTGATGATATATATACCTTGTGGAGGTAGTCTTCTTTGAAAAAAAGAGGATATCCCTGATATGTAATAGCTCCTGTGAAAACGCCGTCTGTTCCGAGAGAGGCCACATACGAATCGTTCGCTGCGCCGAGAAATACGTTCCAGTTTTTGAAATCACCGAGCTTGCACGCGTAAATTTCATTAAGGGAGTTGCCGCCTACCATTCCGAATTTACAGCCCCATAATCTGTTGTTGGATTCTACCACATAATCCATATCAGGAACCTGTCTTTTTATCGTGACAGAGCCTTCGCTCTGGGTATAAATGCTGTCTATTATCCCTATAATGACGATGTAGTCATCGGCGGCACTGTATATGACAGCAGTTTGATTCAGTGCGGAAATCTGAGTTCCCATATCACCTGATGCACTACATCCGGAAATAGTAACGCCATCACCTTTTTCGAAGTTCTTTCCGATATTGGGATATCCGATTTTTACATATACGGTGGGTATCTGCACCCACATGGCTGAAGTTTCTGAAAATCTTTTAAGTGCGTGAGTCGAACCGCTCGTGTCTATCCATGTAGCACCGTCTGCAGGATCGGCAGGCGCAGCTGATGAAATAACGGTGTTGGTAAGGTCATATTCGGTTCCGTCAACATCACACAGCTCATAAGTGATGTCGGTATCCTCTATTGTGCTGAATGTCTGCTCAAGAGAGCCGTAATCATTCGCATCTGCGGTGTTATAATATTTCTTGTCCGGAAATACAACGAGGTATGCGCCCATGGATACTATCTGTTTCGGGAGCATTTCTGCATCGGTTGAAAATACAAGATCCGGAACAGGGTATCCGTTATAATACAGTGTGGAACCGTCTATATATGCGAGTGCATTTTTAGCTGTAAGGGCGGTCGGGTTGCCCAGTGCTGCAACTTCTCCGCGTTTATTCCTTGTAGAAAGAAGAGGGAAGAAGTCAGATGTCAGATTTTCTTCATCAAACATCTCTCCGTCCGCAATTTTCATTCTATGGTTGTACCCGTAAAATGTATCTGTTACGATACGGCTTGTTTTTCCTGCGTTCAATGTTGGAAAGAATGACATATTACCACACCTTAAAAAACTTTGTTTTTCTCTTCGGGGCTGCAGTACGGTTTGCGAAGTCCTGATAAGTCAGATATGCGCTGTTAAAAAGAGAAATATGATTGTTGTACTTGTTGATTTCCTGATTTGCAAGATCTATCTGTGCCATCAGATACCACTGATACAGCTGAGAGTAGGGCTCGGGAACAAGAAGCACTGTGTTTTGGTTTGTGCCTTCTGAGTATCCGGTGAAAGAAGCTTCTATTTCGTGGGTCTGCACGACTTCACGGTAAACCTGACCATCAACCTCGTTAAGCCACGCAATTTTCTGAGCATCATCATACTCGTTTGGCATAAGTGAGTTTACTGCACTTATAACATCACAAATCTTCATGCCGAGCCCTCCTCTTTATCCGTTGTTTTTATCGTAAAGCTGATCGCGATAATTATCTGCAAGGCGTGCTGCCTTCATGGAGTTATCATATGCGTCCTTAACGAAGTACGGAACCGTTACAGTTTCGCCCCTGCGAATCTTCCAGTTCTTTCCGTTTACGCCGATGATAACAAAATTCTCTTCGCCGGGAGCACCGCGAGGAATTGTGAGCTGCTTTGTAGGTACCACATTAGCAGGTTTCTTTACTGCATTGCTCGGCTTGACTTCTGCCTGAGCAATGTCAGGGGTTGCCGCTGTGCCGGTGTTATCGCTCTGAGAAATAACGGGATTTTCGGTGCTGGTGTTATCAGCCTGAGAAACAGTAGTTCTTGTTGCCATGAGAGATTCCTCCTATAAATGAAATTACGGAGCGTAAGGCAACTTACGCTCCGTTTGTTTTTAATTACTGTGCATCGTCATCGGCACTGTATGCAGAGCAGCATTCTACTCTGAGCATTCTTTCCTGATAAAGGATTGCCGTTGCACTGGAGAATTTGTATCCGATTGTTCCTCTCTGGTTGAGCGGATCGTTGGTGCCGCCGCTGCCGAGAGGCTTGAGGATCATTTCCATACCTGCACCGTCAGGGTCTATCATGCCGTAAGCCTCTTTGCCGAGTGCAAGGACAGGGTATACAGCGACAGCTTCATTATTGGTGTGATTCTCAGCACCGCCCTCGCCGGGATTGAGAAAGTCACCCTGAGCAGGCTCTGTGGTAGGAGCTTCTGCAAGGAATATAGCCTTGTCAGTAGCATTTACACCTACGATTACTGCATGCTCAAGTGTAGCGTTGTTGCTGGTGTCCTCGATAAGTATCTCTCTGCCTACAAGGTCAAGAGAGATGTTTTCGCTGACGGTGATCTTGTAGGAAGTGGCAACGCCCTTTTCGGCAGTACCGCCGCCTGCTGCACTGTATGCTGCGACAGAAAGATAACGGGATTCAATGCCGTTAAGGGGTTCACCGACATATACAGGAGCCTCAGTGCTTTCGCAGAAACGCACATTGTGGAGCTCGCCTATTTCGCCGTTGAAAATTTCAGTGGTTGCAGCATACTTGTGAGCCTCAATCCAGCCTTCGCTTTCCCTGAGATCATATGTAACAGACGGATGCAGGATCGCGACATACTTGCCGTCGATCTTGGGTGCCTTGTTCTTCTTGAGAATGGTCACCAGCTGATTGACAACGGTCGGTGTGAACTTACAGTCAACGGTAAGTTCATAACGACTTCTCGGTCTGCTGACGATAACGCCGTCCTTTACTGCAGGTGCATACAGCACATTGGTTCCGGTCATCAGCTCATTTCTTGTCAGGGTGTCCTGAGTGGCACCAGCGGCCGCACCAAGCTCCTCGGTGGCACCGAGGATGACATCGTCAATTGCATGGAGCTTAAGCTGATCGGTATAAGCAACATAATCGCCGTGCTGGGTGATAGCTGCTTCTACGGTTGTCTGTCCGAGCTTCTGACCGGTAGGGGTAAAACCTTCTTCCAGGGATACCATTGCCTTGGGGATGGTATTCCACCTTCTCCATTCTACCTTCTTGCCGCGTCCCTGAGGGAGGGGCTGCTTACGTCCGAACTGAGCGTAGTAGAGCTCGCCTCTGGCGTTCTCAAGCAGCTCAGTGTCGTAATAAGTCTTCATTGTTGGGGAGAGTGTATTGCTGCCGCTGAAATTCTCGACATCACCTGTTGCGGCATTGGTGTAGCCGTTTGTGCCGTTTACCACGGTCAGATCAAAAAGATGCAGGTTGATATAGTTTCTTGACATGAATTATTTCTCCTTTCGGCGGAGAAATTAAAATGTGATGATTTCTCCGCGAGCTACGCGCCGTCTGATTTCGGCACGGTCCTCTTTTGTGAATGATCGAGGATCAGTCTTTGTCACTACTGCGCTCTGCCCGGAAATGCCATTTTCTGTCGGGCGATTTGCTCCTGATGCAACCGCCGAAGCCACCTGTGCGGCGGTGTTCTGGACGGCAAACTGCATCGCCATAGGCACAAGCTCATCGTGATGTGCAACCTCATAGGCTGTTTTAGGATCAACATTGTTAGCTACAAGCCTTCCGAAAGCAGGGTTCTGTAACTCTTTGGTGAGGTCAAAGTTGGGATAGACCTGTTTAACTGTTTCGCAGCGTGCGACAAGCTGCTGGAACTGCTGCTGCCGTTCCTGTTCCTGCCTGAATGCTGCCTGTTCACGCATCATTCGGGCATTCTCACGCTCCATGCGCTGCATTCTCATATATGTTTCTACAGGAATGCCTCTTTCCATTGCCTCTGATTCGTAGAGTTCAGAATCATTTGCGTAGGCTTCGGTAAGCCGCTCGATGTTGTAATTTCCGTTCTCGTCGGCCTGCAAACCGTAACGCTGGGCAACCAGATCGATAAGCTGCTCGACCGAGCGTAATCTTTCCTCTGTAGCCTTACTGTTTTTGAGCCGAGACTGCACTATCTGCTGTACACGATTATCGAAATCGGCCTTGTACTCGTTGCTTATGAGATCATCGAATGTCCTCGGTGCCGCATTATTATCCTGCGGCTTGCTGTCAGCGGCGACCTGACTTTCAGTAACCTCCTGCGGCTGTATGCCGTAACGTACATTTGCAAGGGGATTCTGTTTCTGCCTTTTGCTTTTCGGAGCGGCGGCCTCCGAGTTTACGCCCTGTGCGGCTGTTGAACCTGCATCACCTGTACCCGATGAAGTCCCGGCAGCACCTGCTGAACCTGCAGCAGAACCACCTGCGGCACCTCCTTCAAAGATGTGCAGATTGAGCCAATTTGAAAAATACATAATATTACCTCTGCAGTTCGGGTTGCGAGCCACTTTGTCTGCCGCTTCGGGCGGCGAGTCCACTATGTCATGCCGTCTCACTGACGGAAACAAAGTCGGGATAATTGATTGCGAGAAGTCTGTATCCATTTGTGACTGCATATACAACGAGTTCGACATCGGATTCATGCCCGGGGCATGGTGTGAACTCAATATGCGTGTCTGCGGCTTGCTCATCGATGCTTGTCCGAAGAAAAATCACAAGGCCACTGTCCTTCATGATTTCCATGTTATGGATGAGCGTACACAATAACGTGCTGCATGCCGTGCAGACATCAGACTGCCCGGAATGACCTGTTACTGAGATTCTGTTATATCCGATGCTCACTTTCGTCATTGTTTATCACTCCTCGGGCTGTGTAGATTCCTGAGCCCCCTGACGGGCGTTCTGTACCCGTGAATGCTCTGCGGCTTCTCCTGTGTGTATGGAAGAGTTGACAGCACCGCCAATTATCGGCTGTCCGCCACCTATCTGCTGCATAAGAATCGGTGCCCTTTCAGGATCGAATTTCTGTGCATACATAAGTGCCAGCTGCTGATACATCTGCAGTTGCTGGTACATGGTGCCGTTTTGCTGTATGCGCTGCACAACGTTTTCCTTTCGTGCAAAATCCATCATGTCCAGGCAGGCCAGAGCCTGATCTGTCAGCTGAGGATTGAAAAATCCGTTACCATAGAACTGCAATGCAAGTTCATTCTGGGCGAGCTTTGTGTATGCGGTCTGCTTTTGAGCGGATACCTCTATGTCGTAAACCGGGAGACGATAGCCCATGTCTACACCGTATTCGGTACCCTGATGCTGAAGCTGCATCTTTTGATTATCGAATGTAGTAAAGCTTTCCTCTCCTGCGTTTCCGGTTATTCTGAATTTTCTCGGGGCATCGTAAAACTGGCGTATCAGTTCAATTACCATAGCGATAATTTTTCTGTACGCTCTGTATGAAGCCTTTGTGCTGTCACGGGAACTCTTTCCTGCGGTCTCCTGAAGGGCAGCAATAGCGGATGCAGCGGTAATACCCGATGGAGCACCGCCGTTTGCTACGTCCTGATTTCCTGATGTGTGTTTGAGCTCCTCTATTTTGTTGTTGAGAATCTGTACATTTATAGGACTGATGGGATTGGTCGTTATCTGACGTAACGAGTTCTCATCAAAGCTGGATGCATTAACATGAACTATCGGCTTTGTCCAATCCGCAAATTCTTCCTCGTTGATTCCGCCGTCGCTTCTTGAAAAATAGCGAGGGATGGAACTCATCATCGCATTCATTGTTATGGCCTGATTGAGCATATCTATCTGTGTCTGAGGGGATTTGCAGACATCTATGTATCCGAACCCACACGGCGAGCCTTCAACAGGGAAGAGAGGGTCAAAAACAAAAGGATAAAGACCGTGGTCATACCAGCCACGTTCAGCAATTGAGGGCTTGCCGGTATCTATCTTGACGGGTAAACCCGTGACTGGATGTATCGCATCTATCGAGGGATGTTCTGTATCATTTTCTGATGCATACAGAACGGTAGAACCCACATATTTACAGTAGTGAAGTACTGTTTTATTTCCCCTTTTTCGCTTGTAGTACCAGTCAACAACAAGTGATTTATCTGTTGTGTCTACATTGTCATCGTAGACATATTGGCTTATGGAATGATTTCGACCATTGATTTTTCCTTCGAGCTGAGGATACATTTCTCTCAGCACTTCATTGTCGACCAATTCAACATTGAAGAAATTCCGGGACTTCTGTATGTTTGTCACTCCCGGTTCCCAGAAAAGGTTGAGAATATCTACTTTCTTTATGCAGATATCACCAAGACCGTTGAGCTTCGACGGGTCCCAGAAAACGCCATACACACCTGTGCCGCCTTTGAGCTTCTGCCACAGCTCGTCATTGTAGGTTTCCTCAAATTCGTTCTGCTGAAGAATAACGGGGATGATGGAAGTAAGAGCTTGTGCTTCTTGCTTGTCACTTTCTTCTCGAGGCAGTATGTTCGGCTCGGGATAAGCTTCTATTCCGTCTGCGTGTTTGCTCATAATGGTATTGAAGAGCCATGCAGAACGGGGCTTTATGGGATTCTCGCGAGCTTCTTGGTCCTCGTGGTCGATATACTCCCAGTGACGGAGCTTCCACCACTGCTCATTTTCGATTATTCGGCTTTCAAGCTTTTGCTTGCCGGCCTTGTATTTGCGGAGTATTGAATTTGCCTTCTGGAGTTCTTTCTTTCCTATGGTCGGAACGACTATCTGAGGCTCACCGATAATCGGCGGCTCCATAGAGTTTTCATCAACAGGCGGTGACGAAAGTGTGCTGCTGTTATCTATACGTCGAATCTCACCAACGCCGTTATTGCTGCCTTCGTGGATTGTTCTCTTCCTCTTATCGGACATTGTTATCTCCTCCTAAACCGCTCGTCTTTGAGAAGATCAAGCGGATCGTCCTGCACAACTCGTTTTTCCTGAGTGATAATCGGCTTGACAGGACGCATCATACAAAAATACCGCCACTCATCAGCGACATGGTCCTCAAGACTGGTGTCCAGATCTTCAGGCTGTGTCTCACTGTACATGAGCTGCGGTATAGTTCTTATAAATGCTTTACAGTTTTTGAATACATACATTCTGGGATAGCCGTTCTCGTCAAATTGCAGACGATAATGGCACTGCATCCATCCGGGAATGCGTTTATGGTCGCCGGGCTCAAATGAGACGCCGTACCTGAGTGCGGTCTCTGCAATGCTTTCTCCGCGTGAAGCGTCCCATATTGCAGGGTCAGCTACACCGTATATGTCATTGTTTGCGAGCCACGGGTGCTCACGTTCTATACGGGATATCTCGGCGAACTGTTTATCTACAGTCCACTTTACTCCCTCATTTGGCTGTGCTGTGCAACCGTACAATTCAAGCAATCGATATATTACGCCGTCTTTATCTACACCCCACCATGCACACGAGAAAGGCTTGCTGTAGCCGAAGTCGTAAGAGCGATATATACGCATATGAGTAGGGGGGAAGGGCTCGATAACGTGTGTCCATCTGCGTTCCTGTATGAGCTGCTCGGGTGTCTTCCCTTCGCGTATGCAGGCTTCTGTATCGGGCTCTGCTCGAAAATCCTCAAAGAACTGACCTTCAAAGACATCCCACCGCCCATAGCGCCAGGCCGCTCGAAGCTTCGGCGGAAGATTCTCAAGCTCTGCAACATAATCGGGCTGTGCTTTCATCAGCGCAACATTATCAGTGACAAGGCTCTGAATAAACTCATAATCGTTTGGGTTTTCTGCACCCTCATATTTTTGGTCAACAAACACTCTTTTGAAATATGCGTGTGAAGGACCTCCGGGATTGAGGGTATAATAAGACCTCTTCGGGAAATCATTAACACCTCGAACTGCCTTGTTGATTACATCAAGCCATGGCTTCTGAAGCTGTCCTGCCTCATCGAAAAAGATTACGTCATACTCTGCACCCTGATACTGGTCGAGGTCGGCATCGTTTTTGCAGTATCCGAATTTGATCGTGCTGCCGTTTTCAAAACGGAATATCTTTTCTGTCTTGTTGTACCGTGCAAGCTCCACCGGGAGCATTTTTCTGAGAGGCTCTATGTGGTTGTTCAGCAGTTCTTGATATGTTCGTCTGATTATCAGAATCTTTATGCCGGGAAACTTCTGCGCCAGAAGTACGCCCTTGAAACGCACCGCCCAGCTCTTTCCTCCGCCGCGAGCACCGCCGAATGCAACGTGGCGTTTTCGTGATTTTAGAAAGCGTCGTTGTTTTCGGTTAGGACTCCCGAGCCTTACTTCGGTCACATTAACCGCTCCACTCGTCGATTTCTTCTGCGTCCTCGTCGCCATTTTCTGTTGTGACTATTATCTTTACGCCTCCGGCATTGATTGTGTCGTCTTCCGGATTCTCTTTCCAGCCCTTGAAATTGTTCTTGAGGCTGAATTTTGCACCGTTTGCTCCGTCTCTGTCATAGAGGCGCGATTCAGTGTATTCTTCGCACTTTAACTTCGCACGCGTTATAGCGTCAATAAACCCCGGTTTGCCCTGATAATTGAGCAACGCCTGACGGCTGGTGAAGCCAAGAGCCAAGGCGAGTCCGGTTACAGTCAGAGGGCGAACACCGGCAATTACAGGTTTTCCGTTCTTATCGTATACTATTTCGCCGTTTTCTCTTAAAACATGCCCCTTGCAATCCTCAAAATACTCATCTATTTTTTTCTGCATCTCCGCAACAGACTTATATTTTGGAGGGCGTCCAACGGAATTTCCCATAAAATCACCTGCCTTTTAATAAAACAATGGAGCACTCATCTGAAAAGAGGGTGCTCCATTGTTTGTGGATGGGGATACCTGAATGACAGCGAACCTGAGTTAAACATTGTGTGCGGACACATTGTTTAACTGTAGTTATAATATCACACAAATAAGTGCTACTACTGACAACTTTCAGAAAATTTTTTATTTTCCGAAGTGTTTAAACCTCTTTCGGTACTGAATATCTTTCGTGCATCTCTTAATTTTCGGAATACCGTCCGCTCGTCTATGTGTTCTGTCACTGCGGTCTGCAGAACTCTTTCGGTGATCTCACGACGTTTCAATGGTCGTGTTGGCTCCGGAAAGTAGACATTTTTCAGACAGCGGATTATAAGTTCTCCGTCACGTTCCTTCCCCAAAAGTTCTATTGTACGTATGACTGCGTAGATATCCTGCAATCTGCCTTCAGCACCGTCATATCTGATCTCTGCAGCAAGCACTGCTGCTTCGGTGGGAACAGAATGCGGCTGGTCAACGGGAAGTCGCTCGCCGCTCGAACTCAACGCAGCGTTTGTGAGAAGCTTGTTACGTAGCTGTTCGTATGTAGGACAGCCTGCCGCTGCGTATTCACGGAATGCATTTGTTGCATAGTCTGTTAAATGGTCTTTTTTCAAATCTCATCACCTCTTTTTATGTAATACTTCAAGCCTTTTGATATGAAGTATGGTCCATCACACTCTTCGGGCAGAGTATGCATTTTTTTTAACTGCTCTATTCTTGCTTTTCGTAATGTGTCTGGTTCACCTAACAATCTTTTTTCACAGGCACGTCCGTCTTCGAGAACTATATCACGGGCTACATCATATTCCGTTTCACTGTCGAGTGTAATGTAGTCTCCAAAGAATAACCCTTGTATTTCTTTCCGCCATCCAAGGGTTATTCTTTCGTCGGTGACGTGATAGATCAGAACGAAGTTATCTTCTGTCTTTTCGACTTTTGATTTTAAGACTATTTCCATGCTCACGAATCCTTTCCGACTACGCCGCGCCATTCTGGAGTACATTTGCCGTCCTTGTCGCAGCAGTCCTTTGTCTTCCAGTGAGCACAGAAGCGGCAGATGAATGTATATCGCCCCTCAGCCGCTCGGAGTATGTTCTCTATGTCGTGTACGGCTGCGGCAGCTATTTCGTCTGTATCTGGTCTTTCTGGCTTTTCTCCATGCACTCTATTCCATTCCTCTATAGCACCCTCAGGCGAAAAAGCCTCGGCAACTGCTGAGCATCTGCGGCAGGCAACGCGCCAGCGAGAGAATATGCCCAGCGGATCAGAGTCGTCTTTACAACTGAGCAGTTCTGGGTATGTGCCGCACTTGCGGCATTTTAATGTTACTGGCTTTGCTGAGTCTATGTCTTTATGCATTTTCTTCACTCCTTAAATCACGTCCGCAGTGAGGACAAAAATTAATAATAAAAGCTGAACGGTAAGTAATACCTTTCATGGTACAGTGTGCATACGGAGGGCATTGATTGCTTTCGACTAAAAGTACCCTTTTCTTGCCGAAAGAACCAATGAATAATTTTGTGATGTAGGTGTGTTGATATTCTTTATCATCGACCCGGCAGTACTTGCAGCCTTTACTTTTCACCGTGACTCACCTCGTCCACTCCGGCAAGCGGAGGTAATTTATTATGTAGTTCTTTGCGGCCTGATGAGTGTATGCAAGGCGGACGTCGTAACCTTCTGCGATGAGGAGCTTTGCGAAGGCTTTCTGCTCCTTCGACATTTTGTTGTTACCGACCTTCATTTCGATGTACAGTCCGTGAAAGCCGTGTCGGGGAATGGGAATCGAAATATCGAGAACGCCTGCACGCACACCCTGAGCTTTGAGCTTCGCAGCTGTTGCCTTATTGCGGTGTCCGCCGTTGGGTACATGATGTATGAGTTTGAGAATCGGAAAGCGGTCTTCAAAGGTTCGGATCCAGTCGAATAAAGCTTCCTGCTCTTCTCCTTCGGTCATACTGTTGGGGGATAATCGAGGATTACTCATAACACACCGCTCCAATCTAAAGCCTGTCCGCAGTCAGGGCATCGGGTGAAGTTTTCAAAATCAATGAGTGCTCGGCCACAGCTTATGCATTCGCCGTGTGTGCCGTCGTATTGCTGTGATATGTTGGTGGGCTTTTGCGGAACTTCCTTTTCGATACAGCTGCGAGCGTAGTTGATGAAGTTGTATTCTTCGTTTATCCGCTTTTTCTGCCGATCGGTGCGGCAAGCCTCCAACTGGCATAAAAGCTCAAAGGCCTTGCCGTCTGCAAACTTAATTGCTTCGTCATGGTTCATTATTTATTCTCCTTCCGTTTTGCTGGAAATCGCCTGTTCTGCTTCTTCACGGGTGAGAAATATTGTTTTACCGTATGCCGAAAACGGAAACCATTTATTTGATATTCGAGTGTAAAAACAATCTTCAATTAGAGGTTTAAGCAATAATATTTTTCTGCTTTTAGTTTCTTTTATTGCTATAACTTCGGCTTTTATAAGTTCATTCGGCTTTATAAAATATACGTGCGGTAAATAAAAACACCCTTTAACCGCATACACCATATCGCCCACTTTACAAGGCGGCACGATAACGCCGTTTGCTATGAGGTGGTCTGCTACCGCTTCGTTGTATTTATCGACAAAAAGATGCTTTTCTCTTGCTTCCCTGAGCAGCTCAATAAGCCTATCTCTCATATCATTCTGCATTGTTATTCTCCTTCCGGCGGTTGGGGTAGTGGCATCCAATGGGTAGGAGAGTAATCGCAGGCAGTGTAGAAGCAGTCATCTGTATAAGCACCCCAGTACGTCAAATGCTCATCAGTTTCCAATAGGAAGCCTACTGCCATATTATTGTTAAATCGCATAAGAACATCACATTTAACATCTGGCAACCTATCCTCAACGCTGATCCATTCACTCATTGCTGCCTGCAACGCTTCAAGTGCTTTTAGCTTATCTTTTTTGTATTCTTCATAACACTTATTATTTTCAGAGCCAAATTCTCCATAAGGGCAGCAATCACAGCCGCAGGGCGAATCTCCCGCAATATCGCAAAATTCACGGAAACAAATATTAATCAATTTATCTATCATTGTCATTGGGCTCCTTTCTCTATTGCGCCGACATAGCACCACGACTGCGGCGGTCTTTTCATGCCTGTGTATTTAATATTTCCGTTTTCGGCATATGGTAATTGTGATGAATCATTCGAAAATTCGCTCAACTCTTTTGGTTTGTCATAGATTACAAGGTTAGATATATGCCAGCCTAATAATCCCCATTTGCTATCGTCCGAGCTCTCTTCGTAAGAACGCAACTCGTGTTTTGATAAGAAAGATTCTTTTTCCATTTCTTCATCTGAAATGGTCAGTTCTGTCTTTGATTTCTCCGAAAGAAACGGATTCGCAGAGTAGTTGTAGATTTGATCGCAAATAAACTCTCCGATAACTTTACCGTTGAAGATATGATCTTGACTATATTTTCTCGAGGATAGTTTTCCTGTTATTGGCTTGTCCTTTGTGCAATAAATATAAGCCTTAAATGGCACTTCAAGTTTTGGCTTTGTCTTCCTTACCTCTATCGTTTTTTGCCCTGTTGCGATCAATGCGCAATACTTAGGCTTTATGCTTATCAGGACTGCTTTCCTATCAGTCGTCACTCTACAACCCCCATTTCTTTTGCAAGGTTGTCAATTAAGGTGAAAACATTATTGCAATCATAATCAAAACCATTTACTAAGCCTATTAAGTGCTTTAACTTCTCCGCAAATTCGGTTATTCCTTCATATAAGCCTTTTGCATAGCATTTTAAACATTCATCTGAATGTTTCTCACTTTCTGCTTTCAACCTCTCAATCTCTGCCTTTTGGCGGTTGAAGAGGTCAAGAGCACTTTCTCTGAGTTTGCGAGAACAGCCCGGGCAAGGAAGAAGCGGACATTCATTAGGGCATATCACACGATAGCCTACGCAGCAAGCCACCGCCTTCATGATTTCATTATCAGTCATTTGCATCACCGTCCCTATTCGCGATATAGATTATCTTTCCGGTATCGGCTTCGGTGCCGTCTATGGACATCTGACCGGGACAATGCCCGGTCGTTTCAAGTATGCAGAGTTCGCCGTTTTCGTCCTGAGTCATGCGAAGCTCAGTGAATACGGCTGTCGTGGGTGCGAGAACAGACTTCACATTAGCTTTGACTTCAATGCCTCGTCTATCTTCAATGGGCGTAAGGTCAAGCTTTACGGTTATTGTCCTCTTTGCGGTGGGTGAAGTTCTCAGGTCGAGTATGTTGTCAACAATCTTGCCGAGCTCATAATTGACCCTTGATTCAATCTCTCCCGAAGCCGCTCGGAGAATGCTTTCTTTTTTTGTGTTAGTCATTGGTTGTTGCCTCCTTAAAATATCGAAATTTGGTCGATGGGATTAAAGTTCATCCACAGTACCTCCGTTTTTACCTGAGAACGTCTATCGGTAGTAGTTGTTATCTCTTTATGCCAATCACAAAGCTCAGTGTCATATAAACTGCTTTGGTACCCACTAATGATTACTGGACCTCTGTGCTTTTTTATTGCATCGAGAAGATGTAGATGATCGTCTTCAGACATCTCATGTTTGTATTGCTTGCCGTAACGAGTTGAAAGAAGGTACGGTGGGTCACAATAAATCAGAACATTCTTGAAGTTAAAATCTTTAATTAACTCAATTGCTGGCATGCATTCAATCTGCACTTCAGAAAGTCGTTCTGATACATCAGCAATAACGCTTGGGATTTCTTGCCATGATTTAACCCCGTACGCTCGTTCTCTTCCTGCAACATCTCGTTTCCACCCAACTTTCCCTCCCGAAGTACGAAACCCATATCCCATATTACACCGAACAAGAAAATAGAGAGCCCTCTCGTAATTGTCAGATTGCATAGTTGTGTCGTATGCACGATTGTAGATTTCGCGGCTGTATGGAGTGAGTAAAACATATCGTGATAATTTTTCCGGGTCTTTTCGTATGCATTCAAAGAGGTTTACAACATCTCCATCTAAATCATTTATTGTTTCTATGTTGGATTTGTCTTTGGAAAAAAACACTGCGCCACTCCCAAAGAACGGTTCGAGATAGCTATGATGTTCAGGAAAAAAGTTGGATATCCACTTCGCAATTCGCCATTTTGCCCCAGGATATTTTAAGAATGCTGTTTTATTCAGTTCCTGTCTATTCATTTTTGGCTTTATCCTATCGAACTGATAACAACATTCTTCACCGCTTCTTTAAGTCGCTCGGCGTTTTCTCCACCGATTTTGTCAGCAAGATCGGTGAGTGTAACAAGGTCTCGCTGGAACCGCTCGAAGAGTGCCTGGAACTTCTGCAGGTCTGCATTGCTCTCTTTCTGGTACTTCCTTTCAAGAGCCTCCTTCTCTTCCTGTATCTTCTTTGCATTGGCTTCTGCGGCATCTGCGGTAATGGACATCTGATTTATCTGTGCTTCAAACTTCTTTGCTATCTCTGCCTCAATTGCCGCTCGTTCCTCTTCTGTAAGCTCACGGGGTTTTGAAAGCTCTTCTATCTCCGCTTTGAGCTTAGCTATTTCAGCATCAGCTTTCTTCTTTGCCTTTTCTGCCTTTTCTTTTTCCTTGTCTCTCTGCTGCTGTGCGGTATTTACTTCTGCGGCGAGTGCGTTGTTTTTATCTCTCAGGTTATCAGCTACCTCACGGCTTGCCTTGAGTCTGTTCTCCGCCTCCTCTGCCGCGCTCTCTGCCTCGTCCGCTCTGCGCCGCTCGGCTTCAGCTTCTTCCTTTGCAGCCTTTACATCGGCAACTGCTTTCTGCAGTTCACGAGTGCTCATATCCTCTACATTGTTTTCCTCTACGAATGTTTCGCGCTCATCAGGAGGAAGGGCAAGAAGCTCAAGTGCTTGGGTATATGTAAGACTTCCGAATATTTCAAGGGGAGTTTTCCCCGAGAGCCCTATCTGATTGCCGCCGTATTCACGGTAAAGCTTCATAAGGTTCTGCGCGGTAGACTGGCTGTATTCCACATTTTCAAGCAGCCACTGCTCCCATTCTCCGTGAGGAACTATATTTTTTGCCTGTGTGAGCCGCTCGCCGATATCTATCGAGGCGGCAAGCAGGGTTTTCGCTGTCTGCTGTTTTATATAATTTATCTCCGATGCCAGACGGTCTATATCCTGATATGCGATTCGATTTTCCATTTTTTATTTTCCTCCTATGCTGTTTTAGATTTCTTTTCTTTAAGAACGACTTTGCTCATCCATTCATCTACGAAGGCCTGTATAAACGGTTCTCCGACTTCCTGACCGGTTTTATCTCTCAGCGTGTAGCACTGCTGAACCTTCTTGTCCTTTAATTCCAATGTGTAGTAAGGGCTGTCAGGGTAATTTATGAGCCGAATAAAGAATATTGCCGTTGAGCCGCTCGCAACTCTGTCTACATAACCGCCCACACAATGATGCAGCGTTTTACCTTCGGCTGTGAGCTCTTTCGGGAGTCTTGCCGGGCGAATGAGGAGCTCGCCGCTTTGATACGCAAACTTCTCAAGTTTTTCTGTGGCAGATGCGAATTGGGCATTTTTTATTTCGTTCGCCTTGTATTCAATCTGTGCCATGGTCCTCTGATGTGCTGCGTGTATGTCTCTCGGGAATAAGACTTCTTTTGAGGTTAAATCAAGACCGAGCCTTTCGCATTCGCTTATGTAGTCGGCGTAGGCAATGTCGGGGATTCGTGTGCCGCTGCGCTCTTGTTTTGTTAGATATTTGAGCAGCTGTTTCAGACTCATATATTCCAAGCAGTTTCCGATTCTGTCTGTAAGCGGAAGTTCCTCAAGGAATATTCGAGTATATTCTTCATTAAGCCGTTCGGGGTATTTTGTCAGCCATTGGGCAGCACGAATCTGTTTTACTCCCCACTGGTCGGCAGGCAGAATCTTAAGGTAATGCAGAGGCATTTTCTTGAAACAAGTTTTCAATGTTTTGCCACTTTTATTGATAAGCGGTCTGTCTTCTTTCGAAAATCCTCTTATCCATTCTGCTATCAGCTTGTAATATCCGCCCTTTTGCAAGAATTCAAGTAATGGGTATCTGGCGAAATCGAGCATAAAACGAATAACATTTTTGTATTCTCTCGTGTCGTATGTTGTGCATATGTATCCATCTATGTTCGCATAACGTAGTTTGCAGTTCTGTGTTTCTACCCGAACATTATCTGTATAAAATCTGTAGGAGCCATCATACACTTCTGTACCTTTGGTTCTTGTCCATTCACTGAGTGCATATCGCTGATGATAGAAGAAATAGTTTTCTTTGCTTTCTTTGAGCCACTTTGCAACTTTATCTCCACGTATGGCGAATCGCTGAAACTCGTCGAGAAACTCTGTGATGTCCTTATATTCTGCTTTAGGGTCTCTGCAAAGATGCCACTCTCTGATGAACAACGTCTTGCCGTCTGTTCCCATCTGCAATGCAGCAACATTTTGTACATAGCTGGATGAAAAACAGGCTCCATTCTCAAGTACGGAATATACTCGTGCTCCGCAGTTTGGGCAGTTTACTGTAGCACCTTGTCTGAAGCGCTCGCGCATCGCTCTCACTTTTTGTCCGCAGGCATAGCATAAGCCTCGCACGTTGCCCTTCTTATAAACAAGGGTGTAGTCATCTGATATGACTTCCCTGCGAACCCACTGTTCGAATCCGTCAGGCAGCCCCTTTGGACAGAGAATATAATCTTCATCTTCAATCTCTCCTCGTGCCGCTCGTTTAGCGTGTCTTGTCTTTTCTCTTGCTTCATCGCACCAGTCGCACAGTGTTTCCATCTGATGGTTTCGACTCTCCCTGCCTGTCCATCGACGCAGTATCGCTTCTTCACGCTCTGAAATAGAGATATAAACCACAGTTGGGCTATTTACTCTCCTTATCATTTCACTAAGCGTACTTGCCGTTTTGAGCTTATTTTCCTTTGGCGCATAGATTCTGTAATCGCTTTGTTTCTTTGAGCAGATCACGCGGAAGGTCTCCGTATCCGCCATCCAGTGCCGCTCTTTCTTGTATGCTTCGTTGCATATAAAATCTACGCATAAGAACCTCTCACCGTTTATTGCATGTTGTGTAACCCTTACCTGCCACTGTATAAGGTGGTTGCCTTTCCAGGTATCAGAAAACGGAAGTGTTCGCAGCTTCTTCGGTATCTTCACTTCTGCTCCCTCCTTTGAGGAACAGCCGCCCTGCCGTCGCAGTTCGGGCAGTGCAGGGGCTCGTCCAGTTCCACTGCCTTCATCGCCATTACTACATCGTAATAGACGCCTTTATCGCAGGTCTCGCAGCGGCAGAACGCCATGCGGCCATTCGCACTGACAACATACTGCTCTTTGTATTTTTCTCTTGTTAATTTCACCGCTCACACCTCCTAACTGATAATGTCGAAGATGTTGATAATATTTGTGGGCTCGGCGGTGCTGGGTGCGGTTTTCTCATTGGGCATTTCTATTCTCATGTCAAAATATACATTTGCATCGGGGCAGTAGAACTGTACCGCTCGGCGGTAAAGCTCTATGTCGCTGATGCTTTTGTCTATGTTCTTTGTTATCTCTAAAAGGCAATCGTTTAGGCTTTTATTGCTTTCGGCGATTACCTTCTCAAATGCCTCTGACTGGTTACATAAATCGCACAGCATTTCAAAGGTCTCATCTTTGACTGCTGCGATGTATTTATTGACTTTGTCTACTTTCTGAAGCTCATCGGTAAGCTTCACTATTGCTCCTGCCATTTTAAATTTCCTCCTGTCATTAATTTCAATTCTGTTATCGGTACTTCGAGACGCTCTCCGTCAGCACTCCTCAGGATCTCGTCTTCCTTTTCGTCTGTGAGTTCAGCATAAATCCCGATAGAATCCATCTCTAAGCGGCGGTAGATTATTGCTGTGACGGTGTAGAACCATCCGCCGTGATTTACCGGAAGCCCTTTCACGAGAGCTGCTTTTGCTTCCTCGCCTGTCACTATTCATTCCTCCTCATTTTCACATACAGATACGCACCTGCTACGAAGTCGCTGTATCTGATCTGACAGTCTATGTATCTGTCGTTTACATACAGCCGCTCGAAGCGTTCTCTTCTTTCGCCCTCTGTTGATTTTGCGATCTTCTCGACTGTTCTTCTGCCTATCTTGTGGTCTGCTGTTGTGACCTTCGGCTTTGCGAGATTTTTGCTTGTCCTCCAGCGTCTGATAATTTTCTTCTTATCCTCCTTCGGAGGCTTCTTTTGCTTGCCGAGGTAGTGTGCCATTCCGTCGAAGCCGTATATATCGGGCTGCAGGCGGCGGCTCTGCTTTCTGCCTCCCATCTTCCAAAGCCGCTCGGCGGTGTCTCTGTCGGGAAAGTTAATCACAATGTGATGATGTATGCGAGTCGGCTCTCCGTCCTCTGTATGTGTTTCAGTGACGATGATATATTTAAGAGCCTCAGCTGATAATCTACGAAGGCGGCGAATATAATTCACGGTATCTTTGTATGCTGCTTCTTCACTGTCGGGAAGATGATCATCGTCATAGGTGAGAGTGAGCCATATATCCTTATCGGTGAAATTTGCATTGAGCAGACGGGAGAGCTTCTTTATGCTGTTGCGCTCGTTAAGCTCCTCCTGAGCCTTTCGTGTGGGAGCAGCTCGGGCAGCTCGGGCGGAATCACTTCGGGTTTTCCATATGGGGAATATCTCCACCTCGGTAATAGGTCCTGATCTGACTGTTTTTACCCTGTAGCCCTTGACTCCTTTTTGAAATCCGAGAGAGTTAATTCCCTCTGTAAAAATTTGCTCATGGTCTTTGCATGGGTAAATGAAAATCACCTCCTGTGGTCGACTTGTTAATACTGATTACAAGGACGGTAAAGCGCCCGAAGGCGCTTACTTTTATTGACATTTCCACAGGTAGGTGATATACTATATATGTTGTTATAAGTTGTTCACGCACCCGTGGACACTGCCCTCTCTCGTTGGCGCGAGAGAGGGTTTTATTTTTTTGGAAGCTTACCGTGATCGATGAGAAGCTGTATGTAGATTTCAAAGTGATGCCGCTCGGCATCTGACGGGATCATTATGTGCCGCTCGCGCTTCCACTCTTCGTAGATCGGACGGACAAGAGGGTGGTTTATATTGACTCGATAACCGTACTTGTTAACACCCGGGGGAATAATTATAGAATCACTGCGAGTAGAGGGCTTGACCCTTCCAAACTTAAATGTATTTGCCATCGCTCTTCTTTACGTACTTGATTCGAGAACGTATCCTTTCTGACGGTATGTTTGTCTTGCGCGAAATCTCTTCGGGCTTCATTCCGCTCGTGTGCATAGACATAATGTAATCTGTCAATTCCTGTGACCATTTGATAGCGCCTGATGCAGTGCGTCTCACTTCTGGTGCGGAGGGCTCAACTTCATATTTGGGTGCAGGCGGCAGGGTTCCCATTTCAACCCTCATGCAGTATTCTCCGTATGACATACCGTAGGCTCTCGCCATGGCGGCTGTTTGTGCTATGCTCATTCGCCTAACTGCTCCTTATCGTATTTTTCAAATATCCTTTTGATTTCAAGCTCTTCGTCGGTGAAGTCCACGCCGTACAAGTCAGCTTCAATTCTTGCAAGCCGCTCATTATAATCTGAGAATTTCTCATCATGGTCCTCGGTCTTTCTTTTGCAATCTTCGATGTTTATGCAGGCTCCGATGTAGGTGCCGACAAGAAGGGCGGCAATGATGAGCAGAATTTCTATTGTGATCGTCATGATGGTTGGTCTCCTTTGTGTATGATTCTTTTCTTTTTGCTGATGCGGTTGATTATCAGCATCTCGGTAGAGGTGTTCTTTGCGATAAGCCAGTTCGCAGGATTAAGTCCTTTTGAGCGAAGGAAATTGCTCTGATTGACAGTTGGTCTTTTTCCTCTCATCGTCTGCATTCCTCCTTTTTGTTCCGACTGGATACCCGTTTTTCTATCCATTCAAGAAATTCAGACTTGTTTATCCTCCAGCTGTTTCCAACCTTGAATGCCGGTATTTCGCCGCTCGCAAGTAATTGGCGAGTATACTCCTGATTAAATCCAAGGATTTCCGCTGCAAGAGGAATGTCGAATATCACAGGAACTCTGTCCCATGAAACAATAGGCTGCTGTCTTGCCATTTTTATCCTCCTTACTTAATAAGCTCGTCTACTGTTATTCCGAAGAATTCAGCAATATCGAGAGACATCTGCAGGCTCGGATTCTTTCTGCCTCTTTCAATGGCACCGATAAACTGCTGGGCGACACCAAGTTCAGCGGCAAGCTCGCTCTGTGTCAGGTGTCGAGCTTCTCTGAGTTTCTTAATGTTTTCTGCTACGCTCAAATGTAATTCCTCCTTCATGCATCTTTCTTGATTTTTTGGGATTGCGTCTGATATAGTAAAATTGTGTATGGAAAGGGGGTGAATATAATGATTTGTCCGTTTATGACAAGAGATCCGATGAAGGTTCCCGTACCTTGTGTTGAAAATTGTGCATTGAAATTCAAAGGTGTTTGTTCTTTTAATCTGATTGCATAGTCAAAATATCACGAGGTTACAAATCAAAAGGAACGGGAGAAACCTTCTCAGCAGGCTGACCGGCAATAAGCGAATTGTGTAAGGATTCCACCAAAGAGATTATTCTGTAGGTATCGTCACTCAGAGTAGTCTCTTTTTCTTTTTCAATCCGCGACTTCGCAAGCTCAACAAGAGCTTCATATATTTCTTTCAACTTCTTCACTCCTTCGTTTCGTCTTTACAAAATTCGGCAGCCGTGATATGATTTAAATGTGTAACTACCGTGGTTGTATATTATCACGCTTTGGCGTGAGAGTCAATGGAATAATCATGCTAAAACATGAATTTTACGCATTGCATAAAATGGGAGTGAAAAAATTATGTACAATCCACAAGAAATAGCAGAGCGAATAAAAATGACTGCTAAGATTAAAGGAATGCCGTTGAAAGAGTTGCTGAAAGAATGCAATTTGGGCGTTAATTACATATCTGAAGTTTCCAAGGGCAAAGACATGACAGTTTCAAAGTTGGTTGCAATTGCAAATTGTTTAAAATGTTCTGTAGGATATTTATTAGGTTCTGATGAAAACAAAAATGCCTCCGCCGAGAATGCACTCAGCGAAGGCAATGTGATAAGGCTTGCAGGCCGTGACGGCACCTACTTTGAAAAGTTCTTACCCGATGATCTTTATGAGATTTTAAAAAAGTTTATTGATTCGCTCGACGAGAATCACGATCCTCGCTTGTAATTATCGATAAATGATTTGAATAGTTCAAGTGCTTGTCTTTCTAAGGGAGAAGATAGAAATTTATTCCGTTCGTACAGAGTTTTCATTCTTGCCGCTCGATATTCCGCGGCAGGTCGGCTGATGTCACACAGCCTCATTATTTCATCGGGCGTGTGAACGGCCAACGCCCAAAGCACACAGGACGGGGCAAGAAGCCGAGAAGCGAAAACATTTGCTGCTTGTTCTATGGGATTGTCATTGTCGGATGGCTCACGGTTTGTGAGTTCATATTTCCCAACGTGACCGAGCAGAATGTGTCCCAGCTCATGGGCAACGGTAAAACGCTGGCGGGGGATAGCTTTATTTCGATTATATAGTATGACCGCTTTGCCACAAACGATTGTGCTTTCACCATCGCTGCCGTCCGGGCTTCCGTCATATGCTTTCAGTACGATACCGAGCTGTTTGCAAAGACGAGCTGTGCGAACAGGAAGAGCGGTGACACGTTCGTTGATAATTATCTCCCACGCTAAATTTCGGGAGATTTTGTAGTCGTTGTAATTCATTTGACCACCTCCACAAAAATTGTAGAGGCGGTCAGCTTTAAATGATACTCGAAATTTATGGGGAGGAAAATATAATGCAAAGACTTCAGATGGCAATTTTTATGCTTCTTTTTGTGCTTATGGCAGTGGGCTGCTCAAATCAATCACAAACGCACGAAGAATGGTATGATAAATTATCAGATGAGGAAAAGGTTATTTATGATGAAGGCTACATGAAGGGATATGATGAAGGGTATCTTAGAGGCGTTCAAGAGGTTGTTGATAATCCTTCGATTTATGATGTGTACAGTGAATTTGACATGGAAGAAATCAGGGATGATGCATTTAGCGTTGGATACATAGTCGGCTATCTATCTAATGATATTGGCTATTCGATTGACGAATATGGTAACCCCATGCAGATTATTCATGAAAATAAAATTAATGATACATATGGATATTTCTTGAGGTGGTATGATCTCTCAGAACTTGAGAGTACCCTTTCCGAGTATGATGGTTATTGATAATTCTATTCTGGGCTAAATTTCGGGAGATTTTGTAGTCGCTATAATTCATTCGTCGACCACCTCCACAGAAATTGTAGAAGTAGTCGATAAAAATTGATACTGGTAAATAATGGAGGGGGTGTGTATATGCAGAAATTAAAACAACGTGCCGATGGGCGATATCGTCGTAAACTTACCGATGATACCGGACACGTCCACTATGTAATGGGGCATTCTGAAAAAGAAGTTAATAAAAAATACGAAGAACTGAAAAAGATGCTCTCAAAAGGGCTTGATACCTCTGCACAGCGTGATACGCTTGGGGATTGGATAGATCAGATGCTCGAAATAAAGCAGGGTGATGTCATTGATAGTCAGTACAGGCATTATAAAACCGTGCTGAATGCATTTGACCGATCGATGATGCTTTCTAAAGTAAGAGCTGCTGATATTCAGTCTGTAATAACAAAGCTTTATGAAGAAGGCAAGGCAAAACGAACACTGCAGTTTTACCGTTCTGCAATTTCGCAGGTTTTTGACTTGGCAGTTGAACGAAAAGCTATCGAATATAATCCGTGTTCTGCAGTAAAAATACCAAAGAAAGCACCTCAGGCAACTCGCAGAGCATTAACAGAAACGGAGCAGGAATATATAAGGGAAACTCCTCACCGTGCACAGACTGCGGCTATGATTATGCTCTATGCAGGCCTGCGCAGGGGAGAGGTTATCCCTCTTACATGGAGCGATATTGACCTTGAGGAAAAACAGATTGCTGTAAATAAATTTGTCGAGAAAAACAATAGCGGAAGCTTCGAGTTGAAGACTGCAGGAAAGAGTGATGCCGCAAAACGCATTGTTGGCATTCCTGATGTCCTTGTGGAATATTTGAAAAATGTTCCGAAGGATAACCTTCTCGTGTGTCTCAATGCTTCCAATAGAATGCATAGCGATACGAGCTGGCGGCGTATGTGGGAATCGTATATGTCGGATATCAACTTCAAGTACGGCACCCATAGAGTAAATAATCCGGACGCAAAGACAAAGATTGCAAAATCAAAATTCACCCGGTACGGCGTAGTTAAGGAGATACCGGAGTTTACACCGCACATGCTTCGGCATACCTATGCAACAAATCTTTACTTCTCAGGCGTTGATGTTCTTACGGCCAAGGAACTGCTTGGACATAGCGACATAAAGACTACGCTCGGAATCTACACGCACCTCGATAAACTCCATAAAAGCAAGAATATTTCTAAGTATAATGAATATCTTGGGGGACGAATCGGGGGACAAGCCGCTGAACAATGGCAGAATTAAGCGAATTGTCTGTTGCTTCACACGCAGGAGGTCGGCGGTTCGAGTCCGTCTGCGTCCACCAAAAAAACACCGCACTGTCACGACGATTGTTGTGATGTGCGGTGTTTTTTATTTTAAAATATCATTATAAATCAGTTTTAATGTATCTGAGCAGACAGTGCGAATTTCATTGTCATCGCTGAAATCGAGAGCACCTGTGGTAAAAACAACAACGCCCGACTTATCCTCGAGGTCATAAGCCATCAGGGAGAATACGCCGTATGCAGCACCGGTGTGATAATACATGGTGCGGTTCGGAAGAATTGTATCAGAGCGTCGAATGCCGATACACTGAGAATATTTATCGGTCTGTAATTGGGGTGTATGAAATTCCTTTATCGTGTTTTCGGAAAGATATCTTTTGCCGTCATAAACACCGTCGTTTAGAAGAATGGAGGTTACCTTACCCATATCAACGGCACTTATAAGCAAACCACCTGCAGCAAGGGTATAATTATATCCGACAGGATTTGTTTCTCTGGGCAAAAGCATGTCATTTGCTGATCTTTCAACGTTTCCGCGATTTAGGCAATCGGCAATATCAAGAGAGCTTTTAAGTTTTGAGCCGTCATAGCCTGCATCAATACCCATTTCATCAAAGAAAGCAGTTTGAGCATAATTTGTAAGGTGCATTCCCGAAGAAGCCTCTACAACAGCACCTGCTACGCCCATTCCGAAGTTTGAATAAATATGTTTTGCTCCGGGTTTGGCAGATGTATAGGAATATTTGCTTTCAAACTCCTTCTGCATAGAAGAAAGCTCTCTGCTTTTGTCAATAAATGAAGAGGTATGCGTTAAGAGCATTTTTGTTGTTATAGGCAGACCTTCATGATTGGGGTTCTGAATCGTCATGCCGAGAATATCACCGATGTGCTTATCAAGATCAAGCTTCCCCTCTTCTGCCAGCTTCATTGCCATCATGGAGGTAAAGACCTTGCTCAGTGAGGCGATTCTGAATTTTGTGTTTACTGTTGCAGGAGCCTTGTCCTTCTTGGTTACATGGCCGTACTCGTAGTGATAAGCAACATTTCCGTTTTTAATAACTGCAACGGTAAGTCCTGAGGCGGCATGCTCCTTTGCTATCTGATCTATATAATAAGCAGTGGGAGTTTTGGCAAGGCTCTGTATTTTGCCGGGGATAAGCTGTGGCACAGGCTCGTAAAGGACGGCCTCGCGTGCAGGGTCACGCACCATTTCAAGAGCGGTTGCGTATATCCAGCCTGTGGTGCCGTTATAATCGACTTTATACCATGATTTCTTCACATCAAGAACGATGACCTTTTTTCCTTTGGACAGATATCGAATCAATTCTGAATCGGTAGAATTTGATTTTCTGAATGCAGCGCTTTTTACAACTACCTCTGCATATTCATTGAGATCGACATTTACAGCGCTTGTAGATTCTTCGGGCTGAGCAGAGACGGGAGAATCTGATGAAGTGCTGTCAGAATCGGGGTTTTTCGCGGCGGCGGAAAAAAAGCCTTCGGGATAAGCAGAAGGATCGGTTACGCTTGGTATGGCTGAGCCTACTGTTTTGTTTACGTTATTCCATGCGTTCTTACATTTTTTCCATGCAGCTTCATCCTTGAAGACAGAAGGCAGAGTATTATCAAAGGCATATTCACCTGCAGCAACTATTCGCATATAGTCACTGCCTTTTGTGCCGCGCACGTATGTAAAGGTGGGCATATAGAAGGAATCCACAAGACGAACGTAACCGTCCTCACCGCGCACTGCCTTGACAGAGACGACCATACCTTCCTGTGTTTTGGGTTTATTAAGGGAATCCTGATTAACAAAGAAGTTGCCGAGCGAATAGATTACAAGTGCCTTGCTTTCAACGCCTCCGCGATCGACTGTAAGCAGTTCGATAGGCTGAACACAGTGAGAATGCCCTCCCATTATAACATCGGCACCGTATTCGCAAAGCTGTTTCGCTACTTTTTTCTGAACAGAGGAAGGTGCATCCTTATATTCGGTTCCCCAGTGGATCGCGACAATAATAAACTCGGCACCATCAGCCTTCAGTTTATCAATACCGGATTTGACAGATGAGATTATTTCTTTTTCCTTATCGCCTGTTACATTGACACAGTATGGCACAGAGCTTTTTATCTTGCCCTGAACATAAGTTGTGTAGGAGGCAACTCCGACCTTTATATTGTTTATATCAACGATGTAGCTTGTGTCGTGAGCTTCCTGTGAATCATAGGTTCCTACAGAGTCGATGCCGATCGTTTTTAGGCTTTTCAGAGTATTAACAAGTCCGGAATACCCTTTGTCAGCACTGTGATTGTTTGCGGTGGTGCAGAGATCTATATTTATTTCCTTAAGAGCGGAAAGTATTTCCAAAGGCATATTAAATTCCGGATAGGTAGCTATCTTATTGTTGCCGCCGTACGCGTCAACAGGGCCTTCCAGATTGACGATGTTCAGATCGGAAACAAAAACATCCTTAAAAAGAGAAAAATAAGGAGAAAAATCATAGGATGCAGAGCCTGTTTGGGCAGCACTGTATACTGTTTTGTGGATAAGCACATCTCCGCCCATCTGTATTGTTACACTGTCGGGAAGCTCAGGCTCGGGTTCTGGCTCAGCGATATCTGAAAAAGAGATGTCCTCAAAATCATCTGCAGGATCATTTTCGGGCAGTTTTTCAAAATAATCCGAAGGGTCGGATACAGGTGCCTTTGACGGACGGGGATTTAACACCAGTATCTGGACAGATAAAAGTCCTGCAAGAAAAATAAAAAGAACAGAATAATAAAGAATTTTATTTTTCATTTTTTTCACACTCGTTTTTATTAAAAGGCATCGAACGAAAAATGCATTTTTATTTCTGATTTCTAAAAATCATTTCGTACATAAGCATACAACTTTTCACAAAATATGTCAATGAAAGCATAAAAGAACCGACCCTCATTTAATGAAGGTCGGTTCTTTTATGCTTCGAAATTTATTTTTCCGCATCTATCCACTTCTGCCACACATCGGGACAGAAGCCCACAGTCGCCTGTCTGCCGTTTCGTACAATAGGAGCAGCAAGCAGAAGGGGATAATCAAGCAGCTTGGCTTCCTTGTCGTCATCGTAGGCAAGATGCTCAAAGAATGTTTCCTCGTAAAGCTTGCACTTGGTATCGACCATTTTGTTGAAGTCTCCGCCGAGAGCAGCCTTCACGCTTTTATATTCTCCTGCGCTCATGCCCTTTAGCTTAAGATCAATATATTGATATTTTATGCGTCGTTCCTTAAACCAGCGTTCCGCTTTTCCTGTGTCAAAGCTCTTTGGCTTTCCGAAGACCTGAATATTCATCTTTGCTTCGCCTCAGCTTCACAGTATATGCAGCGGTAAATCTTGTTCTGACGGTCGGTAAGCTTAAAAATATGCGAAAGCTCCTGCTCGGTAGTGGTGATGCAACGAGGGTTTTTGCATTTTACCACATCAACTATCCGTTCAGGCAGTTCGATTTTCTCCTGCTTTCCCACGATCTCGCCGTTTCTTATCTCGTTGATGGTAATATCGGAATCAACATAGCCAAGAACATCCATATCAAGATCGATATCACCATCAATTTTGATGATATCCTTTTTGCCCATTTTTGCAGAAGGCACGTTCATAATCATTGCAACGGGGCAGGTGAGCTTTGATAGGCTCAGAAGCCTGTATATATCCATGGCCTTGCCTGCCTGAATGTGGTCGATAACGTAGCCGTTTCTGATGCTGTCAACATTCATCGGATAACCTTTCCTTTCTCGGTAGACTGCGTTGGCCTGAGTCTTTCGGCAGCAAAGAATAATTCTTCTTTATTGCTCTATCTCCAAAAGCTTCATAATAAGAGCCATGCGAATGAATTTTCCGTACATAGCCTGTCTGAAATATGCAGCTCTGGGATCCTTGTCGATAGCAACGGAGATCTCATTGACTCTGGGCAGCGGATGCATAATGCAGAGATCTGTCTTTGCATTTGCAAGCTTCTCGGGGGTAAGAATATAACTGTCTTTAAGGCGCAGGTATTCAGCCTCGTTAAAGAAGCGCTCACGCTGAACGCGCGTCATGTAAAGAATATCAAGCTCGGGCAGAGCCTTTTCGAGAGAGCGTGTCTCGGTATACTCTATGCTATTGGCCTCAAGTATGTCATTGCGTACATAGGAGGGGACAGTAAGCTCCTCGGGGGAGATAAGGACAAACTTAATGCCGTTGTAACGGGAGAGCGCACCGATAAGCGAGTGAACAGTTCGTCCAAACTGCAGATCTCCGCAGATGCCGACGGTAAGGCCGTCAAAGCGTCCCTTTTCCTTTTTTATTGTAAGCAGGTCGGTCAATGTCTGAGTCGGGTGATTATGACCGCCGTCACCTGCATTGATAACAGGAATGCTGACATTGTTTGCCGCAACATAAGCCGAACCCTCCTTGGGGTGGCGCATTGCGATAATATCGGCATAAAGCTCAACTACCTTTACCGTATCGGCAACGCTTTCGCCCTTTGCGGCGGAGCTTGACTGAGCCTCGGAAAAGCCGAGAACACTGCCGCCGAGATCGAGCATAGCGGCCTCAAAGGAAAGGCGTGTACGGGTGCTGGGCTCAAAGAAAAGAGTTGCAAGTTTTTTGTGTTTGCACTTTTCGCGGTAGTTATCGGGATTGTCTATGATATCCTCGGCAACTGAAACCAATTCATCGATCTCCTCAGTGGAAAGATCTAAAATATCAATCAGGCTTCTCATTCTTTTGCACCGTTTACAGCAAGATAATTCTTGATGCGTTCTACATTCTCAGCGTTCTTTTCGTCCTCTTCAAGGTATTCAATGATATCATACACATCAACAACGGAGTATACGGGGAAGCCGAACTCCTCCTCGATCTCCTGCATGGCACCCTTTTCGCCCTGTCCCTTTTCCTTGCGGTCTACCATTACGAAGGTAGCGGCGACTTTAGCACCATTGAGAGTGGAGAGGTTCGCCATGCTTTCGCGGATAGCGGTTCCTGCGGTGATAACATCCTCAACTATAACGATCTCTTCGCCCTCGGTGGGAACATAGCCTACAAATATGCCGCCTTCGCCGTGATCCTTCGCTTCCTTGCGATTGAAGAAGAAGGGTACATCAAGACCGTTCTTTGCAAGAGCAACGGAAACTGAAACTGCGATGGGGATACCCTTATAGGCAGGACCGTAAAGGACTGTGCGTTTGCTGCCGACCTTTTCAAAGTAAGCCTTTGCGTAAAACTCGCCAAGCTTTGCGATCTCTTCGCCGGTTTTTATCATGCCTGCGTTGATGAAATAAGGGATCTTGCGTCCGCTCTTGGCAGTAAAATCACCGAACTTAAGAACGCCGGCGCCTTCCAGAAACTCGATAAATTCTCTCTTATAGCCTTCCATGATAATCCTCCTTAACCGATAAACTCATTGCAGCATCTCTCGTAAGCTGCAACGGGATCCTCTGCGGCAGTGATAGGTCTGCCGACAACGATATAATCAGAGCCGATCTCCTTGGCCTGTGCAGGAGTCATAACTCTCGACTGATCGCCGATATCGCCGTCTGCAAAGCGAACGCCGGGGGTAACGGTCATAAATGCTTTGCCGCAGCGATCCTTGACCTTACCTGCCTCAAGGGGAGAGCATACAACACCGTCGAGACCTGCCTCCATAGCGTTCTGAGCATATTTTATTACGACCTCGTCAATAGGCTCGTTGATAAGGAGTTCGTCTCTCATTCGCTCCTCACTGGTGGAGGTCAGCTGTGTTACGGCAATGAGCAGGGGTCTTGTACCGTCGGGACGGGTAAGTCCCTCAAGAGCAGCCTCCATCATAGCCTTTGTGCCTGATGCATGGAGATTTGTCATATCTACATCAAGGTTTGAAAGCACGGCCATGGATTTTTTTACAGTGTTCGGAATATCGTGAAGCTTTAAGTCAAGAAAGATCTTGTGTCCGAGAGCCTTGATATCCTTTACGATCTGGGGACCCTCAGCGTAGTAAAGCTCCATACCGATCTTGACAAAGGGCTTTTTCTCACCGAATTTGGCGAGAAAATCCATAACAGCAGCCTTGCTTGCAAAATCGCAAGCTATGATAACGTCTCTGCCCATTAGTGAGCACCTCCTATAATATCTGTAAGTTTATTGATACCGAACTTGTCCATTACCTCAGGGAGGTTATTGATGATGTCACGGCAGACGAACGGATCGACAAGGTTTGCTGCACCCACCTGAACGGCAGAGGCTCCTGCCAGCATCATTTCAATAACATCCTCGGCAGATGATACGCCACCCATGCCGATTATGGGGATATTTACAGCTTCATAAACCTGATAGACCATCCTGACCGCCACAGGGAAAATTGCAGGACCGGAAAAACCGCCCATCTTGTTTTTGATAACAGGCTTCTTAGTTTTAAGGTCTATTTTCATGCCGAGCATTGTGTTTATCATGCTTAGACCGTCGGCACCTGCATCCTCGCAGGCCTTGGCTATTTCAACAATATTTGTTACATTGGGGGTAAGCTTTATATATATGGGTTTAGATGTGACAGCCTTGACCGCCTTGGTGACAGTCTCAACGTTTTTGGGGTCTGTGCCGAAGCTCATACCGCCGTTGTGTACGTTGGGGCAGCTTACATTCACTTCGATTATGTCAGCATGTTCGTTTATCTTCTCGCAGCAGTGGACATATTCCTCGACAGCAAAGCCGCTGATATTTGCGATAAGGGGCTTATTGAAAACCGCTTTAAGCTTAGGAAGCTCTTCGGCGATAACCTTATCTATGCCGGGATTCTGAAGGCCGACAGAGTTTATCATGCCCGAGGTGCACTCTGCGATTCTGGGGGTGGGGTTGCCGAAACGAGGCTCCATTGTAGTTCCCTTGAAGGAAAGAGAACCGAGTATATTGATATCATAAAGCTCTGCAAATTCGTATCCGAAGCCGAAGGTACCGCTGGCGGGGATTATGGGGTTATCAAGCTCTACGCCGGAAAGGTTTACACTCAGTCTGCCCATATAATCTCCTCCTTTTCAAGCACAGGACCGTCCTTGCAGATTCTCTTGTTGCCGTAAAGTGTCTTGCAGGAGCAGCCCATACATGCTCCGAAGCCGCAGCCCATGCGCTCCTCAAAGCTCATCTGACCGCCGGTTTTCGTTGCGGCATATACCGAGCGCATCATCGGCTCGTTGCCGCAGCAGTAGAAGTAGCTGTAATCGCCGACCTTTTCGAGAGCGGCGGTCACAAAGCCCTTAATGCCCTCACTGCCGTCAACGGTGGTTATGTATGTGGTGATTCCGAGCGCCTCAAATTCGTCTTTGAGTATCATGTCGGCGGCAGAATTAAAACCAAGCACGGCAGTGACCCTTTTGCCCTCCGAAACAAGTTTTTTGCCAAGAGCATAGAGAGGAGGACAGCCGACGCCGCCTCCGATAAGCAGAGGTGTATCGCCGCTTTTTGAGGTATCATAGCCGTTGCCGAGGCCGGTCAGCACATCAAGCACCGCACCCTCTGAGAGAGTAGACATATATTCTGTGCCTCGTCCAAGAACCTTATAAATTATCGTGATGCTTTCATTATCCCAGTCGCAGACGGAGATAGGTCTGCGAAGATAAAAGCCGTCAAGCTTTATATTTATAAACTGACCTGTTGCGGTCACTGCTGAGGTGTCGCCGAGCAGCACCATTCTGTATTGTGCTGCTGCGACCCTTTCGTTGGATTTTATTGTGTAAAGACCTTGCTTAGTCATAGCACAAGCTCCTTAAGAATCAATTGTGGATATACAGAGTGTGGTTTCCTCAAGAACGTCCAGCAAAACACGGACGGTGTCTAACGATGTGAACATGGTGATGTTGTTTTCAACGGCACAGCGGCGGATCTCATGACCGTCCGATTCGCCGTTGGGCAGACTTATATCACGTGTATTAATAATATAGGTGACATAGCCCTTGCGGATAGAATCAAGTATCTCTTCGCTGCCGTCACTGATCTTTGTGCGGCTGCGTGTGCGGATACCGTGACTCTTTAAGAAGTTTGCGGTGCCGTGAGTAGCCTCGATGTTAAAGCCGAGGTTATAGAAGCGGCGGATAAGGGGCAGAGCCTCTTCCTTGTCCTTGTCTGCAATGGTTGCAAACAGTGTGCCGTAGCTCTTTACATACATACCGCTCGATTGAAGTGCCTTCCACAGTGCGCGGGTAAGCTTGTTGTCATAGCCGATAGCCTCACCGGTGGATTTCATTTCGGGAGAAAGATATGCGTCCATACCGCGAAGCTTGGAGAAGGAAAATGCAGGAGCTTTTACATACCAGCGTTCCTTTTCTGCGGGATACATCTCGGTAATGCCCTGCTCGCGAAGAGAATGACCGAGTATGACAAGGGTCGCAATATCGGCAAGAGACCAGCCTGTTGCCTTGCTGATAAAGGGGACTGTACGGGAGGAACGGGGGTTGACCTCGATAACGTAGACATCGTCCTTTTCGTCTACGATGAACTGAATATTGAACAGGCCGACAATACCGATGCCCAAGCCCAGTCTGCGTGTGTAGTCGAGAATGATATCCTTTGCCTTCTGACTTACGGAGAAGGTGGGATAAACGCTGATGGAGTCACCTGAATGTATACCTGTTCTTTCAACATGCTCCATAATGCCGGGGCAGAACACATCGGTGCCGTCGCAGACTGCATCGACCTCAAGCTCCTTGCCCTGAATATACTTGTCAACGAGAACCGGCTGATCCTCATCGATCTGAACCGCTTCCTTGAGATAGCGTCTGAGCGCATCCTCATTGCTGACTATTCTCATAGCTCTGCCGCCGAGAACGTAGCTCGGACGAACCAGAACGGGATAACCGATCTCTGCGGCGGCTTTTACGCCGTCCTCGATGTTTGTGACTGCCTGACCCTTCGGCTGAGGGATCTCAAGCTGCTCCATGATCTTTTCGAAGCTGTCGCGGTTTTCTGCGCGCTCGATAGCGGCGTTGTCAGTACCGATAAGCTTGACGCCTCTCTTTTCGAGCGGTGCGGCAAGGTTGATAGCGGTCTGACCGCCGAGAGATGCTATAACGCCGTAGGGCTTTTCAAGCTCTACTATATTCATGACATCCTCAACGGTGAGCGGCTCGAAATAGAGCTTGTCAGAGCAGGTGTAGTCGGTTGAAACGGTTTCGGGGTTGTTGTTTATGATGATAGCCTCATAGCCGGCTTTCTTGATGGTTGATACAGCGTGAACTGTAGAATAGTCAAACTCTACACCCTGACCGATTCTGATAGGACCGGCGCCGAGAACTATGACCTTTTTGCGGTCAGATACAGGTGATTCGTTCTCGTCCTCATAGGTGGAATACAGGTAGGGGACATAGCTTGCATGCTCGCCTGCACAGGAGTCGATCATCTTGTAAACAGGGAACATATTGTTTTCCTTGCGGAAGGCATAGACCTCGTCCTCGGTGCATGCCCAGAGCTTGGCGATAAACTTGTCGGAAAAGCCCATTCTCTTTGCCTTGTAGAGAACATCCCTGTCAAACCTTGCGTTCTCAACGACCTTTTCAAATACGACGATATTCTTCAGCTTGTCAAGGAAAAGCATATCTATCTGAGTCGCATTGCAGATAAGGCCTAGATCCACTCCGTCACGCATAAGCTTTGCTATAGCGTAGATACGGTCGTCGGTGGGTGTGCTGATATAGTGGATAAGCTCATCATCGCTCATGTGATCGAATTTCTCCATGTAGATATGGCAAACTCCGATCTCAAGAGAACGCACTGCCTTGAGGAAGCTCTCCTCAAGAGTTCTTGCGATGCTCATGACTTCGCCGGTAGCCTTCATCTGAGTGCTGAGGGTGTTGTTTGCATCGGCAAACTTGTCGAAGGGGAAACGTGCGACCTTTGCGACAACATAGTCAAGAGCAGGCTCTGCTGCAGCGGTAGCGGTAGAGAGCTGTATCTCGTCGAGGTGCATGCCGACTGCGACCTTTGCGGTAACTCTTGCAATGGGGAAGCCGCTTGCCTTGGAGGCAAGCGCGGAGGAACGGGAAACTCTGGGGTTTACCTCTATGACATAATATTTAAAGCTGTTGGGGTCGAGAGCAAACTGGACGTTGCAGCCGCCCTCGATCTTGAGAGCGCGGATTATACGCAGTGCGCTGTCGCGCAGGAGCTGACATTCCTTATTGGTAAGGGTCTGGCAGGGAGCGACAACGATCGAGTCGCCTGTGTGAACGCCGACAGGGTCAAAGTTTTCCATGTTGCAGACCGTGATAGCGGTGTCTGCCTTGTCGCGCATTACTTCGTATTCGATCTCCTTGTAGCCCTTGATGCTTTTTTCGACAAGAACCTGATGAACGGGGGAAAGCTTAAGAGCATTCTTCATTATCTCGCAGAGCTCTTCCTCGTTGTCAGCAAAGCCGCCGCCTGTGCCGCCGAGGGTAAATGCCGGACGGAGAACAACAGGATAGCCGATCTCCTCAGCTGCTGCAATGGCTTCCTTGATGGAATGGGTGATAACAGACGGGAGAACAGGCTCGCCGAGCTCTTCGCAAAGCTGCTTGAAAAGCTCTCTGTCCTCGGCGCGTTCAATGCTTTCGCAGGAGGTGCCGAGAAGCTCTACCTGACATTCTGCAAGAATACCCTTGCGGGCAAGCTGCATTGCAAGGTTTAAGCCTGTCTGTCCGCCGATACCGGGAATGATGGCATCGGGACGCTCATAGCGGAGAACCTTTGCCATAAATTCAAGGTTCAGAGGCTCCATATATACCTTGTCTGCTATGGTAGTGTCGGTCATTATCGTTGCGGGGTTTGAGTTGCAGAGTATGACCTCGTAGCCCTCTTCCTTGAGAGCAAGGCAGGCCTGAGTGCCTGCATAGTCAAATTCGGCTGCCTGTCCGATAACAATAGGGCCTGAGCCGATGACCAGAATCTTGTGTATATCAGTGCGCTTAGGCATTAAGATCGCATCCTTTCGTTTGTTTTAGTTCTTTCTGATGATAGAAACGAAATCGTCAAACATAAACTCACAATCGTGAGGGCCGGGAGCGCTTTCGGGATTGCACTGCACGGAGAAAATCTTATCCTCTTCGCATTTTACGCCCTCAACAATGTCCTCGTGGACAGCGGTATATGTGATATCAAGTTTAGTGTTCTTAAGGCTTTCTGCACTTACTGCATGAGTGTGATTATGGCATGCGGAGTAGACCTTGCCTGTTTCGAGGTTCTTTATGGGGTGACTTCCGCAGCGTCCGCACTTGAGACGATAGGTCTCAGCGCCGTAGGAGCGGCATATAAGCTCATGACCGAGACCGATGCCCATCATGGGCAGCTTGCCCTGAAGCTTTTTAATAGTTTCAACCACTTCGGGAAGCTCTTCCGGACAGCCCGGACCGTTTGATATTACAACGCCGTCGGGTCGAGCGGCGAGGATATCCTCAGCGGTGGAATTCCAGGGCATGATAATAACATTGCATGCGCGTGCATTCAGGCAGCGTATGATGTTGAGCTTTATGCCAAGATCTATGGCGACAACATTGTGTACGTGGTTGGAGGTGCGTGAATACCAGCGCTTGCGGCAGCTTACGAAGGGAACGGGAGTTTCGGGTATAGGAGCTGCGGCAATAGCGGCAAGCGCTTCCTCGGTGGGAGTTTCCGCGTTGGTTATGAGAGCACGGCAGGAGCCGCCGTCGCGAATGCGTCTTGTAAGCTTTCTTGTGTCTATGCCGGTAAGTCCCGGAACTTCGCTTTCCTCAAGTATCTCGGAAAGAGTCTTTGTGTATCTGAAGTTGCTGGGATAGTCGTTGTATTCTCTTGTAACAAGAGCGGCGATATCGGGGATCCTTGTTTCAAAGTCATCGTCAGCCATACCGTAGTTGCCGATGAGGGGATAGGTCATAACGACCATTTTCTGTGCGTATGCAGGGTCGGAGATAACCTCCTGATAACCGGCCATAGCGGTGTTGAACACAAGCTCGCATACTCTGTCAACCGAATTGTCGCCGAAGCCCTCGCCGTAATACTCTGTGCCGTCTTCCAGCACGATCTTTCTCTTTACTCTGCTTTCCATACCGTACTTCCTTTCACTGTAGTCTGTATACATTTGCCCCATACCTCAGAGCCTTCAAAGGGTGTTGCTCTTCCCATGGAGAGAAACTCGGAGGGGTCGATGGTGTACTTTGCATTGAGGTCAAACACTGTAAGATCAGCGCTTTCTCCTTCTTTTATGTCATATCCTATGCCGAAGCGCTTTTTTGCGTTATCGTGCATAAGCTGTAAGAGCTTTTCAAGTGTGATTATTCCCGTTTTCACAAGATGCGTGTAGCAGACAGCGAAGCTTGTCTCTATTCCCACAACACCCATTACGCTTTTTTCAAGGCCTCTCGATTTTTCCTCGGCCGAGTGAGGTGCGTGGTCGGTAGCTATCATATCTATCGTGCCGTCGCACAGACCCTCGATAAGAGCCTTTCTGTCCGACTCAGAACGGATGGGCGGATTCATTTTCCACTTTCCGTCCTCTTTAAGGTCGGCATCCGAGAAGACAAGATAATGAGGCGCTGTTTCGCAGGTCACATCCACGCCTTCGCTTTTTGCCTGTCTTATTATCTCGACACTTTCCTTCGCGGAGATATGGCACACATGATATTTGCAGCCGATCTCCTTTACAAGCTTCAGATCACGAGCTATCTGACCCCATTCGCTTTCGGAGCAGATACCGCGGTGACCGTGTTTCTGAGCATATTCTCCGTCGTGTATATATCCGCCTCGAAGAAGCGAATTGTCCTCGCAGTGAGCAACGATTATCTTATCGAGCTCCTTCGCCTTCTGCATAGCCTGCCTCATAAGAGCCTCAGACTGAACGCCTCTGCCATCGTCTGAAAAACCGCAGACACCCTTTGCAAGAGCTTCCATCTCTGAAAGCTCCTCGCCCTTCTGACCTTTTGTTATGGTTCCGTAGGGATAAACATTGACTACGGCGTCAGATTTTATTATACTTTCCTGTGCAGCCAGATTTACAGGGCTGTCGGGAGCAGGATTTAAGTTCGGCATAGTGCAGACGTTTGTGAAACCGCCGCGTGCCGCAGCCAGTGAACCGGTACGTATCGTTTCTTTATAAGAAAAACCCGGCTCCCTGAAATGAACATGCACATCAGTGAGACCGGGAAAAATATAATAATTTGAAAAATCAAATACTGCCCCGTCAGTTACTGAGAAGCCGACGGGCTGATTCGGGGAAACGGAAACAATACGACCATAGTGAACGGAAACGGTTGCTTTCACAAATTTTTGACCTGTATAAACAACAGCATTCGCCAGATGCATCATGTGTCTTGCCCTCCATTGATTCTGCGCTTTGCATTTCGTTAATTATACCCTTGCGAAGCTGTATTGTCAAATAGAAAAAGTAGTATATTTCGAGCATATTTTTGGAGAAATGCACAGTGGTGTAAATAATAGACAAAATATCAGGACGGCAGCGGTTAATTTCTTACGCTACCATGCTAACACTTTACTTGACTACTACGATAAAGTGTAGTAATATATACCCAACAAATAACGGAGGAACAGCTATGAACATTTCCGATAAGATACTCAGAGCAGAGGAGAGGGCATCTCTTAAGCTTCGTACGATTTATGCAGAAAACGGTTATACGCCGTACAGCATGAGCAAATTTGAGGAATACGACCTGTATGCAAGAAACCGAGCCTTTTTAAGAGGTGAGGAGATAATAACCTTTAATGATATGGCAGGTCATCTGATGGCATTAAAGCCCGATGTGACTCTTTCCATTGTAAAAAATGACCCTGCGGACACAAAGCTTCGCAAGGTATATTATAATGAAAATGTTTACCGTGTGGCAGGCGGCACAAAGGAATTTCGCGAAATAATGCAGTCGGGTCTTGAATGCATCGGTGAAATAGATCTTTTTGCAGTGTGTGAAGTGCTGAGCGTAGCATGCAAAAGCCTTGAGGTGCTCGGCGATGAGAATCTGCTGGTCATTTCGCACATGGGTCTGCTTTCGGGACTTCTTGATCAGGCAGATATCAGTGCCGATCAGAAAAACGACCTGCTTTCCTGCATAAGTGCAAAGAACGAGCATTCGCTCAAGGAAAAATGCAGCGCATGGAGCGTTGACGCGGGATTAACAGAAAAGCTTGCGACCATTGCTTCGCTTTATGCACCTCTGGCAGAAAGCATAGAGATACTTAAAGCGCTGAGCATAAATGCTCAGACCGAAGCGGCGGTCAGAGAGCTCGAAAGCATTTCAAAGGTGCTTCATAAAAACAATATAATGCTTGATTTCTCGCTCGTAAACGATATGAGATATTATAACGGCATTATTTTTCAGGGCTTCTTGAGCACTGTTCCCGAAGCGGTGCTTTCGGGCGGACGCTATGACAAGCTGCTGGCAAGGTTCGGAAGAAGCGGCGGCGCAATAGGCTTTGCGGTTTATCTCGATCAGATAGCAAGAGCAAATTCCAACAGAAACGAGCTTGATGTTGATGTGCTTCTGATTTATAATGAAAAGACTGCCATAGATGAAGTATTTGCCAAAATAGCGGAAATACAGAAAAGCGGCAGGACGGTTCGAGCACAGACAGAAGATTTCGGTGACCTTCGCTTCGGCGAAAAGATCAGCCTTTGATGAGGTGTAATATATGATAAATATAGCATTGCCGAAAGGACGCCTCGGCGAAAAGGCGTACGATATATTTGAAAAAGCAGGCTGCGGCTGTCCTTCGATAAAGGAAAAGAACCGCAAGCTGGTGTTTGAAAATGTTGATTGCGGAGTGCGTTACTTCTGGGTAAAGCCGTCCGATGTATCCATTTATGTTGAACGAGGTGCAGCGGATATCGGCGTGGCAGGCAAGGATATCCTGCTTGAATACGAGCCCGATGTATTCGAGCTTTTGGATCTTCAGATAGGAAAATGCCGAATGGCTGTTGCAGGCCCCAAGGATTTTAATGACGACGGAAGAGATGTCCTGCGTGTTGCCACAAAATTTCCGAATATAGCACGAGGCTATTATAATTCCATTTCGCGCGTTATAGACATCATAAAGCTGTCAGGCTCTATCGAGCTTGCACCGCTGCTCGGACTTTCCGATGTCATAGTTGATATAGTGGAAACAGGCGCAACTCTGAAGGAAAACGGACTTGAGCCGAAAGAGGATATAGTGGATATCAGCGCACGCCTTATCGCAAACAAGGTAAGCTACCGCTTTAAAAGCGAGGAGATAAGCCGAATCCGCGACAGAATAGCCGAAAACCAAAAGATTTAAGGCATTTGTCAAAAGTTTTTCAAAGGGAGAGCATTAAGGCAAAGCTCCCGATATAATTCTTATGCAAAGGAAGCTTCACATGATTAAAACATACAAATTCTCCGAGGTATCACCCTCTGATATATTCGATCGTGAGACAGAAGAGATCGATGTTTCTTCGGTCGTAGCCGAAATAATCGCAAAGGTACGTGCCGAGGGTGATGATGCGCTTCGGTTTTACACCGAAAAATTCGATAAAACAAAAATCGATGCCCTTGAGGTGACCGATGAAGAGCTGGAAGCTGCATTTGCGGCTACCGATCCTGCCCTTATCGAAATAATGAAAAAGGCGAAGGAGAATATCACCGAATACCACTTAAATCAAAAGCAGAACGGCTTCGAATATAAGAGAGCAAACGGCGCGATTCTCGGACAGAAGGTAACCGCCATAGAAAAAGCAGGTGTGTATGTGCCGGGAGGTACAGCCGCATATCCTTCTTCCGTTCTGATGAATATAATCCCTGCAAAAATCGCAGGAGTTAATGAGATAATAATGGTCTCGCCTCCTACCTGCAGCGGAAATATAAATCCCGTTATCCTTACCGCTGCCAAAATAGCAGGTGCTGACAGGATATTCAAAACAGGCGGCGCACAGGCTGTCGCGGCGCTTGCCTACGGCACTGAAAGCATTCCGAAGGTGGATAAGATAGTCGGCCCGGGCAATGCATTCGTAGCAGAGGCAAAGAGGCAGGTTTTCGGCAGAGTTGCCATAGATATGATAGCAGGCCCCAGCGAGATCCTCGTGATCGCAGACGGTACAAACGAAGCGAGAATCATAGCAGCTGATATGCTCAGTCAGGCGGAGCATGACAAGAGAGCCTCTGCCGTGCTCGTTACCGACAGCGAAAAGCTTGCAGAGGGAGTAGCCGCCGAGCTTGAGCGTCAGATAAAGCTCCTGCCCAGAGAGGAGATAGCCCGTACCTCCATTGACAATAACGGTATGATAATCATAGCGGAAAATCTTATGCAGGCAGTGGAAATTTCCAATGAGCTGGCTCCTGAGCATCTTGAGGTGTGCACCGACAAGCCGTTTGAGCTTTTGCCGTATATCCGCAATGCAGGCTCTGTATTTCTCGGAAAGAACTGTCCCGAGGCGCTGGGCGACTATATGTCGGGAACAAACCACGTTCTCCCGACAGGCGGAACGGCAAAATTTTCAAGTCCGCTTTCCGTTGACGATTTTGTTAAGAAATCCTGTTATTCATATTATACCGAGCAGGCACTTCTCGAAACCTGCGACAACGTGGCATACTTTGCGGAAAGCGAAGGACTTTCCGCCCACGCACGAAGCGCAACAGCAAGAAAAAAGGACTGATTTGAAATGAGCAGATTTTTAAATAAAAGAATGTCCGCAATGACTCCCTATGTGTCGGGAGAGCAGCCGCAGGACAAGAAATATATAAAGCTTAATACAAACGAAAATCCCTATCCGCCTGCACCGGCAGTTTTTGAGGCAGTCAACGCCGATGCTGTTGCAAGATTAAAGCTTTACCCCGATATTCTGGCAAAAAACCTGCGCGAAAAGATTGCAAAGCTCAACGGCGTAGAGCTTGAAAACGTGATCCTCAGCAATGGCTCAGATGAAGCGCTGATGTTTGCGTTCATGGCGTTCTGCGATGAAGAAAAGCAGGTTACCTTCCCCGATATAACCTATTCCTTCTATGATGTCTGGGCAAATATGTTCGGCGTGCCCTTTGAGACAAAGCCTCTGAACGAAGATTTTACAATCAATACAGAGGATTATATAAATTGCGGAAAGAATATTTTTCTTGCAAATCCCAATGCGCCGACAGCTATAGCACTGAGCGTTGAGGAGATCGAAAAGATCGTTGCATCAAACTCCGAACAGGTCGTTATTGTCGATGAGGCATACGTTGATTTCAGCGGTATTACCTGTGTGCCTCTCATCAAAAAGTACGATAATATCCTTATTATACAGACTTTTTCCAAATCTCGCTCCATGGCGGGTGCACGTCTCGGCTTTGCCATCGGAAGCAAAGCGCTCATAGAGGATATGGACAGAGTGAGAAATTCCACCAATCCTTATAATGTCGATTATCTTACAATGGTTGCCGGTGCAGCTGCGATAGACAATGACGATTACTGCCGTGAAAACTGCAGAAAGATAATCGAGACCCGTACCTATGCGGAAAATCGTCTTATAGAAATGGGTTTTGATATCACAGAATCATCCACTAATTTTATCTTTGCAAAAACGGAGAAAATGGGCGGCTTCGAGCTTTACAAGGAGCTTAAGAACAGAGGTGTTCTTGTCCGCAACTTTGCAAAACCCAGAATTGCCGACTATAATCGAATAACTATCGGCACCTATGAAGAAACAAAGACAATGCTTGATACCATACAAAATATACTGGAGGGAAAATGATGAGGACGAGTAAAATTGCACGAAAAACAGCAGAAACAGATATTACTCTTGACTTAAATCTTGACGGCGGAGGAATCGGCGAGATAAATACAGGTGTCGGATTTTTAGATCACATGCTTATGCTCTTTACCCGTCACGGTAATTTCAATATGGTTATAAAGGGAAAGGGAGATACCTATATCGACGATCATCACACTGTCGAGGATGTGGGTATATGCCTTGGCACTGCATTCGCTGAAGCATTGGGTGATATGCGCGGTGTTACACGTTACGGAGATATCGCTCTCCCCATGGATGATGCGCTGATCCTTTGTGCAGTTGATCTTTCCGGAAGAGCTTACTTAAACTGTGACCTGCAGATACCGACAGAAAAGGTCGGCACCTTTGATACAGAGCTTGTAGAAGAATTTCTCCTTGCATTTACCCGCAAGGCAGGAATAACCGTTCATATTAAGCAGCTCGCGGGAGTTAATTCCCACCATATTATCGAGGGTGCATTCAAGGCGCTTGCCCGAGCTCTGGCAAAGGCAGTGCGTATTGATAAGGCACACAGCGATGAAATTCCGTCTACCAAGGGAGTGCTTTGATGGTTGCGATTATAAATTACGGAGTTGGAAATCTGTTTTCCCTTAAAAGCTCCTTTGCG
>JAZSNH010000079.1:0-61039 GCA_045536305.1 Acutalibacteraceae bacterium
ACCTGTGCTGAGCTTGTAGGTTCCAGGCTCTAACCAGATTTTATTGTTGGTAATAAGCGTAAATTCAGAAGAATTACTCGATGTGCCTGTATTTTTACCAGTAAATGTAATGCTGCCGTCTTCATTGACCGTATATGTCACACCGCTTACGGTGTACGAACCGCCGCCTGACGGCTCACTCTGATAAGGACGCATCAATATATTTTTGCCCATTGACTGTACATTGATCGTTCCGCTTTTCCCTGCGCCTGCGGGCATGACAGGTGCATCTGGCTCGGGTGTTCCGTTCTGAATCGATTTACCGTAAAGAATAAGATTTTCAAGCGGTCTTTCTGCGGAATCGGAAAGCACTATCATATCGCCCGTTTTATTTCCGACTATTTCGGTCTTTGCGTCAAGCTCGTTTATCGCCGCATTTATAACCTTGTTCTGAACAGGGTTTGCAGATATCTCGGAAAGCTCATTATCCACTGTGATAGACATACCGCCGCCGTAAGGAATATTTACTTCCACCGCCTTTGAGCCGTCGTATGTCGCTGTCACCGCGCCTGTGAAGTTAAGTGCCTTGGGGTTTGGGAGTTTTTCGGGAATATCTTCACTTGCCGTACCATTGAAAACATCAAAGGATTTTGTTCCGTTTTTATCTGTTACGGTGATTCTGTGTCCGTTTGTTATTTCCGCAATATCCACCGAAGGACTGAATCCGTCCAAGCCCGAAACCGCTTCCGGTATTTCTACGGTCAATGAATCGGAGCCGTTATATGATGCATCGACCGCACCTTTGAATGTCAGTGCTTTCGGATTCGGCAATTTATCGGGAATATCCTCGGCATCTGCCTTGGCGTCAAGCTGTGACTGAATATTGCTTTTTACTCCCTCCAGTGCTTCGATCTCTTCTGCCGTTATACGTTCAGATACTGTTATTTTTCCGTTATCATCCGTTGTAACGACTTTTCCCGACGGCAGATTATCCTCTGTTAGTTCGGAAACGGCGCCTGTGATAATATTCTGCTTTTCATTCAGCGCCGCGGTTATCACCTTGTTCTGTACGGAATTTTCGGAAGCCAACGACAGTTCAGGATCTACGATCGCAAGCGTTATATTCTCATCACCGGAAATGCCGCCGATATGTTCAAGCACAGCAATGCGTCTGAGAAGCTGAGAGTAGATATCCGGTGTCGGATCGGAAACTGCCGTTGAATCTGTTATTGCACCCTTTTTCACCACATACCTGATAACGGCTGATGTGCGGACTATATCGTCCTTTACACCCATTATGCCAAAACAAAACATACCCGGTTCGCTGAGCACTTCTCCCGGTATAATGCATGAATCATTTTCCATAATCACGTGGTATACATTTTCTTCTGTGCAATAGAACACAGCCGTTTTTTCAAAACCGTCCCATTCTGATGAAAATTCGACAGATATCCTTGTTTCGTTGATTCCGCCGCTTGCTATTGCAGGGTTATTTTTCAGGCAAAGAGACTGATCGCTGCATATTGCATACAGTATAGTTTGACTCATCGTTCTCTCCTTTTTTGTATTTATCTTAATGTGTCCGAGAAGCGGCAGAGATATATGAGAGCGGATATATTATCTCTGTTTTTGGCGCTCGGCACAAGATGATATTAGAACATACGTTCGTTAAAGTCAATGCACTAACTTTATTATTTACAAAAAATTGACATTTAAGTCCCAATAAAATCTCACATCTTGTTTTGTCGTTTGCACTTCTAAGCTTGACAGCAATATCCGCCAAGGCTATAATCAACACATAAGCAAATAAATTACGACATATAGGAGAATATAAATGATTTATGCAGGTATACTTGCAGGCGGTATTGGCAGCAGAATGGGTATTACCGACAAACCCAAGCAGTTTCTCTCTGTCTGCGGAAAACCGATTATTGTCAGAACTATAGAAAGCTTTCTTGCCTGTGAACGCTTTGATCATATATACATTGCTGTTGTAAAGGATTTTATCCCTCTTCTGTCCGATATTATTGAAAAAACCTTCGGCAGTACCGATCGCATCACTGTGGTCGAAGGCGGCAAGGACCGAAACGGAAGCATTGTAAATGTCATAAGCGAAATACGCAGGCTTGATTCTTCGCCCGAAAGCATTCTTGTCACGCACGATGCGGTCCGCCCGTTTGTATCTCGGCGTGTCATTGACGCAAACATCGATGCCGCAATAAAATTCGGTGCTACCGATACTGTTGTTCCTGCTACCGATACAATCGTACGTTCTGCCGACGGCACCGTTCTTGATGATATCCCCCTAAGAGATGAGCTGTATAACAGCCAGACCCCTCAGGCTTTCAAAATCGGCATGTTTGAAGAGGATTTCCTCACTCTCCGTGACGAACAGAAAAGGACTCTTACCGATGCCTGCAAAATATTCCTTTTAGCCGGCCGCACTGTTTATATGGTCAGAGGAGATACCTATAACATAAAGATCACCACTCCCTTTGACCTTGTTATCGCAGAGGCAATCGTCAAGCAATATAATTTTACGTAAGGGCAAACAGCAAGATGTCGTGCATCAGGAATGATGCACGACATCTGAGCTTGTCAAAAAAGTCTGTATCCCTGGCTCCCATTGTCAGACAAATGTCGGTAAGAAAAGGAAAAAAAGCTCCCTCCACTCCCACCGTCAGAGGGAGGCATTAGAGAGTTTTTCTAACATCTTTTATACGCATAAAAAGGCTCCCTTGTGTAAAGGGAGCCTTTTTTGCAGGGCAGTGCTTTGCCCATATTTTTGTTTAACGGTTACCTGTCTGCATAAATATCGTCAGAGCTTTGACACACTCGACTCACACTCAGCCGTCTGCCTCATCAGACGGCGCCTCAGCTGCGGCTGTTTCCTCTGTCGGCTTAGTTTTTGTTGTAGTCGTAGTGGTTGTTGTAGTGGTTGTTGTTGTAGTTGTTGTTTCAGAAGCTTCAGTCGTTTTCTTCGTTGTGGAAGTCGTACTTACTGTAGTAGAAGCTGTTGTGCCTGCATCCGCAGAAGATGATGTAGTGGTGGTTTTCTCTGTAGAAGCAGTGGTGCCAGATGTTGACGAGGTGGTTTTTGCAGTAGTGGTTGTTGTAGTTGCAGCAGTCGTTGTCGTAGTGGTGGTAGTAGTTGTTTTTTGGGTAGTAGTTGTTTTGCCTGTACCCGATTCATTATATGTGGGTTTCCAGACTTTTTCCTCTATATCAAGCTTTGTTGTGCTGTAAACATGAGCTCTTATTGCTTTTTTGTTGACCTTAAAATCAAGAGAAAGAACCGCAGCACCGCTTACATCATAATCCTTCCAGCTTCCCTTTACAGGGACATTAAGTGTTTCGATCTCCTTCGAAAAGCTTGCAAGGACCGGTGCAACAAGAGCATATATCTCGTCCTTTGTAAGGTTTGTTTCTACCAGAGGAAGCAGCTCGTTCATAAGGTCATACATAGTGGATATCTTTGAGCCCTTGAGCTTTTCCGCTATTGCTATAAGAACCTTTCTCTGACGGTTTGTTCGTCCGAAGTCACTGTCGACCTTGCGGCATCGCGCATAATTAAGTGCTTCGGCTCCTGTCATGATATAGGTTCCCTCACCCGCACTGTATCGTGGGAAGAGGCCGTAAACCTTATGGGAGGACATATATTTTGCCTCTGCCTTTGTGACATCCATTTCAATTCCGCCGATTATATCCACCGCTTTGGTAAATGCGGTAAAGTTGACACGAACAAATTTATCGACCTTGATGTCAAAATTGTGTTCAAGAGTTTTAAACAGCAGATCGGCACCACCGAAAGCAAACGCCGCATTGAGGCGATACTTTCCGTAGCCCGGGATCTTTACGTAAGAGTCACGCATAAAGCTGGTCAGCTTTATTGTATTGCGCTTGGTATCTATCGATACCACCATCATCGTATCGGAATTGTCGCGCACATACTTGCCCGACCTTGTATCGGTGCCAAGAAGAAGAATATTAACCACATCTTCCTCTGCCACATCGAACATATCCTCTGTAAATTTGTCCAGAGTAAGGGTCAGCGCTTCTATCTCAAGCTCAGTGTCACTTACCGCATCAGTCGGTGATGAATCAGTCTCGCTTATGGAATCCCAATAAAGAGCGTCTGCCTCAGACTGAGAAATATATCCGTAATGGTCTGCCGACACATAATTTATCTTGTCGAGCAGGGAATCCATAAATACGAGTGCCACACAAAGCACTGCGGCCAGAACAAAACCCAGCGACGCAGCCGCTATTTTAAGCCATTGCTTCGGGGTTCGGGTCTTTACCCATCTCTTGAAATTATGACGTGCAAAAAAATCTTTTACAAGAGACGGTATCGATCGGGTATAATCGGCAACGGCCGAAGGCATGATGCCGATATAGCTCATGATACCGTTTCGTATGGAGTCAGCCTTCACCCTGATATTTTTGGGCATATTCAATATGGCTGCTCCTGTGTTGTCTGCTGCAGTGGCTATATTTATCCTCCTGAGCATTTTGACGGGAGTGTTTGACTCCTTGCTCTCTGTTCTGTCCGACGAAGAAGGTCTTTGGCTCAGAACATGCCCTTTATCTGCACTTTCCTTTTTTGCAATTGCATTATCGCTGTCCGAAAAATGCATTGACACAGCGGCAGATGCAGGCTTTGCATGCTTACGCATTCCGATTATCTCTCCCTCTGTATCGGCTGTACCGATATCACGGGCGCTCTCAGAATTTGTGTCATCATAAAATGCAGCAATGCCTTTTCTTCTTTTTACGGTTATGTTTGATGACTGATTTTCAGTCTGCTTATTATCTGAATTCAAAGGTTCACGACCCTTCAATATGACATTGTTCAACACACCGATAAACACTTATCGCTCATCGGTGTGTTAGTATACCACAAAAAAAGCGCTGAGTAAACAAAATGTAAGATTGTTCACATATATTATGTCATATAACCAAAAAAACACTGCTGTAAATAAAAAATAGAGCAAAAATTGATTTTTTGCATTGTATAAATCAAGCCGCCGGCATAGGCTGCGGCACTTAGACTACTGTTTGCCGAGAAAGCCTGCGTTAAATGATATGCTGCGTTCAATGCCTGAGACAAATCGCACGATATAACAGCTGTTCGATGTGTCTGCTGCTATTATTTTTCCCTTCCCGAGAGTCGGATGCATTATTTCAGTCCCCGGCGACAGCAGTATTATGTCAAGCTTGCGTTCATCAATCGTAATATGTCCCTTTGCAAGCTCTGTCAGCTCCTCGCTGAGTTCAACAGTATACTGCAGAAGCTCGCGTTCTATATCAAAAATAAATCTTGATGGATATTTCATATTGGAATCGAGTCCCATACCCTCGGAATCTGTAAGGTAAAGCACATTTTCCGCTCTGGTCATCGCCACATAAGCAAGCCTGCGCTCTTCCTCCATTTTATCCCTGGTGTTGGTTTTTCTTCCCGGAAAAACCCCTTCGGACAAGCCGCAGAGAAAAACCACGGGAAATTCAAGACCCTTTGAGGCATGTATCGTCATAAGCCTTACTGCTTCGGTTGATTCCGGATCGTCCGCTGTGGTCATCAATGTGACATGGGAAAGATAATCGTAAAGACTCATAAGCTCTCCCTCGTCACGCTCATATTGAGCTATGGACTGTTTCAACTCAGCGAGATTGTCGAGCCTGTCAGCATCACCGTCATTACGAAGCATTTGCTCGTATCCGCTCAGAGAAAGAGTTTCCTCCAAAAGAGCTGAGATCGAGCGTTCCTCATAATCTGTCCGCAAGGTGGTAATAAGCTCGATAAATCTTTCTGCACGTGTCTTTGCTACGATGGGCGACTTCTCATCCACGCATCTGCAAAGCGCTTCATAAAGCGATATGTTATTTTCCTGTGCATATTCTCTGAGCTGTCCGAGCTTTGTTTTTGAAATTCCTCTTTTCGGTGTGTTTATCACTCTTGCAAAGGACAGATCGTCTCCTGTGCATATCATTCTCAGATATGACAGAACATCCTTTATCTCCATTCGCTCATAAAAGCCCACGCCGCCGTATATGCGGTATCTGATGTCCTTTTTTAAAAGCTGCTCTTCTATCTCGCGCGAAAGATAATGTGCTCTGTACAGCACTGCTATATTATGGGGTGAAACTCCGCTTTCTATGTGCTTCGATATCTCATTTGCTATAAAAAGTGCTTCCTCCCTCTCATCGCCCGTATGGTTGTACACTGCTATAGCCCCTGTCGGCCGTACTGCCGTAAGCTCCTTTTCCATGCGATATCGATTTTTTGATATCAGCGAATTGGAGGCAGCCACTATCTGCGGAGAGGAACGATAATTCGTAGTAAGCATAATGGTTTTGACATTTGGGAATACTTTGTCGAAATCAAGTATATTTGACACGTTTGCACCGCGCCATGTGTATATGGTCTGATCGGGATCGCCCACAATGAACAGATTTTTATGATATGCAGAAAGTCTTTTTACAAGTGCATATTCCGCATTGTCCACATCCTGAAATTCATCGACCATTATATATTGCAGACGCCTCTGCCACTTATTACATATCTCTTGTGAGATCCCGAGGATATAGAGAGAAAAATATATAAGATCATCGAAATCCAGCGCAAAGCATTTTCGCTGTTCCAGAAGATAACGGAAAAATATTTCATCACGCTCGCTCCCTGCTGTGGTTATAGCCAGCTGCAGCGCAGTGCCGTCGGTATTTGCAAGCAGCGCGACATAGTCGAGCGAGGATCCCTTTTTCGGGCTTATTATATCATTTACAATACTGCTTATCTTATGGTCCTGAAGAGAAAGCCCCATGCTTTCCATCACCTGTCTGAGCATAAGCTTCTGGTCTTCTCTGTCCATGACCATGAAATTTGACGGATATCCGACTGTGTGTATATCCTCGGAAAGCATTCTTCTGCAGAAGCTGTGGAAGGTTCCGATAAGTCCCGTATCACTGTCGCCTATCATCCTGCGTATGCGTTTTTTCATCTCTGCGGCAGCTTTGTTTGTAAAAGTCAGGCAAAGGATATTTGCTGTGGATATGCCCAGTTCATCGGCGATATATGCATATCGGCGCGTAAGTGTTCTTGTCTTTCCCGAGCCTGCACCTGCAATAATACGAACATATCCTTCTGTTGAGGTAACTGCATCAAGCTGCTGTTCGTTAAGCCCTTCTAATATACGAGACATAAATAATCCCTCCGTAAATGTCTTTACAGAGGGATTATATCGCACATTTGTTTGTAATTCAAGAATTATTTCCAGGTGCCGTCACGCAAATGCACCAACAATGACTCATTATATTCTTGCACTCTTCCTTTTGTCCGATGCGTTTGCCATTTCGGTCATAAAGAACATAAGGAGTGCAAACAAAAACGCCATTATAGGGAAAAGGTACATATTTATCTTTTCCATAAGAAAGCCTGTCATTGCAGGAGAAAGTGTCGTTCCGACATAAGCGCTTGCCATTTGAAGAGATATCATAGCTTGCGATACATTGGTGCCGAACCTTGCAGGCGTCTGGTGTATTACGCAAGGATATATCGGAGCACAGCCTGTACCGACAAGACAGAAGCCGATGCAGAGTATAACGGTATTTGACGCAAAGGAAAGCACGGCTATTCCCGCAAAAATTATGATCTCTCCAAACAAAATGAGCTGTCTGTCGGAAAACTTCATGGTAAGGAATCCGCTGAGCACTCGCCCGAGTGTGATGCCTGCAAAATAAAGCGCGATCAGAGCCGCTGCCGTCTCTTCATTTATGCCCTTTGCATATATCATATAGCTTGCACCCCAGAGTCCTGCAAGCTGTTCAAGAGAGCAATAGCAGAAAAAGGCAAGGAGCACCTGCCAGGCACCCGGCAGCTTAACGATCTCCTTGTATTTTACAGGCTCAGAGGAAAGGATCTCGCGCTCCTTTAAATCGCCCTTCTTTTTCCAGAGCGGAAGCGACAGAACAAGAACTATCGTCAGTGCTATCTGGATTATGGATAATATCCTGTAGCCGTTATGCCAGCCCCAATCCCTTACAAGGCACATGCCCATAATATACGGGCCGAGAGATGCTCCCACGCCCCAGAAGCAATGAAGCCAGCTCATGTGACGTGCTTTATAATGGACTGCCACATAATTATTGAGTGCGGCGTCAACGGAGCCTGCTCCGAAGCCATAAGGAATACCCCACAGACAGAGCATCCAAAGACGCGAGGAGAACGAGAAACCGATAAGCGCAATTGCTGTTGTTCCGACACTGATCGTCGTCAAAAGACCTGTTCCGAGCTTTCTGACGAGCCTGTCGCACATGAGACTTGAAATGACCGTACAGAAGGATATGAGCATTGCTACGATTCCTGCTGCGGAAAGGTTTGAACCAAAAGACTGATACATGCTCGGCCATGCGGAACCGAGAACGGAGTCGGGAAGTCCGAGGCTTATAAATGACATGTATATGATTGGAAGGAGCAGACTTATCAAATTAACGCACCGCTTTCGTGTTATAATTAACTCAACACACTAATCATATCACTAAAACATTATTTAGTCTATTTTAAAAACTTAAATAAGAATAAAGTTTTATCATGTCGAAGCATTGAATATGAGATAAACATGTGTTATACTTAGATACCGATTGGTATATCAGCAAATTTCGCATGCCGTGTATAAATTGCGTTTTTGCATGCGTTATGTAAAAGGAATGGTCATACAATGGCAGATAAGATACTCGTCACCCGTTCTTCCATGCCCGGCTTTGAGGAATATACAGACGAGATAAAGGATATATGGGAAAGCTTCTGGCTGACCAACATGGGGCCGAAGCATCGTAAGCTTCAGTCAGAGCTTCTTGACTACCTCGGTGTAAGCAACATCGATCTGGTCACAAACGGGCACATGGCACTTGAGCTTTCATTTCAGGCGCTTGATCTAAAGGGCGAGGTCATTACGACCCCTTTCACCTTTGCATCAACCACTCATGCGATAATCAGGTGCGGACTTGAGCCTGTTTTCTGTGACATCGATCCGGTTACGTTCACTATAAACACCGATCTCATAGAAAGCCTTATAACGGAAAAAACATGTGCAATCGCTCCCGTTCATGTTTACGGCAATATCTGCAATATTGAAGAAATCGAAAAAATTGCAGAAAAGCATAATTTAAAGGTTATTTACGATGCAGCCCACACCTTTGGTGTAAGATATAAAAATAAGGGTATCGGTTCGTTTGGCGATATTTCCTGCTTCTCATTCCACGCAACAAAGGTGTTCAACACTATCGAGGGCGGAGCCATCTGCTTTAACGATAAAGAATTGGGAGATAAAATCTATCTTCTCAAAAACTTTGGCATCAGCGGCCCCGAGACAGTCGAAAGTGTCGGCACAAACGCAAAAATGAATGAATTTTGCGCCGCTATGGGGCTTTGCAATCTTCGCCATTTAGACGACGAGATCAAAAAACGAAAGGCCGCATTCGAGAGATATATGTCGAGGCTTTCCGACGTAGCGGGACTCCAGCTTAACCCTGTTCAGGAGAATGTCACTCCGAACTATGCATATTTCCCTGTTATTTTTGATCCCGATGTATTCGGTGAATCGAGAGATTCTGTCTGCGAAAGACTTGCAGACAATGATATCTACGCCAGAAAATATTTTTATCCTCTCACCAATTCCTTTGAGTGCTTCAAGGGAAAATACGACCCCGATCTTACACCTGTCGCAAAGCGCATAAGCGAACAGGTACTGACTCTCCCCTTATATGCCGATCTGGCGTTATCTGATATCGACCGAATATGTGATATAATTTTAAAAAGCAAGAACGGAGGAACATTATGAAAGGTATTATTTTAGCCGGCGGCTCGGGAACCCGACTTTTTCCCCTGACAAAGGTCACATCAAAGCAGCTGCTTCCGATATATGACAAGCCAATGATATATTATCCTCTCTCCACCCTTATGCTCGCAGGAATACGTGATATTCTCATAATTTCCACCCCTACGGACACCCCGAGGTTTGAGGAGCTGCTCGGCGACGGAAGTCAATTCGGCATACATCTTTCCTATGCTGTTCAGCCTTCTCCCGACGGCCTTGCACAGGCGTTTCTTATCGGAGAGGAATTTATAGGCGATGATATGTGCGCAATGGTTCTTGGCGACAATATTTTCTACGGAAACGGATTCAGAAAAAATCTGGCACAGGCCGTAAAGAACGCCGAAGAGGGAATTGCCACTATTTTCGGATATTACGTAAAGGACCCCGAAAGATTCGGTATTGTTGAATTTGACAGCAAGGGAAAGGTTCTCTCTGTAGAAGAAAAGCCCTCGCAGCCAAAATCCAACTATTGCATCACAGGTCTTTATTTCTATGACAAAAGAGTTGTCGAAATGGCAAAAAAGGTCAAGCCCTCACACAGAAACGAGCTTGAAATCACTGACCTTAACCGTCTTTATCTTGAAGATGAAAGCCTTAGTGTTCAGATCCTCGGAAGAGGCTTTGCCTGGCTCGATACAGGTACAATGGACAGCCTAATGGAAGCGGCTTCATTTGTTCAGACAGTTCAAAACAGACAAGGTGTTGTGATCTCGGCTCCCGAGGAAATTGCATATTATGCCGGCTGGATCACACAGGACGAGCTTCTGGCATCTGCCGATATGTATGGTAAATCACCATACGGTGAACATCTGCGCATAGTCGCGGAAAACAAAATCGTTCATTGAATCAAAGGAGAAACACTATGACTATTATTGTTACAGGCGGCGCCGGCTTTATCGGCTCAAACTTTATATTCCACATGCTCGGCAAATATCCCGATTATCGCATAATCTGTCTTGATAAGCTTACCTATGCCGGAAATCTTTCGACACTTGCATCTGTTATGGATAACCCGAATTTCCGCTTCGTAAAGGCTGATATATGTGACAGAGAGGCTGTTTATAAGCTTTTCGAAGAGGAAAAGCCCGACATTGTTGTAAACTTTGCCGCTGAAAGCCATGTTGACCGTTCCATTGAAAACCCCGGTGTTTTCCTTGAAACAAACATCACGGGAACAGCAACACTTATGGATGCCTGCCGCAAATATGGTATCACTCGATATCATCAGGTTTCTACCGATGAGGTTTACGGCGATCTTCCCCTTGACAGACCCGATCTCTTCTTTACCGAGGATACACCGATACATACAAGCTCCCCCTACAGCTCTTCAAAGGCTGCTGCGGACCTTCTCGTTCAGGCATATCACCGCACCTACGGACTGCCTGTTACCATCTCTCGCTGCTCCAACAACTACGGACCCTATCACTTCCCCGAAAAGCTTATCCCGCTTATGATAGCAAATGCTCTTGCCGAAAAGCCCCTTCCCGTTTACGGAGAAGGCCTCAATGTTCGCGACTGGCTCTATGTTGAGGATCACTGCAAGGCTATTGACCTTATCATCCACAACGGAAAGGTCGGCGAGGTTTACAACATCGGCGGACACAACGAGATGAAGAACATCGACATTGTTAAGATAATATGCCATGAGCTCAACAAGAGCGAGGAGCTCATCACCTATGTTACAGACCGCAAGGGACACGATATGCGATATGCTATCGATCCGACCAAAATACACAACGAACTCGGCTGGCTGCCTGAAACAAAATTTGCAGACGGTATAAAGAAAACCATAAACTGGTATCTTGAAAACCGCCAGTGGTGGGAAACCATTATTTCAGGCGAGTATCAGAATTACTATCAGCAGATGTACGGAAACCGCGGATAATTTTAAATCCGCACTTGTGAAATACACAAGTGCGGGTTTTTGTTTATCAAAATAGCAAGGGAGAAATTTCGCAAAGAAATTTCTCCCTTTATAATTTTATCTTCTTACAGGCTTGCGGTAATATACCCTCACCTTTGCAGGAGCCTTTACTCTGCTCTCAACCGTGACCCTCTTGGGCGATACGGGAGATGCTTTGGGCTCTTGTGCGTATTCTACGAAGGAAGCTCTGCCTGTCTGCATGGTGCTGCCGACAGAGGAACCTACGCTGTCGCCTATATACATGGACTGACCGCTTACGTTCTGATTGCCTTCATTGAAAATCGCTTCTCCCGATACCGTTTCATAAGAAGGCTCATATTCAACAGAATCGGACTCTATTACTTCTATTTCACCGTATTCCTCGTCTGCGCTGAAGCCAATCTTCGGCTCGAACACGCCCATAGCCGCACGCTTCTCTTCGTCGCTCACGACCTCTTCGACCTGCTCTGCTGCCTCAACGAAGGAAGGCTGGTTGAGAAGTCTGTTTGCTTCTCCGATAGAGCTCTTGGAGGAATCGAAGGGAGAGGGATTTGACTTTCTGACTTCGATAGAGCCGCTCTCCTTAACAGACTTTGATGTATCGGCAAGGAACTTTGCACTGTACGGTCCAAGCACCGGAACAGAATAGCCCTTTCCGCCTGCATAATCGACCTCGCCCGCTCTCATGGAGAGAAGTCTTTCTACCTCTGCATTTATATCTGTAGAGCCTGCACCCGGCTGCAATCCGTTGTCATGCTTTACAGCGACAAGCTTATGAACCGCACCTGTAAGGGTTGCATCGATTCTGTCAAGTCTGTCCTGAAGATCGTCCATTGCATTGTTAAGCTCTATTCTTACCGCAGACATGCTTGCACGAATATTTGCAACTTCCTTTGCTGCATCGCCGGCAATCAGGGTTACCTGCTCCTGATTGTCTACCGCACGCTGGAACAATCTGTCTGTTGCACGCTTTGTGACAGACATAATGGAGGATACCGAGCTCTGCAGTTCAGTAAACTCTCTTTCTCTCATTGCGTATTCGCGGTCACGTGCACGCAGCTGATCACAGGTTGCCTGCAGTGTGTTGCGCTCTGCATTGCCTGCCTCTATAGTCATCCTCAGATTATCAGATGTGGACTGTGCTATTTGCAGATTCTGTTCAAGCTGTACTATCTGTGCGCTCATTGAGCTTACCGAGCCGGAAAGTCGGTCACGCTCCGAAACGACCACAGACTTTTCATTAGTCAGTGTATCCATCTGAGAACGCATGCTTTCCTGATCACGCATCATTACATCAACCTGATCTAACAGGTTGATGATCTCTTCATCAACTGCGGAACGCTTGTAGCCCAGCAAAGCTTTCTTAAAACGCTTTCCCTGTACATACTCCATCGAATCTGCCCCCTTTCGTTGTAAAATCGTACCCTATATATGGTTGCATACAATATTACATCATCTTATATCTACTGCAATTGTATCATATTATATTTAGTAAAGCAATAGGAATTTTACAATTTGTTCAATTTTTAATAAATTGTGAAATATAATTATGTCAACATATAAACATTGCACAAATCTGTGAGTTTTTCCATCTATTTTTGATAAATATATTTCTTTTTTGTAATACTTCTACAAGTAATATTCTACTGAGTTTTGAATATAAATCTATGTTGGCGGCAGTAAAAGCCAAAAACTCACGACCAAAACCGTTTCGGTTTCGGTCGTGAGTTTTTATGTAAAGCAATATATTATTTACCGGGATTACGCTTGAAGAGATTCATAAGGTTGATAAACTCTTCGTCCTCGGAGTCCTCGTCGTCTGCGACTGCTGCGGATACTGCGGCAGCAGGTACATCCTCAACAACAGCAGCCGGACGCTCTGTCGAAGCTGCCGCTGCAACGGACGGTGCGGAACCATCGGTCGAGAAGCCTGTTGCTATAACAGTAACGATCATCTCATCGTCAAGGTTATCATCCTGTGCAAAACCCCATATAATGGTTGCATCGGGATGTGCTGCCTTTGTGATCATTGTTGCTGCAAGGTCGATATCATCAAGGTCGATATCGCTCGAAGCGGTAAAGTTGATGATAACGCCGCGCGCACCGTTGATGGATGTTTCAAGCAGGGGGCTGGATACTGCGGCATGTGCGGAAAGAGAAGCCTTCTCCTTGCCTGCTGCACGGCCGATACCCATGTGTGCATAGCCTGCATCCTTCATTATTGTGGTAACATCAGCGAAGTCGAGGTTGACGACGCCTGTATGCATGATAAGGTCGGATATGGACTGAACGCCCTGACGCAGTACATCGTCTGCAACAGAGAATGCGTTGATAAGGGTGATCTTCTGCTCGGAGACCATCTTCAGGCGCTCATTGGGAATAACAACAAGGGAGTCAACATGCTCGCGAAGTGCTGCAATACCGTTTTCAGCCTGCTCCATACGGCGTCTTCCCTCAAATGCAAAGGGCTTGGTAACGATACCGATTGTAAGTATACCCATTTCTTTTGCGATCTCTGCAATTACGGGAGCTGCACCTGTACCTGTGCCGCCGCCCATACCGGCAGTAATAAAGCACATATCTGTACCCTTGAGTGCTGCCTCGATATCCTCGCGGCTTTCCTCTGCTGCGCGCTGACCCTTGGAAGGATCGGAGCCTGCGCCCTTACCGCGTGTGATCTTGTCGCCGATCTGGATCTTATGGGTAGCCTGTGAGCTCATAAGAGCCTGAAGGTCGGTATTTACAGAGATAAACTCTACACTCGTTACACCCATCTGTACCATGCGGTTAACAGCGTTTCCGCCGCCTCCGCCAACACCGATAACCTTGATTTGAACCAGTCTGTCCATGTCAGTATCATAAGCAAATGACATTTATAATCCCCCTCGGATTTTAATTCCTTTATTTTATGCGCCGCCGTACAGCGGCTGTTATATTCCTATATGATATACTAACACGTCAATTCGGAAAATGCAATGCACAATGTATGAATTTTTCTACATTTTGTAATTTATTTTTTTTACGACCCAAGATAACGTGTTTTTATTTTGGCTGTTTCAGCAGATATTCGGGAGTAAAGTATCCCTTCTGCGAATTTGTGACATCAACTCTTCCCGAATCATATTCCGAAAGCTTGTTATGGATTATATCGCTTGCCACAATGATCTTCATTTCAAGATCTGCTCCGGAGCCCAATTTTATCATCAGGCGATTATCATAGTATGAATAAAGATTTCCTGCCGACAAGTCTATCTTTGTCGGCGGAAGCTTATATTTTCCTAAAAGCTCCACAAGATTTCCGAGGGTTGCTATTGCCGTTTCATCCTCCATGACAATATACGACCCCGGCTCTGTACCGTCGGATATTATAAGACCGAGTATTTCGGGAAGCTTTGTTTCATCAATATATGCCGAATGGTCATTTCTTTTGAAATCGGATTGTATATCTGTTTGTGATATATCCGTATCCGACACATTTTCATTTGTATCTGTGTCTGAAACAGCCTGCTGCATATCCGAATCGGAACTTGCCGCTTCAAAATACGGCTCAAGTATTTCGAGAGATTTTCCTTCGTCGCTCACTATCAGTCTCTCGCCTGTTTCAAGTGTGATAACTCCTGCCGGCTGAGCGCTTGTTATCACAATGTTTATTCCTGCAGGGAATTTACGCTTTACTTCGCATTTTTCAATATAAGGCATTGTCTTCTCAATAGTTTTTTCTACCTTATTAAGATCTACAGAGAAGATGTTTTCCCCTTCATTTATTTCGGAAATTGCTATTACTCTGTCTTCGTTATAGTATTTTTCTCCCTTTATTGTCACATTTATGCTTTCTATTTTGAAAAAGACAGTAAGGGACAGTGTTACCATAAGTGCTATAAACACAAAGATTATCATTATATATGTAAGGGCAGATGTCAGCTTGGATCTCGACTGAGACTTGCCCTTTCTGCTTCGAGCTGAGCCTGTTCCCTTTGTTTTCGCTCTTTGCACCATGCTTTTTGCAGAAGTCGTTTTTTTACTGTTTTCGCTTTTTTTAATCTCCTGCGAAAATCTCTTATAGTCATCACGAGCAGAGGTGTTCTGTCTACTTTTCGCTGTCTCGGCTTTTTTCGAGCTCGAAGCGGCAGATCTTTGATTTGATCTCGGCTTTCCCGCAGATGCCGCAGTTTTTCTTGTTCCCGATTGAGTCGGGCGCGCTGCTGTACTTTTCGGCTTTGACGCTGCCGACGAGGTCTTAGGCTTCGATGACGCCGATGCGGTCTTAGGCTTCGACGCTTGTTTGCCTGACGATGCTCTGCTGTCACCCGATGAAGCGGCAGTCTTTTTTGTCACTGATTTTTTTCCGCCGGAGCGTATGTCTTTGTTTTTATCATTCTCGTAAGGCACTTTGCTTGCCCTCCTTTTATTTACACTCTTTTAATATCCGCGCCAAGAGAGAAAAGTCCCTTTTCAAGCGCTTCATATCCCCTGTCCAGATGCCTTAAGCCTGCAACTGTGGTCACGCCCTCTGCGGCGAGTCCTGCTATGATCAGTGCCGCAGAGCCTCGCAGATCGGTCGATTCCACCTGCGCTCCGAAAAGCTTCTGCACTCCGTCCACCACAGCGACCCTGCCTTCTGTCTTTATTCTCGCGCCCAGTCTGCACAGCTCCCACACATGCTTGAAGCGGTTGTCAAATATTGTTTCCACAAACACACTCGTCCCCTGCGCCACGGTCGTCATTGCCATGATTATCGCCTGCACATGGGTAGGAAATCCCGGATACGGCATTGTTCTTATGAATTTGTTAGGCAAAAGACGATTTGGAGCTGTAAGCTCCAGCTCGTTTTCAGAAGTCCTCAGTATACATCCCGCTTCCTCAAAGGTCCCGATAACAGGAGTCAGATGCTCTGTGCAAATCCCTTTTAGCAGCACCCGTCCTTTTGATATTGCTGCCGCTGACATATAGGTCGTTGCTTCTATGCGGTCAGGTATGACAGTATGAGAATGGGGATGAAGTCTTTCAACTCCTTCGATCGTCACCTTTCCGCAACCTGCTCCGCTTATCCTTGCTCCGCAGGAATTGAGAAAATTTGCAAGATCTGTTATTTCAGGCTCTCTTGCCGCGTTGGTAATTACGGTGGTGCCCTTTGCCGTTGCCGCGGCTATCATCACGTTTTCTGTTGCTCCCACGCTCGGAAAGCTCAGTGTTATTGTTGTGCCTTGCAGACCGCCACGAGCCTTGCAATATATTTTTCCGTGTTTTTCCTCTATCTCTGCTCCCATTTTGCGAAGTGACGACAGGTGGAGATCGATAGGTCTGGGGCCTAATTCGCAGCCTCCCGGCATTGTAAGCTCCGCTTCGCCGAAGCATGCAAGTATCGCCCCCAAAAAGCATATCGACGAGCGCATCTCGCGCATAAGATCTTCCGGTATATCAAAGCGAGTCGTCTGTGACGAATCTACCGTTACGGTATCCCCCTGCTTCGTCACCCTGCATCCAAGATACCGCAGTATTTTAGATGCAGCCTCCACATCAGACAGCCCCGGACAATTATGTATATCGCACTCGCCTCTTGCCGCAAGCGCTGCAGCAAGCACGGGGAGTGCGGCATTTTTTGCGCCATGAGGACGTATCTCTCCCGATAGTCTGCGCCCCCCGCGAATTATCATTTCTGACATAAACACGCACCCTTTCGAACAGCATTTCACAACTATACTATGTCGAAAGGGTGTGCGGTGTTCATTTCTGTTCTTTTTTTGCGTATTTGATAACTACCTTATATATTCTCTCACAGGCATCGGTAATCGCAAGCTTTCTTGCGTTTTCGCCCATAAGACGAAGCTTTTCTCTGTCTGATGCAAGCTCATCTATCTCATCCATAAGCTTCTCATAATTGAGCTCGCTTTCTACGATGCATTTTGCAGCATGCCTGTTGACAAGTGCCATTGCATTGTGATACTGATGATTTTCCGCTACATTTGGCGACGGAATAAGTATGGACGCTTTTCCCTGTGCCTGTATTTCGGAAAGAGTCATAGAGCCCGAACGGCAGATAACAAGATCGGCCGCGGCGAGAACTCTCGGCATGTCGTTTATGTATTCGCGTATATCAAGATTGCCGCATTCCTCTGTATTTATACCCTCAGATGCAAGTGTCTCGGGAACAAAGGAGCCATACTGACCGTAGCCGTGGATATGGTTATACCTGCCATCTCTTGCACTGCGTTTGAGCATTCCAAGCATGGACTCATTTATGGTACGTGCCCCAAGAGAGCCTCCGAAGGAAAGGATAAGAGGTCTGTCATCAACACCAAGCTCACGTCTTGCCTGTTCCTTTTCATAGGTCAGCATATCGGCTCTTATGGGGTTGCCCGTTACAACAAACTCCTGTGCGTCCTTTATACGTTTTTTTGCATCCTCGACAGCGAGCATTACGCACTTAGCGTCCGAGGCAAGCATTTTTGTAGTCATTCCGGGATATGCATTTGATTCGTGGATTATTACGGGCACACCCATTTTCGCTGCCTTTCTGAGAATGGGGCCTGCCACATAACCGCCTGTTCCGATAGCGATATCCGGCTTGAATTCCTCTATTATCTCCGATGCTCTTTTCGATGAATTTGCAAGATACCACAGAGCCTGAGCATTTCTCTTTATATTGGTAAAGGATATCTTTCTCTGAAAGCCTGCGACCTTCATGCCCACAAAGCGATAGCCCTGTGCGGGAACCAACTTTGCTTCCATGCCCCATGGCGTTCCCACAAAAAGGATATCGGCATCGGGATGCTTTTCCTTTATAAATCCTGCAATGGCAATGGCAGGATTTATATGTCCTGCTGTGCCGCCGCCGGCGAGTAATACTCTCATAGAATGACCACCTTTTTACAGTTAAATTGTTTTCTTTGCCGAGCCTCTGCTGACCGACAGCAGCAGTCCCACCGAAAACAGCAGCATGACAAGTGCAGTGCCTCCGTAGGAGAAGAAGGGCAAACTTATGCCTGTATTGGGCAACGCCCTCGTTACAACCGCTATATTGAGCAGTGTCTGCCAACCGATCTGTGCTGTTATACCGACACCGAGCAAACGTGCAAAGCGATCGGGGTTTTCCATGCTCACCGTAAGTCCGCGCCATACAAAAACAGCAAAGACTATCATTATGGCAACAGCACCAACAAAGCCCAGTTCTTCCCCTACTACCGCAAAAATAAAGTCATTCTGCGGTTCGGAGATGTAAAGATACTTCTGCCTTGAATTGCCTATGCCCTGACCGAGCAGACCTCCCGATGCCAGTGCATAATGCGCCTGTATATTCTGCCAGCCGCCGCCCAGTGCATCGCTGAACGGATCAAACCATACAGCAAATCGTTCCTTCATATAGTCTGTAAATGTGACAAGTACTATAACACCTGCAACAGGAACTGCGGCTATAGCAGCCAGCCATTTCTTCGGCGTTCCTCCCACAAACATAAGAGTTGCCGCAATAAGACACATGAGTATAAAACAGGAAAGATGCGTTTCGATAACCGTAAGTCCTGCTATTATGGCAACGATTATGCCGCAGCGAAGCACTCCGTATTTAAATGTTTGTATTCGCCATGTGTTTTTCGCCATGTATTGTGCCAAATAGATTATAATTGCAAGTTTTCCTATTTCCGATGGCTGGAAAGAGAATCCACCGATCCTTATCCAGCGTTTCTGACTTTCATCGGATACAATAAGAACCAAAACAAGCAAGAACACCGATATTCCGACCACATACCACGCGGCTCTCTTTATAAACCACATGGGCAGAAGCGAGCCTATAAGCATGGCTATTATTCCGATGACCGCAAATATCATCTGTCTGCGAAGATAATACGTACTGTCTCCGCCCTGATAATACTGTGCGTAAGCATAGCTTGCAGAGTACATCATTATTAGTCCGAGCGCAAGCAGCACGAGCGTTACCACCAGCAACCACACGTCAAAGCCCATGCTTCGGTCTGTAGCGGTCACGTACATTTCACTTATAAGCAGCTTCAGACGCTCCTTAAAGCTCAATTTTGCTACTTCATCATCAATAGTGCTTCTTCTTGTTCTTCTGTTCTGCATTTCTATCGTTCTGTCTGATGACAATGCTGGCATTTCCTTCCCCTTCCTTTAAAAGCCGGCCTTATCCTAATGCTGCAAGCAGACATGCAATGCCGCCGCAGAACACTGTGACAAGGCTGAACACAGTTACTATTTTGACCTCTGACCAGCCGCTCATTTCAAAGCTGTGATGGATAGGGGTCATTTTGAATATTCTTTTGCCGTGCGTAAGTTTGAAATATGTTGTCTGAAGCATTACCGAGCCTGCTTCGCAAAGATAAATTATTCCGACAAGAGGAATAAGAATGGGCATATCGCATGCAAAGGCTGTTGCACAGAACATTCCGCCGAGGAAAAGTGAGCCGGTATCGCCCATAAAGACCTTTGCAGGATGGAAATTCCATACAAGGAAGCCGAGGCATCCGCCCGCAACGGCGGCGGCAAGGATACCCACATGGAAAAGTCCGTTGATAGCCGCGATGAGCATGAAGCATATTTCCGCAAAAAATGTTACCGAGCCGCAGAGTCCGTCTATGCCGTCGGTAAGATTTACAGCATTTATAAAACCGACAATAAGCACCAGACCGATTATATACAGCCAGATACCGAGTTTTACTTCACCTGCAAACGGGATAATCGTGGAACCCTCAAACTTATCTGCAATGCCGATGGCAGCAAGAAATCCTGCGGCAGTAATAAACTGAAGCGCAAATTTCTGTTTTACACCGAGTCCCGTATTTTCCTTGCGCTTAATGCCTGTGTAATCATCAATAAAGCCCATGATACCGCAAATAAGACCCATTGCAACACCTGCCCAAAGCTTTACCTTGAGCTCTGTGCTTATTTCATAGGCTCTTGCCATAACAAAGAAGCAGGGAATGCAAATTGCTATCGCAAGTGTGATGCCGGCAATGAACATTATGCCTCCCATTGTGGGAGTGCCCTGCTTTTTCTGATGCCATGTCGGGCCTATCTCTTTTATAGTCTGGCCGAATTTAAGGCGTCTGAGCCACGGGATAAGAACTATTCCGAGAAGCGCAGACACTCCGAAAGCAATACCTGCCGCCAAAACACTCATTATTGCGTATGCACTGTTTACTGACATATTTACCAGTCCTTTGCAATTTATATTAGCTGTTCATCAAAGAGCTTCATTGAGCTTTTCTATTACCTGTTCAAGCTGTACACTGCGGCTCGCCTTGAACAGTACGGCATCACCTGCGGTGATGGTTTCCGCAAGCGCTGCGGCAAGTGATTCCTTATCTGCAAAAAGGCGTGTATTGCCTTCCTCTGTAAGCCTTGCAGCTCCCTTTATGTAGCATTCCGCATTCTCTCCGCCTACTGCCCACAGCAGGTCTACACCGCACTTGTCTGCCCATTCGCCGCACTGAGAATGCCCTTCGGGGCCAAACGAGCCAAGCTCCATCATCTCTCCGAGGACCGCAATGCGTCTGCCTGTGCATTTAAGAGAGGTCAGAACACTCATGGATGCCTTGATGGAATCGGGGCTTGCATTATAGCAGTCCTCGATAAAGGTTATCCCTTTTCTGTTTACGATCTTCTGCCTCATTCCTGAAGGGACATAGTCCTCAAGGCCTGCCACGCACTGCTCACTGCTCAGTCCGAGTATTCTGCCCACCGTATATGCGGCAAGAGCATTATATACATTATGCTTTCCCACCGCAGGAATGCGGACATGAACAAACTCGCCCTGCCAGCAAAGGGAAAATTCCATTCCGTTGTCCATCTGGACAATATTCTTTGCACAGCAGTCTGCATTGTTGTCAATACCGTAGGTGATAATCGGATTTTCTATTCTGTCGCGTGCGCTCATGAGCATTTCATCATCTGCATTGAGCAGAAGAGGTGCATCCTTTTCCATGCCGTCGAGGATCTCAAGCTTTGCCTTGAGTATACCTTCACGGCTTTTAAGATTCTCGATATGAGCAACGCCGATATTTGTTATAAGACCGACTGTCGGGCGTGCTGTCTTTGTGAGCAGCGATATCTCTCCGAGATTATTCATGCCCATTTCAAGAACTGCTGCGGTGTGATTTTCTTCAAGCTGCAGACACATACGCGGAAGGCCGATATCATTGTTCAGATTTCCAAGAGTGGCAAGCACATCGTACTTTTTTCTGAGCACTGCCGCGACCATTTCTTTTGTTGTGGTCTTTCCCACAGAGCCTGTCAGTCCTACTACAGGTATATCCTTCTTTGCTCTGTAATATGCCGCAAGATCGATAAGCGCTCTGCGAGTATCGGGCACCTTGATCACAGGACATTTTATGCCCTCTACATCACGGCTGAGCATCACACAGGCGCATCCGCTTTCGGATACCTGCAAGGCAAAATCATGTCCGTCAAAGCGTTCTCCCTTTATTGCTATATACATACTGCCCTTTTCAGCAGTACGGCTGTCTATAGTTACATTTGTATACTCTGTCTCTTCAGAATATGTACCGCCTGTTGCCTTGGCAGTTTCACTTGCTGTCATCAGCATCATTTTTTATTCCTCCGCTTCGAGCTTTGCGAAAATTTCTGCCAGTACCTCACGCTCGTCAAAATGATATTTTGTCTTTCCGATTATCTGATAATCCTCGTGTCCCTTGCCTGCCAGCACGATAACATCCTTTTCCTTTGCGTTGCGTACTGCGTATTCGATGGCATCACGGCGGTTTTCGATGACCACATAGGGTGTGTCATGCTCTTTTACGCCCGGGACGATCTGCTTGATTATGCTCATGGGCTCTTCGGTTCTGGGATTATCCGAGGTGACTATAACAAAATCCGCAAGACGTGATGCAGTCTCACCCATTATGGGGCGCTTGAGCGGATCGCGGTCTCCTCCGCAGCCGATAAGAATAATAAGTCTGCCGTCATTATTCATTACCGCACGCATTGCGGAAAGGATGTTTGCAACTCCGTCGGGCGCATGTGCGTAATCTATAATGATCGTATAGGGTTTATCCGAGGGGTACACCTCGGCTCTGCCCTTTACTCCGCGGCATTCGGAAAGTGCATCGATCGCATCGTGGAACGGGATTCCGACATTCAGCGCACAGCAGAATGCGGAAAGGGCGTTCTGTACGGAAAATTCACCCGGAATGGGAATGTTTGCCTTGCCGCTCATTCCCTTAAACGATACATCAAAGCTGACTCCATCGGCGCGATATTCGACATTGCCTGCGCGGCATTCCGCATCGGGGTTATCGATACCGTATCTCACACTTCTGACGGTGTCGGGAAGCTCTATCCTGCGGCACCAGCTGTCATCCATATTTATGGCAGTCGAGCGGCTCATGTTAAATATTCGGCACTTGATCGCAAAATAGCGTTCCATTGTACCGTGTACATCAAGGTGATCCTGCGTAAGGTTTGTAAAACAGCTGGTCTCAAACCTCAGCCCTTCCACTCTGCCCTGATCAATGGCCTGTGACGATACCTCCATCAGGCAGAAATCGCACTTTGCGTCGCGCATTTTTGCGAACATTTCATGCAGTTCAAAGGTTTCGGGAGTTGTGTATTCGCTGGGCAGCACCTCGTCACCTATCATATTGCAGATGGTTCCGATAAGACCTACCTTGTAGCCGCATTTTTCAAGAAGCCCTTTTAATATATAGGTGGTCGATGTTTTGCCGTTGGTTCCGGTCACACCGATAAGGCGCAGCTTTGACAGAGGACCGCCGAACCAGTTTTCGCATATTGCGGCATAGGCCGAAAGAGTATCGCGCACCCACACCTGCTCGGGCATATCAAGCTCGCGCTCGCAGAGTATTGCCGCCGCGCCTGCCGCTGCGGCAGTCTGTGCAAAGTCGTGTCCGTCGGAGCGCATTCCTTTTATGCACACAAACAGACATCCCGGCGTAACCTTTCTCGAATCTGAGGTTATACCTGTGATCTCCACATTTTCAAGATCAAGCTTTGTATCGCAGGAAAGACCTGCAAGAAGATTATATAAAAGCATTTTTATTCACTGCTTTCCGAGGTGTATTGACTGTATCTGTGCGTCCAACGCACTCACAGCCGCCTAACAGAGAAATTATACTATATATAGTTTGCAAACGCAAGGGGTGTCGGCATATTTAGTCATACAGTCCACCTTCGATAAATTCGACGGTTATTACCGTACCCTGTGCCACTCTTTCCCCTTCTCCTATAGACTGACCTACAACAAGACCCGCTGTGCTGTTGTAGCCTGTGCCCGCATAACGGATATTGAGGTTTGAATTCGTTACAGCCTTGTTTGCGGCAGAGGGAGACATGCCTGTCAGATCGGGAACTGTAGTCATTTTGATCCACGGCTCGCTGCTGCCGTCTGCATTCTGCTGTGCATCGCGAAGCTCTTCTTCGTTCAGGGCGTAAAGCACAACGGTGCTGCCCTTCGGAAGGCTCATTCCGTCTCTCGGTATCTGGGCTGTTACCTTATCGCCCGAGCCTATCACTCGCGCCTTGAGCTCCTTATCCTTGAGCATGTTCTTTGCATCGCTTACAGACTTATCCACAGTATTCGGAGCCTGAACATCAAGCAATTCTATATCCTGAGTGCTGTATATGGTGTCTATTCCGAGATAGGGCAGAACATTGCTCAGAACGGTACGGCATACAGGCGCGGCGATAGTGCCGCCTGTGTGCGCCGCTCCCATGGGCTCGTCAAGCAATACAAGCATGGCTATTTCAGGCTTGTCGCTTGGTGCGATGGCACAATATGATGCAACATAGGCCTTTACACCTGTTTCTGCCTGCTCTTCGATCTTTTCCGAGGTTCCTGTTTTACCACCTATACGGTATCCTGCAATATATCCGTTCTTTGCGGTTCCGCCGCTGACGGTCTGCTCAAGCATGGCATTTATCATCTTCGATGTACCTTCTGCTATTACCTGACGCTTTACGCTGCTGTCGGTACGCTCCACAATATTGCCTTCCGCATCAAGTGTCTGACTGACAATGTGAGGCTGAACAAGATATCCGCCGTTTACCACCGCAGATATTGCGGTTATCATCTGGATCGGTGTGATCTTAAAGCTCTGTCCGAAGGAGCAGACGGCAAGCGTGTCGGACTCTTTGCCGAGCACCTTCTGAGAATGCATTACTCCGCTCGCCTCACCGGGAAGGTCGATGCCTGTCTTTTCGGTCAGTCCGAAGGCGGTGAAATACTGATAAAAGCTCTCTGCTCCTATTCTTCCCGCAAGCTCCATGAAAACGGGGTTGCAGGAATTCATCATGCCCTTTGTAAGGCTCTCGCTTCCGTGGCCGTTTGCCGAAGCACATCTGATCTTTCTGCCGTTTACCACCGAATAGCCGCGGCAATAAAAGCTCGAATTAAGATTTGCCACGCCTTCCTCAAGAGCGGCTGACATGGTTATGGGTTTGAACACCGAACCCGGCTCGTATGTATCGGAAATACATTTGTTTTTCCACTGTTCATTCTGCGCCGTTGCAAGAGCAGCGTTCTTTTCTTTCGGATCGCTTATTGCTTCTATCTTTGCAGCGGTTCGTTCGTCCTGTATTTTTCTGTAATCTGTGGGATCGTAATCGGGGACTGTGGACATCGCAAGTATTTCTCCCGTATTTACGTTCATGATTATTCCGCATGCTCGATTTCGGACATCGTTGTCTCTGACCGCCTGACGCAGCGCATCCTCAAGCCAGCTTTGTATATTCTGATCTATCGTAAGCACAAGGCTGCTGCCTTCCTGCGCGTCGATCATCATTTTGTAGGCATAGGGCATTGCCGCATCGGACTTTGCGTTGGTCGCAACGATCTGTCTGCCCGGCACTCCGCTGAGTATATCGTTGTACTGCAGCTCGAGTCCTGCCGCGCCTGTGTTTGAATCGTTCGTAAAGCCCAGCACGGTTGATGCCAGATTGGTATTCGCGCTCGAATAATAGCGTTCGGTATCCTGCACCATATAAATGCCCGGCACGACAACCTTGCCTTTTTCGTCTGTGGTGAATGCCTCGATTGCATCCTTCTGTGTCTTGTCAGCTTTTCCGTTGAGAGATATATCGGAGTAATTAAGCTCGAGTCTGCCGTATATATACTCCTCCTCGAGTCCGAGCACCTCTGCAAGCATCTGCACTGCCGCGTCCTTATGCTCAGGCTTGAGCGATTCCTTCTTTATCCACACCTTCCATGCAGTACGGCTCTGTACAAGGGTCTGCATGTTTGTATCATAGATCGAGCCTCTCTTTGCTGTCAGCACGGTGTCCTGAAGCTGCTGCTCCACGGCCTTCTGCTGCCAGCGTTCTCTTTCGAAAAGATGATAGCGAGCCAAAAAGCCCACAAGAACCACAAACGAAAGGAACATTACAATAAGTATTGCATTGTTCCTTTTTCGCATTGTGGAGTCTGCATATTTCGGTGCCTTTTTGCGTTTTTTTCCTTTTCGTCCGAGCCCGTCATACCATTTATCAAACGCATCGAGCATTCCCTTAAAGCTTTTGTCACTGCCTTTAGGCTCGTCATATTTCGAGCGTGCCGCTTTGCCGTTTGCCTGCGCTTCTTCTCTCCTTGCACGCTCGCGCTTTGCGTCCCTGTCCTGCCTCTCTGCCATCTCGCGCCAGTTTACGACGGAAGACTGCTGTCTGCCAGACACGGCAGAGGTTCGCTTTTCTCCGCTTTTGTAAGAGCTTTCATAGCTTCGTCTGCTCTGTGTATATGATGTCGTTTTTCTTTTCTCGCTTTCTTTTTGTGCCATGTTTGTTCCCTTTCCCCCTTATCTCGTGACCGTTCTTCATTTTATCGGTCATTTCGTATCTACGCAAAAGGAGAGCCAAGATCTTTTTTAAATCTCGACTCTCGCCCGTAAATTATTGTCCGTTATTTTTCGACGAACCGAACGGAGCGCCTTTATGTATTTATATTGCTTATCGCGCACATTTATGTATGTTCGGTTTATTAGTGATTATTCCAGAAAAAGATGCCCTCATGACTGTTTTTGCACTCTTCGAAAACATCATTGTTGTTTATGCTCAGCCACTCGGTCTGATAATTCTCTCTGCGCTGCATGCCAAGCTTTTCAACAGCATACTGCTCTATTGCAGCATCGCTCATTTTGCTTTCAAAAGCGATCTTCATGACCTCATAGTCCTGTTCGAGCACCGTCAGCTCTGCAGTCTTGTTCTTTATATCATGAGTCAGATCATTGACCTTCTGGCCGTTGGCTACCATCATTCCGAGAAGAAAAATAAATGTGATCGCGGCGGCAAGAACCATTGCTACCTGAAACTTGCCGTATTTATCAACAATGGTAAGCACCTGATTGTGCTTTCTTCCCTGCTCTGCCTGCTTTGCTCTGTTCTGCTTCATCTGTTCCTGTCTGGCTGCTTCGCGCTTTGCCTCGCGCCTTGCCTGTGTTCTTGCCTGCGCTCTTTCCTCGAGCCATTGATTGTATTCGAACATGCCGAAATCAAACTCTTCCGCAAGCGAACCTTTTCCATAATATTCTCTTGTCTGCTGCATTCCTTCGATGCTCCTTTCACAATTCTGTTCCCCATTATTTTTATCTCAAAATTACCTATCTGAGATTTTATGTAAATTATATTACGGTAAACTAATTATGTCAATAGCCGTTATTTATTTTATTTTATTTTTTTACATACTCTCAGCTTGCTGCTTCTGCTTCTCGGATTTTCATAAAGCTCTGTTTCCGACGGTGCAATGGGTTTTCGCGTAACGAGCTCGCCGCACGGAGTTTTTCCGCAAACGCATACCGGGAAATCGGGAGGGCAGGTGCAGCCGTTGCACCATTGAGCCATCTGTCTCTTTACTATTCTGTCCTCAAGCGAGTGGAAGGTTATTATTGCAATGCGTCCTTCTTTTCTGAGCATTTCAAAGGCTTCTGCCATACCTCGTTCGAGAACCCCCAGCTCGTCGTTTACCGCTATCCTCAGCGCCTGAAATGTACGGCGTGCGGGATGACCGTCCCGACGTGCCGCAGCCGGCACCGCATCGCGCACTATATCAGCAAGCTGCAGTGTGGTGAGAATCGGTGAAATTTCTCTCTGCTCGCATATTCTTTTCGCTATTTTTACGGAAAACTTCTCTTCTCCGTATTTTGTCAGTATCTCTGCTATTTTCTGCCACGGCAGTGTCGCCACAAGGTCTGCCGCGCTTGTACCGCTTTGGCTCATACGCATGTCGAGCGGCGCATCGTTGTGATATGAAAATCCGCGCTCGGCACAGTCGAGCTGGTGAGACGAAACTCCAATATCCATCAGAACCCCGTCGCAGTAATCATATCCTGCCTCTGCAACCGCTTCTCTGATGTGTTCAAAATTTGATCTGACTATAGTGACGCGGCTGTCATTTTCAAATCTTTTCGTTACTGCCGCAATTGCATCGGGATCCTGATCGACACATATCAGCCTGCCCTTGTCAGAAAGCTTTGAAAGTATGACTGCACTGTGTCCGCCGCCGCCTGCCGTGCCGTCAACATATATTCCGTCAGGATCGTGTACCAGGTTCTCTACCGTTTCCTCAAGCAGGACCGGACGGTGAGAAAAGCTTATGTTTTTGTTGTTTTCAGTCATAGTTTTAACCAAGATTCAAGTTGGAAAGCATTTGTGTTTCCATTTCTGCCGTCATATTGCCTGTGATCGTCTCGTACTTTTCCGGATTCCAAAACTCGACCCAGTCAAGCATTCCGACGATCTGTACCTTGTCTGTTATGATCGCATGCTTTCTGAGCAGCTCGGGGAGCATTACTCTGCCCTGCGAGTCCATTTCCACCTCGACCGCTCCGGCACATATAAGTCTTCTCAGGTTATTCATTTCTGCCGTTGCATTGCTGAATGCGTTTACATAACGCTCCCAGCTCTTTGCGGTGTGCGCTCTGATGCTTCCGTCTGCACTTTTTGTCAGCACAAAGGACGAACCCAGCTCTGCTCGGTACTTTGCAGGTATAAACACTCTGCCTTTTGCATCCACATTGTGGGTATATTCGCCTATAAGCATTTCGCGCACTCCCTTCCTGTAAATTTTGATTTTTTATCCCATTTTGGAACTTTTGCGCACCATTTCGGTTGTATGTCGATGACAACGCACTAATCATTCGCGCCATTTCGCACCACTACAGTGATAATTATAGCCACTTCGGTTGTAAATTTCAACACCTTATTTTTTCATTATTATGTAAATAAACGGCATTTTTTAGGTTCTTTTTTCTCGTTTTAACCTTTTTGTATACGCAAAAACTCCCAACCACTAAATATAGTGGTTGGGAGTTTACCTTATTGTAGTTTTTAACCAATTTTGCTATGTAAATTTCTACACATCAAAACTCAATCGTCGTTGTCAACTATGTCGTTATCATCATCGGCATAGCCCGCCGCTTCATCTGCAGCCTTCTGAGAAGCATGCAGGTTCTGTCGTGCTCTGCGAAGCTCATTAAGACGCTGGCTCATATAGTCCTCCGTCCTTCTGAGGCATGTTTCCGCAAAATCCCTTGCGCCCTTGCGAATCTCACGGGAATTTGCTCTTGCCTTGGCTTCCTTTTCTGCCGCAAGCTGTGTTGCCTGACGAACGATATCCTCCTGATTTACCATCTGACGTGCGCGTTCCTCTGCCTTTCGTATGATGGTCTCAGCTTCCTTGCGCGCATCGTTAAGTATCTCGCTTCTGTTTTTTACGATAGACTGCGCCTTGCGGATCTCCTGGGGGAGCGCGGAACGCATATCGTCTATAATCTCGCGCACTTCCTCAATATTTATCATTGAACGTCCGCCGCTCATTGGAACCGTTTTTGCACTGTCAAGCAGTTCCTCGATCTCCTCAATCAATTCTTCTACACTCTTCATCGTTCTCGACTCTCCTTTGCACCTAATCTTCTTACTATTTTTTCACACAAATCTGTCGGAACAAAGCTTGAGATATCCCCTCCGAAGCTTGCAATCTGCTTTACAACACTGGAGGAAAGGAACATGTTCTCTGCGCTTGTTGTAAGGAACATCGTTTCCACCTCAGGGTTGAGCTTTCTGTTCGCAAGCGCCATCTGAAATTCGTACTCAAAGTCGGAAACTGCTCTCAGGCCTTTTACTATAACGGTTGCGCCTATCTCTTCCGCAAGGTCTGCAAGCAGTCCATAATGGCTGATGACCTCCACATTTTGCAGGTGACCTACCACTTCCTCAAGCATTTCAACTCGCTCTGTATCCGTAAAAACCGCGCTCTTACGCGGATTGTGCAGCACTGCAACGACAACTCTGTCAAAAATTTTTGATGCTCGGTTTATAATATCAAGATGTCCTATTGTTACCGGGTCAAAGCTGCCCGGACAGATCGCCGTTCTCATACTTAACACCCTATTCCTTTGTCGCCCTTCTGCGATACATTGTTATCTTGGTTTTGCCGTAAACATAGGTTTTGTCGATCACAAACTCCACTGTTCCCATAAAGGCTTCGGGCAGTGTTCGCTCCTTTGGCGTCTCAACACATACAGTGCCTGTTACAGACATGTGCTCTACCGCGGCCTTTATAAAGCTGTCGAGCTTTTCATCGGCATACGGCGGATCGACAAATGCGATATCAAATAATTCCTCGCTGTTTTTCAGATAAGCGAGGGAATCGGTCTGCACCAATTTTGAGCGATCCTCAAAACCGCACGCCGCAATATTTTCACGAACTATAGCAGCAGCCTTGGAGGATTGCTCGAGAAAGAGAGCGCTGCGTGCGCCTCTGCTCAGTGCCTCAAGCCCAAGCTGTCCGCTTCCTGCGAACATGTCGAGCACTCTTCTGCCCTCGATGGAAAACTGAAGTGCAGAAAAAAGACCTTCCTTTACTCTTTCCGAAGTCGGTCTTACGTCAAGATTTTCAAGTGTTTTTAATTTTCGTCCCCTTGCAGTTCCTGTAATGATTCTCATATTACTACTCCTTTGGTTACATAACACATACTATCACAAAGTTATTTGCTTGTAAAGTGTCTATATTATGTTTATCTTGTTTTATTTTGTATCAGACTCGTGGTAGGCTTTATAAACCGCGCGAGCTGCAGTCTTTGTCATTCCCGGGACTGCAGAAAGCTCCTCCTCGGAGGAATTTTTTATTGCCGTTATGGTTTTATAATGCTTGAGAAGCGCCTTTGCTCTTGCCTGACCTATTCCCTCTATCTCTGTAAGCGATGAGCCTGTTATTCCCTTTGCCCTTGTTTTGCGATGATAGGTTATTGCGAAGCGGTGGACCTCCTCCTGTATTGTACCGATAAGCGTAAAAACACGGCGATTTTTTGCAATGGCAACCTCCTCGCCGACAGCGGAAATCGCGCGTGTTCGGTGTTTCTGATCCTTTACCATGCCAAACACCGGAATAGACAGCGCATACGAATCGATTATCGGTTTTATCGCCGCCACATGCTGCTCGCCGCCGTCAAGAAGAATAAGATCGGGCAGTGTTCCAAAGCCATCCTCGCCTTTGTGCGCCAGATATTCATCAAGGCGCCGTGTAATGACTTCACGCATCGAAGCGTAGTCGTCCTGTCCTGCAAAGCCCTTTATTTTAAATTTTCTGTATGCGCTCTTAAGGGGCCTTCCGTCACGGAAAACTACCATTCCCGCTACATTCCCCTCGCCTGCTGTGTTGGATATATCATAAGATTCGATATACTCGGGCACCTTCGACAAGCCCAACATTCCCATAAGATCGTTGAGCGTTTCTGTCATATCTCCGAATTTTCCACGCATAATAGACAGGTGCTCTGCTGCATTTTTGCGGCACATGGCCACAAGCTCCACCTGTTCGCCGCGCATCGGCACACTGACAGTAACCTTTTTTCCTCGCTTCTCTGTCAGCCAGCGCTCTAAAAGTTCTGTCTCCTCAGGCTTTATGTCTGTAAATATTCTCGGCGGTGTACGGTCACGCGAAGAATAGTAGCGTGCGATAAATTCCCCTCTGAGCACCTCGGGCGCAGGAGGATCCTCGAACAGAAAATGCTCTCTTTCATACAGCCTTCCGTCATAATACCGCATTATCTCCACACAAGCAGTGTTTCCCGAAACCGCGGCCGCTATAACATCCTGCTCTTCGATCCTGGTCATTACCACTTTTTGCTTTTCTCTTATTTTTCTTATCGCGGATATTCTGTCACGCAGCTTCGCTGCACGCTCAAATTCGAGATTTTCCGCGCATTCCTCCATCTGCTGCGTGAGCTTTTTAATCGTCGTATCCGTATCGGATCTGAGAAATTCCAGCGCCTGAGAAAGCGCTTCGCCGTATTCTTCCTTCGACACTCTTCCCCTGCATACACCCATACACTGCTTTATGGAATAATTAAGACAGGGACGCCCTTTCCCAAAGTCTCTCGGAAATTTCTTACCGCATGTCGGCAAACGGAATATCCTGCACGCCTCGTCCACAGCCTCACGAACAGCCGTACCTGAGGTATACGGCCCCATATACTGCGCTCCGTCGTCCTCTGTTCGGCGCACCATTTTTATACGAGGGTAATCCTCTGCGGAAATGCGGACATAGCTGTAGCCCTTATCGTCCTTCAGAAGAATATTGTACCTCGGCGTATGCTGCTTTATCAGGCTGCATTCGAGCACAAGCGCCTCGTATTCGGAATCGGTTACGATATAGTCAAAATCTTCCACATTCCCGACCATTCTGCGAACCTTTACCGTATGCCCCTCCTGAGAGCCGAAATATTGACTGACTCTGTTTTTCAATGCCTTTGCTTTACCTATATATATGATCTCATTCTTATCGTTTTTCATAATGTACACGCCCGGGCGCAAAGGCAGTGACATTGCTTTTTTTCTCAAAGCTTTTATATCGTGGCTCATATTTGCCTCCGTTTGTTTAATTATATATATTGTACATTACTTTGAATAAAAAGTATATATCAAAATCCTTCTAAAAGGAACTGATCTTATGAACTTCTGTGCAAACGACCCTGTGCAGTCAGGCGGAGTATGCATCACCGCCGAAAAGCTGTGCAGAGATATTATTGACAAGGGACATTCAAGGCGCATTCTCGACAGAATATCTCTTTCTGTTATGCCCGGAGAGCTTGTTGCCGTTATCGGAGGCTCAGGCTCAGGCAAGTCCACTCTGATAAACTGCTTAAACGGCTTTGAACCGGCAACGAGCGGAAGGGTATATATAAACGGCAAAGATCTTATGCTAAATTACAATTCTTTTAAATCGAAGATCGGATATGTTCCCCAAGCGGATATAGTTCATGATAATCTCAGAGTCCAGAATATGCTTCGATTTGCAGCAAGACTTCGGCTGGGCGAAGATATCACCGATTTTGAGATAGACGAAAGAGTAAACAATGTGCTTTGCACGGTAGGCCTTGCCGAACACCGCAGCAAGCTTGTAAAAAAGCTCAGCGGAGGTCAGAGAAAAAGAGCAAGCATTGCCGTTGAGCTTATCAGCGACCCTGCGCTTTTCTTTCTCGATGAGCCGACCTCAGGACTTGACCCCGAGGCTGAAACAAGCCTTATGAAGCAGCTTTGCAGGCTTTCGCATGAAAAGGGAAAAACCGTTATATGCATAACTCACACCCTGCAGAACATTTCGCTCTTTGACAAAATAATTTTTCTCGCGCCCGGAGGTCGGCTGTGTTTTTTCGGTTCGCTCTCCGAGGCTCTGAGCTTCTTTGATGTAAGCAGCCTTACGGATGCTTACGAGCTGATAAGCAAAGACCCTTCACGATATGTTACGGCTTATGAAGCCTGCTGCAGGGAGGCGACACCTTGATCGAACGCTCCCGATGCTTTTTTCGTCAGGTACGGGTACTTCTCGCACGAAATGCGGAGCTGCTGCTTAACAGCACCTCCAAGCTCGTACTTATGCTCGCCTTGCCTATTGTGTGCGGTGTCATTGTCGCGTTTGTCGCAGGCGAGGATATGTTTACCTCCTTTCAGGATTCTCAGACCGCTTATTTTGTCCTGTGCTGTGCGGTCATTTTTACAGGCGTATTCAATTCCATTCAGGATATATGCAAAGAACGCAGTATCGTCAGGCGTGAATACTGCGCCAACCTCAAATTAGGTGCGTATATAAGCTCTAAGCTCTGCATGCAGGCCGTCATCTGTGCTGTGCAGGCTTTTCTGATAATGGTCATATTCGTTTTGTTTGCCGACTTTTCAAAAAGCTCTGACGGTCTGCTTCTGCCCGTCGTCATAGAATGCTATATCACTTTGTTCCTTCTGACTCTCGCCTCCGATGCAACCGGTCTTTTTATTTCCTCCATGGTGAAAAGTGCGGATATTGCAAATATTATTGCACCTGTTTTTTTGATATTGCAGGTGGTTTTCTCAGGTGTGCTGTTTTCCATGAACCGATTTCTTGAAATAACCTCTTTTTTTATGGTTGCGCGCTGGGCAATGCAGGCCTTCGGCTCTTCAAGCGACATTGCAAGGGAGCTTCGCGAGGCTCAGGACGAGGCTCTCTCTGCCGGATATACTCTAAATAAAATAGAGCTTGATTTTATCGATATGTACGAACCGTCTGCCTCTTCCTTGCTTGTTTCCTGGGGCATGCTGTTTTCTTTTGTAATTGCCTTTTCCGTTTTCGCCGCGCTGATGCTTCGAAGAGTTTCGAAGGACACCCGATAAAAAAGGACAGCTCCGATATTCAGTGTCGGAGCTGCTTTCCTTTATTCTATTCTTCGCCTGTCTCATTTTCATGCTTTTGCTCAGGCCGATATTCTGTCAGAGTCGAGCGGTTTACTATGCCTTCATATTTCAGCTTTATGTAGTGCTTGCCTGTATATTTTCTGCCGCACATGCCGCAGATGTATTGTGCGGCAAAGCTGCGGCTCTTCTGAGCTACCGCTGTAACACGCTTTAGTATCACGCCGCATTCAGGACAATTAAGCATAAACATTGATGCTTTGATAAGCGGATTTGTCAGGTCACATATAGATATTGTCTTAAAGGTTATCCATCTGTAAAATTCACTGTCTGCAATTTTTGCAAGCTTATCGTAGTTTTCCTTTTTGAATGTGCTTTTTACGCACTTTGCGGAAACAATGCTGTCATCAAGGGCTCGATGCATTTCCATATTATCCACTTCGATACCAAGCTTTTCCGCCATTGCCGACAGGCCGAGCTGCTGTCCTGCCTCCACATCCATGTCCATCTGACAAAGCTGCTGCAGATCGCAGTAGTTTTTCATAAACGAAAGAGCTTCTCCCCTGTTGTACACTCTGAGATTTTCAAGCATTACGAGAATATCGCCTGTTCCGAAAGACATCACGCAATTTTCCTCATCTCCCACCCAATGGCAGAACAGGTCGTAGACCTTAAGAAAATCCATACCTGCGGATACCTCGGAATTTGTTATATGAGTCAGGCGCTTTACTCTTCCCGACAGCTTTTTATTGTACCTTGGAGAAACAAGCTCGGAAAATTCGCTTATGATCTCGAACTTTTCATCGAGCATGACAGCTCCGATCTCTATGATCTCATTGAAATAGTATCCCAGCTTACCTGAAAAAGTACCGTTCCATTCAAGATCGATTATTATGTATCTCAATTTTAAATCACCGTCATAAATCGAGGTTCCTGCCGCGGCGGCAGGAACCTCGAAGTCAGTTTAATCTACATCTACAAAGTTGATCTGATCCTTATTGTTTTCCTTGAATATTTCGAAAACAGCAAGCTCTGTCTCTCTGTCATCGACAACGGTAAAGAACTGCTCGTCCTCTGTTTCGCTCTCGACAAGCAGAATAACGACCTCGTCAACTCCGTTATTGTCAGCGTTCTCAAGAGGAAGAAGCACTGCGTACTCATTGCCGTCGTATTCGATAATGTCCATAAGCTCAAATTCGATTTCGTTGCCCTCTTCATCGGAAAGGGTCAGTGTGCTGTATTCCTCTTCCTCGAGTTCTGCATTGTTCTTTATTTCCTTGCTCATCATTATTCTCCTTTACTGATTTGATTTTGCTCTGTTTGCCGCCTTTACTCTCGCTTCCTTTGTAAGAAGAGTCTTTCTCAGGCGGATATTTTTGGGGGTTACCTCGACAAGCTCGTCGTCAGCTATGAACTCCAATGCCTGCTCAAGTGAAAAGACAGTGTGCGGAGTCAATCTCAAGGCTTCATCCGAGCCTGATGCTCTGGTGTTTGTAACATGCTTTTTCTTGCATACATTGACTATGATGTCCTCATTTTTTGGCGCATAGCCTACGATCATTCCCTCGTAAACCGGCACACCGGGACCGATAAGCATTCTGCCTCGCTCCTGTGCGTTGAACAGACCGTATGCATTGGAATCACCTGTTTCGAATGCAATAAGACTGCCCTGCTGGCGGAGCACTATCTCTCCCTTGAAGGGTTCGTAGCCGTCAAAAATGTGGTTCATTATGCCGTTGCCGTTAGTGTCGGTAAGGAACTCCGAGCGATATCCCATAAGTCCTCTCGAAGGAATTCTGAATTCCATGTGCGTCATGCCCGACTGACGGGTATCCATTGTCTGGAGCTCGCCCTTGCGCGAGCATATCTTTTCCATGACCGCACCGACATATTCTTCCGGAACCTCTATCATAAGAAGCTCCATCGGCTCGCATCTGACACCGTCTATCGTTTTGTATATGACCTGCGGGCGTGATACCATGAATTCAAAATTCTGGCGGCGCATGTTTTCGATGAGTATCGAAAGGTGAAGCTCACCTCGTCCCGAAACCTTGAATGTATCTGCAGAATCGGTTTCCTCAACGCGCATTGCGACATTTGTCTCTACTTCTCTGAACAGTCTGTCGCGGATATTTCGGCTTGTGACATATTTGCCGTCCTGTCCTGCAAAAGGACCGTTGTTGACCATAAACAGCATTGATACAGTCGGCTCGTCTATCTTTACAAAGGGCAGCGGTTCAATATGCTCGGGATCGCATGCGGTCTCACCGATATTGAGATCCGAAAAGCCTGATACCGCTACGATATCTCCGACTGATGCCGTCATAGCTTCTGCTCTGCGAAGATTTTCAAACTGGTAAAGCCTGCTTATCTTTACATTCTGAGTCGTTCCGTCGGTATGGCAAAGCACCATCTGCTGACCTGTTTTTATTGTTCCTCTCTCTACTCTTCCTATGCCTATCTTGCCCACATATTCGTCTGCATCGATATTGGAGAAAAGCACCTGTGCAGGGCCCTCCGGGTCACCTATGGGAGCAGGAATGGTTTCAAGAATAGTCTCGAAAAGAGGAGTCATGTCGGTTCCCTTGCTGTCTGCATCAAGAGATGCATAGCCATCACGCCCTGAGGCGTATACTACCGGAAATTCGATCTGATCATCATCGGCTCCGAGGTCGATATAAAGGTCTATGATCTCATCAACCACCTCTGCAGGCCTTGCCATAGGACGATCGATCTTGTTTATGACAACGATGGATTTTTTGCCGAGTCCCAACGCTTTCTTTAATACAAAACGAGTCTGCGGCATGCACCCTTCAAATGCATCGACGAGAAGAATTATTCCGTCCACCATCATAAGTATGCGCTCTACCTCGCCGCCGAAATCCGCGTGGCCCGGGGTATCAACTATATTGATCTTTACTCCATTGTACATTACCGCGGTATTTTTTGCAAGGATCGTGATTCCGCGTTCACGCTCAATGTCATTTGAGTCCATAACACGCTCTGCCACTACCTCGTTTTCACGAAAAACACCGCTCTGTTTTAAAAGCTGGTCAACCAAAGTGGTCTTTCCGTGATCAACATGAGCAACTATCGCTATATTTCTGAGTCTTTCCTGTGGGGCTTTAGACATATATTCAACACCTGAATTCATTTTATTTACATAACCAAGTTATTATACACCAGATGAATAAAAAATTAAAGACCGATATACATGTTTGCATTGCAGAAAAGCAGTGTGTACAGCGCTGTTTTTTGAGCTATTATTACTATATTATCCCTTTTTTGCAGGGCAAAATATCTATTGACAAAGATTTTTCTTTATTGTATTATGTACGGGTAAAATTTCGCTGTTGTGGCTCAGTTGGTAGAGCAGCTGATTCGTAATCAGCAGGCCGTCGGTTCGAGTCCGACCAGCAGCACCAGAAGCTCTTTTGCTCTTCGGCAAAAGAGCTTTTTTTATAAATTACTGTAACATTTTTCTTTTTGTATTGTTATACAAGTGAATGCATTCGCAACTGACAGGGAAGGAGGAATACGCTATAGACAACGAATTGCTGAAAAAATTATATGACCGCTACCGAAACGAGATCTATCTGTACCTATATTCGCTGTGCAGAGACCCCGAGCTTGCAGAAGATCTGACTCAAAGCACATTTCTCAACGCCCTTCTTTCCTTGAGTAATGACCATATCAATATGCGTGCATGGCTTTATATGGTAGCGAGAAATTTATATTTTAACCAATGCAAAAAAGAAAAGCGTACCGTGCGCTGCGGCGAAACCCAATTAGATAATGATATGACCTCACCGAACACTATTCCTTTCGTCTTAAAATTAGAGCAGGAAGAAATGCTCATGCACGCCTTAAGCTGTCTGAACACAACAAAGCGCGAAATATTGCAGATGCATTATCTGAGTGGGCTTTCCCACAACGAGATCGCTTCAATTTTAAGGATTTCCCCTGCCAATGTCCGTGTTTTGGCACTAAGAGCAAAGCGAGAACTCAAACAGTATATGGAGGAACACAATTATGACATTCCGTGAATTATTAAAACTATACAAAGAAGGAAATTTACCCGAAGAACAAAAAGCTCAGGTAGAATATGAAATAGAAAAGCATGAGGCTATCACCGATTATATGTTTGATGAATGCACTATTCCCGATCTTGACAACACACTGAAAATCAGTACGGATAACGGCACTTATGATGAAGCAAAAGAATTTACCCGAACAATAAGATTATCTGTAAGGCGAGCTTTTGTTAAGGCCGGAATCGTTGTTGGAGTTATCATTCTTGCGGTGGTTTTAGGGGCAATTTTTCTGCTCCCCAATCTGGCTTCCCTTTTATTTTATAATCCAAATAAGGTTGTCGGCACTTCTGAGTACGGATTCAAAACCACACAGATGTCTCTGGACCTTTCGGTATATTCCGAGCTGTTTCTTCCCGGAAAATGCCGAGATATAGTATATGCCGAAAACGATGGATACGGCTGTTATGACATCGTTATTCCGCAGACCTCATCCTCAAACGGCGTTTTTAACAGTGTTGCAGGTAAACTAAAACGCGGAAAGCTGACTCTTTATAATCCCGATTTTCTCAGCACACCTACAAGCAATGCATTCATTCTCCCCGAAAACGTTGATTGGCCATTCAAAGGAACAGGTGCGGCAGGCTCTGCAAAAGAAGCCTTTACCTCCCTCGAAAAGCTTGATGAGCACGATATGTATACGGCCTACTTTTCTCTGGATGAACTCTACGATTATGAAAGTGTTTGCAGCCGGTTCGGAAAAGACAACAGTATTTGGTACGCTGTTTATGACGGCGGCATCTCTTACAGTAATCTTGGATTTTATTCTGACAGAAGCGGCACCGTTATGAATTGGGACAAAGAAAAATATCCTTCTCTCTGCCTCAACGACGGCACAGAGAGCGTCGAAGAAAAAGAAGCCAAGGAATCCGATGTCGTCGCAATGCAGACTCATTTCACCAGCATGCTCCGTTATATGGGAGATAATTCCGATGCTGCCGAAATGTTCGGCTTGAATAACATTTACTGGAACGATGTTATCAGTTACATTGAAAACAACGGTATACAAATATACGGTTTTGCAATAGTCGCAGACAAAGAAACTATCCTTAAACTTGCTGAATCAGATAACATCTCTTATGTTTACACCGTTCCCCTGCGCTAATCTCTTTGGACGGATAAAGACGTTAAATGGTCCCGATTTTCGTTAAAAATCGGGACCATTTAAAACTTTAACAAGATTTTGATTTTATCGCAGCTTCTGATTTTTCTTTATTGATCAGCCTGCGTTGTAGGTTCTCCAGCCCTGTGCGTTAATCTGCTCTTCAACTGCCAAAAATGCCTGTCTGTTCTTTTCTGCGCTCTGGAAAAGACCGTGCTTCTGATCCATTTCGAATCTGACATGCACATCATAGAAAAACTCATAATAAGGAACATCGGTATTGGCGTTGTGACGTCCGATTATGTTCTCATTACCGGGCTCTGTGGGAGGAACAGGATATCCATCCCATGTGAGAAACGCATCCGGATTTTCGGTCGCCTGACGCACCCAATACTGATGGCAGCTGTTAAACAGAAGCTTTCTGCGCTGCTTGAGCTCATTGATATAGGTTATTCCGTCAGCGTCAATTGCAATAATGTCGGAAACGGTAAGTGCCAATTGAATCTGCCTCCTAATTATATTTATAACATTTATATTTTAGCATATTTTGCGTAAACTTCAAGACCTCTTGCGCTCTTTATCGCTTTTTGATATTTTTTATTTTTTTGAAAATTTTAAGTGACAAATAAGTTCGCTGTGTGATATAATATTTTAAGTGCCCGATATTGTGATCATCGGGAAATCTGTATAAAAAGAGGTGAACGATATGGACGCAGGAAGTAGTTGCTCAGGGAAGCCCGGCAGTATAAGTGCGGAACCTGAGCCTCCACGAACATGGTGCATTTTCTGTGAGCCGTGTCGTTTGCCCGGATCTACCGCTTAAATTGCGGCTTCCTGTCACCGCTTCCTACCTGCAGCAACCCAAAAGCAAAGGAGGAAATAGACATGGAAGATACAAAATTACTTGCGTTGACTCAAAAGCTCTTGGATGAGAAAAAGTATGTCACGCTGAGAAAGATTCTTGAAGAGGAGGAGCCTGTCGATATCGGCGAGCTTTTCGAAGAGCTTTCTCCCTCTCAGCTGCTCATTGTTTTCAGGCTTTTGCCGAAAGAACCTGCCGCAGAGGTTTTTGTTTACCTTGACGGCGAGGTTCAGGAGCAGCTTATCAGCTCCTTCAGCGATTCCGAGCTGAAGGAGGTCCTCGATGAACTTTATATGGACGATGCAGTCGATATGATCGAGGAAATGCCTGCAACCGTTGTCAAGAGAATACTTCGTCATGCTTCGCCCGAAATGCGCGCTTCCATCAACGATCTTCTCAAATACCCAAAGGACAGCGCAGGCAGCATTATGACCACCGAATATGTTGACCTGAAAAAAGACCTGACTGTGCGCGATGCTATACGCAGAATAAGACGAACCGGAGTTGACAAGGAAACCATCTACACCTGCTATGTAACTGACAACAACCGTGTTCTGCAGGGACTTGTTTCCGCAAAGGATCTTCTTATAAATGAGTCGGACACTCTTATTGAGGATATCATGGAGACCAGTGTCATCTCTGTAAAGACACTTGATGACAAGGAAGAGGTTGCAAATCAGCTGAGCCGTTATGACTTTATTGCCATGCCCGTTGTCGATGGCGGCGGCAGACTTGTCGGCATTGTTACGGTTGACGATGCTATCGACGTCATCACCGAGGAAGCAACCGAGGATATCGAGCGAATGGCCGCTATAACACCGTCCGATAAAACCTACATGCGTACAGGCGTTTTTGAGACCTGGAAAAAGAGGATCCCCTGGCTGCTGGTGCTTCTTATCTCCGCAACCTTTACGGGACTTATAATCTCTGCCAATTCCGCCATGCTCACAAGCGCAATTTTCCTTGCCGCCTTTATCCCCGTGCTCATGGACACCGGCGGCAACACAGGAAGTCAGGCGGCGGTATCCATTATCCGAAGTCTGTCTCTTGACGAGATAGATTATTCCGATATTTTCAGGATCTTATGGAAAGAAATACGTGTCGGTGCGCTGTGCGGCATTACCCTTTCGGCGGCAAATTTTGCAAAGATCATGATATTTGACCGCCTTATATGCGGTATCGATGAAATCACCGTTACTGTTGCTCTTGTTATTTCTCTGAGTGTTTTTATCACCGTCGTTTTCGCGAAGGTGATTGGATGCACTCTGCCTATACTTTCCAAAAAATTGGGCTTCGACCCTGCCATAATGTCAAGCCCTTTTATCACGACTATAATCGATACGGTTTCGCTGCTCATATACTTTGCGGTAGCTGCGATACTGCTGTGAGAAAACATTATAAATTTGAGCACTCAAAAAACACACTCCCGATTGAACATCGGAAGTGTGTTTTTTATAATCCCATATATCAGCAGTACCGCATTTTATATTGTCTTTGCACTTTTCAGGCTCTTGAACTGTGCCTGATAAAGCTCGTAATATTGCCCTTTTTTGGCAATCAGCTCTTCGTGACTGCCCGATTCCTGAATACGTCCGTGATCTATTACAAAAATACGGTCTGCCTTTTTGATAGTCGATAACCTGTGAGCAATAACAAAGGATGTCCTGCCCTTAAGCATATTCTCAATGCCCTGCTGAACGAGCATTTCCGTATGGGTGTCTATGCTGGATGTTGCTTCATCAAGTATCAGTATTCTCGGTTTAGAGACCATTGTCCTCGCAAAGGCAAGCAGCTGTTTCTGACCTGATGAAAGTGTCGCTCCTTCGTCGGAAAGATCGGTATCATAGCCTTTTTCAAGCTGCATGATAAAATCGTGGGCATTCACCGCCTTTGCAGCCGCAATTATCTCTTCGTCTGCTGCATCGAGCTTTCCGTATCGTATATTATCTCTTACGGTTCCCGAAAAATGGAAATTTTCCTGTGTCATAACTCCCATCTGTCCGCGCAGACTTGCAAGCGACACATCCCTTACATTATAACCGTCAATGAGTATTTCTCCCTCAACCGCATCATAAAAACGGCTGACAAGATTTACGACCGTTGTCTTTCCGGCTCCCGTGGGACCTACAAGCGCGATGGTCTCTCCTGGCTTTGCGGTAAAGCTTACATCATGCAGCACCTGAGTCTCAATGTCATCTGAATATGCAAAGGACACGTTTTTAAATGTTACCTCTCCTTTGATATCAGGCAGAACGCCGACGTTTTCCCTGTCATAAAGCTCGGGCTGTGTATCCATTATTTCAAACACACGCTCGGCGGCAGAGATATTCGTTACAAGCTGGTTATAGAAATTTGCAAGATTTCGGATAGGCGACCAGAACATGCTCAGATAAAAGGCAAAGGCTGTTATTGTTCCTGCCTCTGCGGTCGAATCGATACCACAGAAGCGGATAGCTGCAAAATAGAGCAGAAACGATGCTATTGCCGTGCAAATTTCAACAGAGGGTCCAAACATATCGTTTATACGAACCGCATCGATAAATGATATGCAGTGCTCGTCTGTAAGCATTCTGAAATCCTTCATGGATTCATTTTCGGCTGAAAAGGATTGTACCACCTTCATTCCCGACAGATCCTCATGAAGAAACGCATTGAGGTTTGAGGATTTCTTTCTGTGCTTTTGCCAGCGCTTGTGAGATATTCGCTGTATAACGATCATTATCAGTGCGAGCAAAGGTACTGTTATAAGGCCTGCCGCCGCCATTTTTACGTCGAGAATGAACATTATGACCGCTACTGCCGCTATCTTGATAAAATCCGGAATAAAGGTTATTACTGCATTGTTCAGCACATCCTTAAGGCTGTTAACGTCACCTACGATACGCGCGAGTATTTTACCTGTCGGACGGCTGTCAAAAAAGCCAAAGCCCAGCGTCTGAATGTGGTTATAAAGATCTTCTCGAATGGTAAAAAGTATTTTATTTGTCATTATCTGCATTATCTTCATGCGGCATCGCATCGCGATAAGATAATAGATATACATCACAAATGCAATGCCTGCAAGCACGAGCAATCCCTTCCAGTCGCCGACAGTCAGATTTACATTTATCGCTCTCTGGATCATAAGCGGATTTATAAGTGTTATCGCTATCATGGTGCCTGTAAGCAGCAGTGCGGCGGCTATCTGCCTTTTATAGCCGAGAAGATATCTGAACAATCGGATAACCGTGTCCTTCTTCAGTACCTCCTTCTGTTCCTCATCTTCTCTAAAGGAATTAACGGACATTATGTATCACTCCTTTCCACCATATCTTCCTCTGTGTTGTATTGTGCTTTATATGTACTGAAATACATTCCTCTCTGCTTCATAAGCTGACTGTGATTTCCTCTTTCGGCAACACGTCCGTTATCAAGGACTATGATCTCGTCTGCATCCTTTACAGCACTTATGCGGTGAGCAACAATTATTTTTGAACAGCCGCTGAGCTTATCGAGGGATCGCTGTATCTCGTATTCTGTTTCCATATCAAGCGCACTTGTTGCATCGTCAAGAATGAGTATCTTAGGCTTCTTTGCCAGAGCTCGTGCGATACTTATCCTTTGCTTTTGCCCTCCTGAAAGCCCTACGCCTCTCTCGCCTATTACGGTATCATAGCGTTCTGTCAGCTTATCGATAAATTCCGAGGCACCTGCATCTCTTGATGCCGCCTCCATTTCCTCCTGTGTAAGCTTCCCGTCCGAACCAAGCTTTATGTTTTCGGCAATGGTATCGGAGAAAAGAAATACATCCTGCATGACCGCAGCCATACTGTTTCTTACGGTTTTCAGGGTGAGTTTTCTTATATCAACGCCATCGAGAGTTATTTCTCCATCGGTCACATCGTAAAATCTCTCCGCAAGGTTAATAATTGTGCTTTTACCCGAACCTGTCATGCCCATTATACCGAGGGTCGACCCCTGAGGCACCGAAAAGCTTACATTTTCAAGAACTGTTTTTCCGTCGGGCTTAAATGATACATTATTGAAGGCAAGGTCACCCTTTATTTCCGAAAGCACAACGGGATCCTTCGGATCTGTGATGTCAGATCGTTCGTTAAATATCGCATTAAGCTTTTTTGCCGATGCCAGCGCGGAAGCTATTTCGTTCGCAAGCCAGCCGAGGCACTCCATAGGCCAGATTATCTCTGTCGCGTAGGAAACAAACGCAATAAGCTTTCCTTCGTCCATGTCTCCTGCAAAGCTCTCAAGAAAGCCGAGACTTAAATAACCTCTTTCAGAAAGAACCAGCACAGCACCCAAAACTGTTACAAGAACCGTCAGCAGGCTGCCTATAACATTGATATAGGGATAATATTTTCTGAATACCTTTGCAAGCACAAGACTTGTTTCATAATACTTATTGTTCTTTTGTCGGAATTTTAGTATCTCATGTCCTTCACGAGAAAAGGCTTTTACTGTACGGACTCCTGCAAGATTTTCCTGTGCAACGGTCGTCAGCTCTGCGTTCACCTCACTAAGGTTGCTGAATGCCTTGTCAAGTCTTTTTTCCATTCTCAATGCAACAACACCGACTATAACCATAAACACTATGGGAACAAGAGTCAGCAACGGGCTGTAGCTGAACATACACGCAAGCGTTGTTATTGTGTGGACTATGCACTCTACTGTCAGGACTCCTGCAAAGCCCAGCACAAACCACACCTTGTCAACATCATCCTTAAGTCTCGCCATCAATTCTCCTGTGTTGGTTTTGTTGTGGTAGTTCATGGAAAGACCCGATACATGAGAAAACAGATCCCGACGCATATCTCTTCCTATGTACACGCCTATTTTGTCCGATGAGTACTCCTTGAGATATGTCGCTATTGCTCTTATTATTCCCATTACAAGTACTGTAATCAGCAGAGGGATTACTACACCCATCCTCGCTTCCATACTCGAAAGCTCAGGTGACAAGCCTTCGTTTACGATTCTTTCGGTTACTCTCGGCATTACAGCCTTCAGTCCGATAAGCAGTGCCAGCATGGCAAATGAGAAAAGATACATCGCCCAGTGCTTTGCCATATATGAAAATATGGTTTTTTTCTTTGATTTTACCTTTCGATTCATTATTACCCTCCTTCTCTGCGGGTGTTTTTGCAAAAAATAAAACACCGCAGTTACCCGACTGCGGTGTTTCGATCAAATTTACATGCAACTTCAAGCGCTTTTTTCACTGCTTTTTTGTCAAAACAATATATTCAGCCGGATAAAAATATTCACGATAATTAACTGCACAAAGAGCGCAGATATCCCACTTTGTATCAACTTTCATTGCGTAATTTGCTGCATAATTATTCATTGTCATTTCACTCCGGCTCCTTTCTTTTTTATTTATCTGATTTTTGCAACAATGCAATAATAAACGCATGTTTTTATTTTGTCAATGACTTTTTTATTTTTATTTCAAACAGCGGTTATTAAGACTCTGTATTTTCCAAAATCTTTTATATTTCTGCATTTTCAAATTCAATACTCGCAATATTTCTATAGACAAATCAACTTAACAAGTATATAATAGATTTAATTGTTTACCATGAATCAGGAGGACGTATCAACATGAAAACTTCCAAAAAGCTTACAGCTCTGCTTCTTTCGGTACTGCTTGTACTCGGCATGCTCACCATGACCGCCTGCGGAAACACATCGTGGTCCGCAAAGTATAACGACACTACCGTTCCCGGCGGCATATATCCTCTCTCTGTCATGCTCGCCTACCAGAATCTCTGCTCCACCTACGGTCCTGTTGCTCTGACAAACGAAATTGAGCTCGCCGACGGCACAAAGACAACCATTGCCAATTATCTTGATGATGCAGCCGTTGAAACCTTTGAAAACTATGTTGCTACCAAGGCAATGTTTGAAAAGCTCGGCCTTTCCTACAGTGATGAGGATTACAATACCTACATGTCCCTCTACGGTGATTATTACACCGCACAGAGCGATATCTACAAGAAGAACGGTATAAGCAAGACCTCTTTCGAGGAACTTGTTATTCTCCACACCCTTCGCAACAATGCTCTTGTCGATCATTTTACCGCTTTGTATGTTGACAGCGCATCTGACATCTATCTCTCTGACGGAGATATTCAGAAGTATTTTGATGAAAATTACCTTCGTTTCAATTACATGATCTATTATGCAATTGATTCAGAGGGCAAATACCTCGAAGAAAGCAGCGATGCATATCAGGCCGAGCTTAAAAAGCTTACCGATATAACCACCCAGCAGCTTTCCATTGATGATTACGCCGCAAAGGCAAAGGCTTATAACGATATCCCTGCCTACAAGGAAGGCGGCACAATGGATGCGGTTGATCTCGACACCGCTCTCGCAGATACCGCTATGGGCGATGTTTACTACAGCATCAGCAATCTTGAGATCGGAAAATCCGGAGTTTACACCTTCTCCTTCTATGATGAATCCTACAACACCTGTCATGCTATCTGCGCTGCACAGCGCATTGCTCCGGAGATGACCGGCAAGGATTATCTTGATTCAAAGGACGAGATCATCAACTCTATCTGCTATGATAATCTTTATGCAGATCTTGATGAGTATTACAACACACTCGGTGTGACTGTCAACAACAATGTACGTAAGACCTTCTCCTCAGAGAAGATCGATCTTTCAACCTTTACCTCCATTGTTCCCAACGCATAATTCAGCTTTGGAAGCGGCTGTGCAATAGAGCACAGCCGCTTTTTTATATAAATTTTAAAAAAAGTGGAAAACCTGTCATATATATGATATAATAATAATATATGTTCTATTAAAGGTGGTTAGCTCAATATGACAAATATCTGTGCAGTTATCCTCGCCGCAGGCGAGGGCAAGCGCATGAGATCCAATAAATCCAAGGTGCTCCTTGAGGTTCAGCTCAAGCCCATGCTTGGCTGGGTCACCGACGCCATTCGCAAGGCCGACATCGATAATCTTTGTGTTGTTACAGGGCACCGACGTGAGCAGGTGGAGGCTTATCTTGCCGGTTCGTGCGAGACGGTCGTCCAGACCGAAAGAAAAGGCACCGGTCACGCCGTTATGATGGCTCGAAGCTTCCTCGAACGCCACAGCGGCGGTCATGTTCTTATCTGCTGCGGAGATGCACCCTTTCTCGACAGCGACACCATCTCAAGTGCCTTCAAGCAGCACAGCGAAAACAATGCCTCTGCCACCGTTATCTCTGCTGTTCTCGATGACCCCACAGGCTACGGCAGGCTTATACGCGGCGCACGCGGAGAACTCGAGGCAATCGTTGAGCACAAGGAAGCAAACACCGAACAGCTTGCTATCCACGAGATAAATTCCGGCGCATACTGGTTTGAGATAGACGCTCTTCTGCAGGTTCTCGACAGCATAAAGGCTTCCAGCATAACGGGTGAATATTATCTTCCCGATGCGGTAAAGCTTCTTATAGGAGCAGGCAAAACCGTCGGCGCATTCATCGCTCAGTCCGATGATGTCGTTCTTGGCGCAAACGATCCTTCTCAGCTTTTTGAACTCAACCGTCTTGCACGTGAAAAGATACTTTCACACCATATCTCAAACGGCGTTGCAATGCCCTGCACCGACGGCATAGTAATAAGCAGTGATGTTGTTATAGGCGAAAATGTAACTATTCTTCCCGGCACAATTCTCAAGGGAAATACTGTTATACACGATGGCTGCAGGATTGGCCCCACATCTTATATTGAGGATTCCGAAATTTGCGAAAGCTGTGTTATCAGCCTTTCTCAGATACGCGAAAGCAAGATACTTGAGCGAACCGATATAGGTCCTTTTTCCGATGTACGTCCCGGTTCCGAGATAGGCCCTGATGTCCATGTCGGAAATTACGTTGAGATAAAAAACAGCTCGGTATCCTCCGGAACACAGATCGCACATCACACTTACATAGGCGACAGTGATATCGGTTCAAACGTCAATTTCGGCTGCGGCTGTGTTACGGCAAACTATGACGGAGTGAGAAAGAATCGCTGCGTTGTCGAAGACAATGCATTCATCGGCTCCAACGTCAATCTTATTGCACCTGTTTGCGTAGGCAGCGGTGCTTATGTTGCCGCAGGCTCGACCATAACCGAGGATGTTCCGAGTGATGCTCTTTCGATCGCTCGCGACAAACAGACAAACAAGCCTGGCTGGGCGGCCTCGAAAAGAAGCAAATAAGGCTTACAATATACACTTTACAGGGTGGGGTATTATTTACCCCGCCCAAAATCTGTCTGAGGAGAAAAATTATGATATTCAAGAAAAGTCCTATCGATTTTATCATTGTCGGCCTGGGCAACCCCGGCACAAAGTACGAAAAAACACGGCACAATGCAGGCTTTATGGCTATAGATAAATTCGCCGCAAAAAACGGCGTTCGTATTGACCGCTCGAAATTTCACGCACTTACTGCCACCTGCACTGCCGCAGGCTGTAAGCTGCTTCTTTTGAAGCCCCAGACCTATATGAACAATTCCGGTCAGGCAGTGCGTGAGGCGATAGATTTCTACAAACTTTCCCCCGACCGTGTGCTTATAATGTTTGATGATATTTCCCTTGAACCCGGGGTCATGCGTATTCGCCGCAAAGGCTCTGCCGGCGGTCAGAAGGGTATGAAAAGCATTATCGAGCACTGCTCATCAGAGGATTTCCCTCGAATAAAGATCGGTGTAGGCGCGAAGCCTCATCCCGATTATGATCTTGCAGACTGGGTGCTCTCAACCTTTAATGCCTCAGAGCTTAAAAAAATCGATGAAATAACCGATGACGCCGCAGCGGCAGCCGAGCTTATCATAAAAGGAGATATCGACGCGGCAATGAGTCGATACAGCAGATAACGGAGAGGCGATATATGAGTTTTTTGACATCTGTAACCGACAGGCTTTCTTCCTACAAGGATCTCAAGGAAGCAATTTTAAAGAACAGACTGCCTGCTGCAATAAGCGGGCTTTCTGCCGTTCATAAGGCACATTTTATATCCTCCCTGTGCGCCCAGACAGGACGCAAGGCTGTTGTTATAGCCGCCGATGACCTTGAGGCAGGAAAAATATGCGGTGATCTCTGCGCTATGGGTCTTGAAAGCGTTATTTTCCCCACCCGTGATCTCGATTTCTTCCCTCTGGAGGGGCGCAGTCATGATTTTGAGCACGCAAGAGTAAATGCCTTGAGCCGCATGCTGACAGGTGATTTTGGCGCGGTGGTGCTTTGCGCCTCTGCCGCAATGCAGTTCACTCTTCCTCCCGAACAGCTCGAAGAACGCATGCTTACTCTGCGTTCAGGTCTTGATATTTCTCTCGACAAGTGCGCCGCGGCACTGACTGCAGCCGGTTACGAGCGTGTTTTCCAGATTGATGGCACCGGTCAGTTCTCTATCCGAGGCGGACTTCTTGATATTTATCCTCCCGATTCGCCCGCTCCTGTGCGTCTTGAATTCTGGGGCGACGAAATAGACAGCATAAACTACTTTGAGCTTGAGTCACAGCGAAGAACCGACTATGTTCCCGAATTGAACATTCTCCCTGCGACAGAGCTTTCGATTGATGACTGGTCTTCCCTTGCAGACAGTATTGAGGAGATTGCAAATTCGCTCGTTTCCAAGTCCTCTGCTCCTGCAAAAAATCAGCTTCTTACGGAAGTCGATGAAATGAGAAGCGGCAGAAAGCTTGCATGTATAGATAAATTTTTGCCTCTTATATGCAGCAGAGAAGCAACTGTTCTCGATTATCTGCCCGATGACGGGCTTATATTTGTTTCCGAGCATGTTTCTGTCCGCGAACAAGCCCGAGCGTATGAATCCGCACTTAATGAAGAAATAAAATCTCTTTTGCAGTCGGGTACGCTTTGCAAGGAGCTTTCACGCTTTTCCATAACAGCCTCAGAGCTTCTCGAATGGTTCGAAAACCGAACTGTTTTTATGGACACCTTTGCTCGAAGCGCATACGATGTAAAGCTTAAGTCTCTGTTCAACGCTACACTTCATCAGAACGCGGTGTGGAGCGGCTCTGTTGCTGTTTTAAAGGAGGATCTTTATTCATTGCTCAAAAGAGGCTACAGCGTGGCTGTTATGGCAGGAACCAAAAAAGCTGCCATGTCTCTTGCTTATTCCCTCTCGGAGGGCGATGATGCGGTTTCCGCATTCTACGCAAATTCCCCCGAAGAGCTTGCGCCCGGAAAGGCTATGGTAATGGAGGGTGCCTATTCAGCAGGGTTTGAATATCCCGAAGCTCTTTGTGCGGTCATAACATGGGGCAAAAGCAGCCCCGCAAAAAAAGTCCCTGCAAGGAAATACAAGCGCGGTCTTGCAATTCAGGATCTCAGCGAGCTTTCGACAGGCGACTATATCGTGCATTCCACCTACGGCATCGGTATCTTTGACGGTGTTCAGTCACGCACCTCCGACGGTGTCACAAAAGCTTTTATGAAGATACTTTATGCTCAGGGAGATATAATGTATATCCCCATAACTCAGCTTGATATGGTCAGCAAGTATATAGGCGGCGGCGACGGAGGCAATGTCAAAATAACAAAACTCGGCAGCGGCGAATGGCAGCGGCACAAGGCAAGAGTAAAAAAAGCCGTAAAGGATATTGCCGCCCAGCTTACAAAGCTTTATGCAGAGCGAAAAAATGCTTCGGGCATCGCATTTTCGGAGGATGATGACTGGCAGCGCGATTTTGAGCTTCGTTTTGATTACGACGAAACCGATGACCAGCTCAGATGCATTACGGAAATAAAGCAGGATATGCAGTCCTCCTCCCCTATGGACAGACTTTTGTGCGGCGATGTAGGCTTCGGAAAAACCGAGGTGGCACTGCGAGCTGTTTTCAAATGCGTTATGTCGGGGAAGCAATGTGCTATTCTCGCGCCTACCACCATTCTTGCATGGCAGCACTATCAGACAGCGTTAAGACGTTTTGACGGCTTTCCCGTTTCCATTGAGCTTCTCTCCAGATTCCGCACCCCAAAGGAGCAGGAGGCAATAATAAAAAAGATTAAGCACGGTGAGATAGATGTTATTATAGGAACTCACCGAATAGTGCAGAAGGATGTTGAGTTTTCTAACCTCGGCCTTGCCATAGTTGACGAGGAGCAGCGCTTCGGCGTTGCACAGAAGGAGCGGTTCAAGGAGATATTCAGAGGTGTTGATATGCTCACCCTTTCGGCTACACCTATCCCCCGAACCCTCAACATGGCGCTCGGCGGTTTAAGAGATATTTCCGTTCTTGAGGAAGCGCCGCAGGATAGGCACCCTGTTCAGACCTATGTTCTTGAGTACGATGAGGGCATTATCGCCGAGGCGATACGCAAGGAACTTCGACGCGGCGGTCAGGTATTTTATCTTCACAACAACGTCGGCACCATAGAACGCACTGCCATGAAGATCCAGCAGCTCGTTCCCGAGGCTGTTATAGCCGTTGCTCACGGTCAGATGGGCGAAGGCGAGATGAGCAAGGTGTGGGCAAAGCTTTGCGAGCAGGAGGCTAATGTTCTTGTCTGCACAACTATCATCGAAACAGGTGTCGATGTTCCTAACTGCAACACACTTATTATAGAAGATGCTGATCGCTTCGGTCTTTCACAGCTCCATCAGATACGAGGCCGAGTCGGCCGTTCAACCAGAAGAGCTTATGCATATATGACCTTCAGACGCAACAAAGAGCTTTCTGAAATAGCAACGAAACGACTTGAGGCTATAAGAGAATTTACGGAGTTCGGTTCGGGAATGAGGATCGCGCTCAGAGATCTTGAGCTTCGCGGTGCAGGCAATCTGCTTGGCGGCGAGCAGTCGGGTCACATGGAATCGGTCGGATATGAAATGTATATGAAGCTCCTTTCTCAGGCGGTAAGCGAAGAAAAGGGCGAAGCTCCTGCGGAGACCGAAGCAGACTGCCGCATAGATCTTCAGGTGGATGCTTATATCCCCGAGAGCTATATCGAGCTGCTCCCCATGCGTCTTTCAATTTACCGAACCATTGCATCTATTCGTACCGCACAGGACAGAAGTGATGTCATAGACGAACTGATCGACCGTTTCGGAGATCTGCCCGACGAGGTCATCGGACTGTGTGATGTAGCCCTGCTCCGCAACAAGGCAGCTAATGCCGGAATATCCGACATCAAACAGCAAAACGGCAATTTTGTGCTGTATCTTTCAAAAGCAGATATGTCAAAAATCTCCGCTCTTGCACAAAAACTTCGCGGCAGGGTGATGTTTACACCCGCGACGAAGCCTTATATAACGGTTCGTCCCAACGCCAAGCTTACCATTCTTGAAAATGCACACGAAATTGTAAATACCTATATTTCACCCGTTGAATAATCTTCACAAAATTTCTATTGCAATATATTGATAAATGGTGTATATTGTACTCAGGTAAATTTTTCATGGAGGTGCTACTTTTGCTGTCCTCACAAAAGGTTTTCTACCTTGTTCTGATATCTATAATGCTGCTCTGTTCGGTGCTTGGAATCAGCGTTCAGGGTACAAATACCTATTTCCCTGTTGAACCTATTGATTTTATCGAACAGCCGGATGGCTCTGCCGAGATCGTCGGCCAGCTTTCCGATCTTGATGACGAGGATATAGGCTTTGACAGCACATCCATCGGCATGGATGTTTCTGTCGGCAATACCACAACTACCGAAGAAGGCTATACACACAACGACAATATCTCTTATATTGAAACGACCACTACCACGACGATCCCTTCTTCGACCTCGGCCGAGCAAGGCAATCAGCCCGCCGGAACAACCACGACTACCTCGACAAATTTTCCGACCACGACCACTACACGCATCTCAAATGCTCCGACCCAGACAACAACTACCACCACTGCACCTGTTGTCCCCGGATCAACAGCAAGAACTACCACTCGTCTGACTACCACAACCACAAGAACGACTACGCGAGCTACAACAACTACCACCAGAGCTACAACAAGAAATTATACAAACTCCGGTAACATAAGCTTTTCGCTCAACTCCGGCGGCTCCACCGTCACTGAGTACAGAATGTATGTAGGCTCAAGCGTAAGACTTTACCTTAAGTCAGGATTTGCGGATACCCCCATCGCTGTTTACAATTCAGATTATCCGTATATCGCAGATACAGTCGGAAATGAGATAGGCTCTGTTGTGGTCAACGCTTACAGCCCCGGCACCACATGGATTCACGCCTCAAATATCAACGGTACATGTCATATCAAGATCACCGTCGATGACTTTGAATCACGCGTTATTTATCTCTGCAACCAGCATCGTGCATCAAATGGCATTGCTCCTCTCCAGAAGGGCGGCAGCGATCTCAAGCGTGTTGCCGATTTAAGACTGTCAGAATCCTACACCCTTTTCTCACACACTCGTCCGAACGGAACAAAATATATTACTGCGTACAATTATTACGGTCTTAACTATTACTATGCAGGTGAAAACCTCGCTCGCGGTCAGACATCCCCCGAACGGGTCGTTCAGGAATGGATGAATTCTCCCTCTCACAGAGAAAATATCCTCAACCCCAATTTCAAATATTGCTGTGTCAGCTCAGGAACCTCAAAGCATAACGGCATCACTTACACATACTGGTCGCAGCAGTTCTATACACCGCAATAATCATTGTTTTTAATAACTCTGCATTCAAAACAAACCGCACCCCCAAAGGTCATGCTCTGACCTTTGGGGGTGCTTTATCGTATGCTGTTTTATCCTATTTTCTCTGATAATTTTCTATAAAGCTCTTCGGTTGAGCTCATATCCTCACAGCCAAGCACGAGCATTTTTCCGTCTGCATTCAAAACGATAAACCCGTTGTTTCCTGTGTAGGTATATCTTGTGTAATAGCCGAATTCCTCATTGCGGAAGGTTCCGAGAAGCAGACGCGCACTGCCGAAGCCGCCTGTGCGCTCTCCTCCGTTGAAGCTTTCTCTCAGTTCAACACTGTCTATGCTGTCATAGTTTACTTCTATGTCACTCCAGTAGGCAGTTTTCACCGCAAAGGCTTCTTCCTTAAATTCAACCTCAATATCGCCTGTAAACATGATAACAGAGATCGCTATGAGCAGTATCGCTGTCAGAATTAACGACAGAATGATAAACAGCGATGTCTTTTTGTCCTTTTTCAAGGTGATTTTAACGCCCTTTTTTCTGTACAGAATATATGAATATATCGTGGGAATCAGCGCCAGCAGAAGTACGATTACGATAAGAAATGCAAATTTCCATTTTGCGGGAAGGAGCGATGCGGCGATAAGAAGCACACCGCCAATTACCCAAAACCAACCTGCAAAGCGGTGTGTTTTGTTCCATATCTCTTCATCGTTGATCGTCCACGGCACCCTGATGCCTATGGTGTAATTGGCTTTGCATTTTGGGAGATAGTTGCCGATAATGATAAACAATACACCCATTGCCGCTGTAATGATTGTGCCGATATCCAGCTCAACACCCAATGCAATGCAGTACATCACCGCCGATACTACAAGCGAGAGCAGCGGCATGAGCCATATAACAATACTAAATACCTTTGAGTTCTGATTTTTGTTTTTGGGGTCCGCTGCGGAGAAAAGCACACAAAGCCACTGCATTGCAAGAAATATCAGAGGTATTCCGAAAACAGCCAGCGATTTATCTGCAAAACCGTCCGCTTCGCCCTGTGCATTCCAATGGGACACAATTACCCCGGGAAGCTTATTCCATAAAATAAGGCCTGCCGCAATGGGCAGCAATATCACAAATGATGAAAGAAAAAGCTTACCGATATTTTTCTTAATCATCGCTTTCCTTATCTCCTTTCAAATCTGCAGCCCATAATATTATTTCCTCCAGAACGGATGCATTGAGTTCATAATAAATATATTTCCCGTCTCTGTTATCCCTTATCAGATCAGCTTCCTTCAGAACGGAAAGATGACGTGATATTGCCGCTGCAGTGATGTCAAACCGATCACTTATCTCTCCTGCAGGCATTTTTCCCTTTTTAAGTAAATTTAATATTTCACGCCTTACAGGGTCTGCCAAAGCTTTGAGTGTCATTTGCAATGACATGTTATCGCCTCATTTAACATTTAACCTAATTGTTAAATGTATGATAGCATTTGTTTTTATATTTGTCAAGCATATATGCCATAAAGAAATTTTTTCAAAATATACCTTTTACAAAGCATTGCCGATTGCTTTATGCAATGCATAAGCCCCCGTACGATACAGTTTTTCCGTATCGTACGGGGGCTGACAGCTTTATTCGGTTATCTGATTGTCAAAATTTATAACAGCATCACTGCCAAGTATGATCTTGACCTTATAGGTTTGTGCATTGCCTGTCTGGCTTGCCTTTCTGCGATACATGGTAAGCTCTATTTCATCGCCTATTCTGTGAGCATCAAGGACAAGTGTGAGGTCTCCGATATCGCTTATTGTCTCACCGTCGATAGCTGTTATTATATCGTACACCTCAACCTTGCCTGCAAGGTCGGAATTTGCGGCGATTGACACTATTCTGACGCCCTGAGGAATGCCGTAGTAATTTGATTCTGCCTCTGTGACCGACTGGCACATTATGCCAAGCGCCGGTCTTTCAATATATCCTGTTTTCTGCAGCTGGCTTATTATTTCAAGAATGGAATCCATCGGAATGGCAAAGCCCATTCCCTCATATCCGTCCATAACGATCTTTGCGGTATTGATGCCGACTACCTGTCCGTACATATTTACCAGTGGTCCGCCGGAATTTCCCGGGTTGATAGCCGCATTTGTCTGAATATATTTTGTTGCTGTTTCTGTATCATCGATCACGCGATCTAAACCCGATATGATGCCGTTGGTCACAGTACCTGCGTACGCTTCGTCAAGGGGAGTGCCTATAGCTACCACTTCGTCTCCCACTACAAGCGCGTTTGAATCGCCTATCTCAGCCGCCACAAGTCCTGTTGTTTTTATTTTGAGAAGCGCTATATCGCTCTTTTCATCATATCCAATGATTTCAGCAGGATATTCCTCTTCTCTTCCCATAACCTTTACCGTTATATCAAGCTTTGAATTTTCCTCATCTGTTATAACATGTGCATTGGTTACTATATAGCCATCCTCGCTGAGGATTATTCCGGAACCGCCGCCGTAGGAGGTGCTGTAGTAATATGAAAGCACCGTACACACCGAAGGCTGCAGCTTTTCTGCTACCTGTGCATACGTAAGTCTGACGGTAGGATCATCGGGCGGTGTGGTATCTGTTACGGGACTTTCCTGCAGATTATCGATGATATCGTCAATATTGTCACCGATATCCTCATGCGAGGCTGTATTTCCCTGCTCGATGCCCTCTGCGGCGGAGGACTGCGGCACTGCAATGTTATGCGATGCTTCATTCTGCTTTATCTCGCGTCCGAATTTTGCCGCGGTAAAGCCTATTGTAACCGCCATTACCGCAGTAATAGCAACTCCGATAATGATACCTGCAAACAGCTTTCCGTTACCGCTTTTCTTTTCTTCACGGCTGCCCGGAAGTGCCGGCTGCGGATTCTGATAATAATTTACCGGCTGTCCGTTTCGGTCATCGTTATAACCATTATTCATAATAATACATCCTCCTCTGGTAAAAAGAACCTTTTATAATATTACATTATATTCTCTGTGTGAATAATGTATATTGCTCATGTGAGAACACGATGAAATTTCAGGAAAGCTCAGAAGGACCGGAAACAGGCAGATGAAATTCAAATTCGCAATGACTGCCTTCCTGACTTCTTGCTTCTATCTTTCCTCCGTGCAAGGTTATGATCGTCTTTACAATGTACAGTCCCAGACCTACGCCGGTTTTATCCTGGCTTCTGCTCTTGTCAGTTTTATAGAATCGGTCAAAGATATGATTCATGTCGGTAGAAGGGATACCCATTCCGCTGTTGCATATACTTACATACATATCATTCGAGCGCTGGCGTATTTTTATTTTTATATATCCGCCCTCGTTTGTAAATTTGACCGCATTCTCCAAAAGATTGTAAACCACCTGATGTATCAGATCCTGATCGGCCTTTATATACATCTGATAGAGATCTTCCATTCCGAGGATCTCTATTCTTTTTTCCTCTATTTTTTGCTCAAAGGAAAGCAAGGCTGTAAAAACGGTGTTTGCAATATCAAATTTTGAAACATTCAGCTTCATTTCGCCGCTGTCGATACGGCTCAGCGCCAGCATCGAACGAACAAGTCTTGCAAGCCTCTTTGTTTCTGTCGATACTATACGCAAATACTGCGACTGCCTGTCTGCGGGAATAGTCCCGTCAAGTATTCCGTCGATAAATCCTGAAATAGTCTGCATCGGAGTTTTAAGCTCGTGTGAGACATTTGCGATAAAGCTCCTGTGCATCTTTTCACTGGCTGCGATAGCTTCGGCCATTTCATTGAACGCCTGTGCAAGCTGACCTACTTCATTCCTGCTTTTGTAGCGCACTCTCGCACCGTAATCGCCCGCTGCGAAACGAGCTACTGTGTGAGCCATCTGGCGAAGGGGACGAACCTGCTGATAGGTTATCATATACACCGCGACAAAGGATATCATTGCCGCCACGATTACCACTATAACAACAAGGCGTACCACATCACCGCGAAACGCCTTGACGCTTTGCGCTGTGGATGCCGCAAAAACAAATGCAACTATTTCGTTTTCGTTATACTCATTTTTCGCCACAACAGGAATGCCCACTATAAAATGGTCATCGCTGTATATACCCGAAAGGTTTCCTGTTGTGCGATATTCTGCGGTACGTGCCGCTTCCTCGATAAGTCCGACAGGCAGATTGCCTCTGTGGCGGCAGCTGTATGCCACTGCCTGCACCGACTCGCTTGTCTCTTCTACAGACTCCGAAGCATCTGTGACCATTACCTGAGTGTCCTCCGAGCAGATAAGCACTTCCCCCTGAGCACTGACGATAAATACATCCGACTGGATTGATTCACCTATGACAATGATCGCGGTACGCAGGTTATCAACATAATTTTCGCTTATGCTGTATGTCACCTGCGGTGCTTCATCGGGATTTTCGGACGGCACCACCGTGCGTTCGAAATATTTCGATGCGGTTTGCGATACACTGCCTGCATTCTGTGCCAGAAGCTCCTGCTGCTCCGATTCCCAGCGACGGCTTACAAAGTTCGTTACAAGTATGCCCAGCAAAATAAATCCTATCAACAGGGTAACGGAAGTAACGGTAAGATACTTTGTGAATATTGTTTGCGAGAGCTGATCTTTTATTTTTCTGAAAAAATTCAATACTCTCTCCGGCATGATCACTGCTTGACCTCAAACTTGTAGCCTACGCCCCATACAGTCTTAAGGCTCCACTGCTCACTTACACCCTCAAGCTTTTCGCGCAGACGCTTTACATGCACGTCAACAGTTCTTGAGTCGCCGTAATAGTTAAAGCCCCACACCTCATCGAGAAGCTGATCTCTTGAGAACACGCGGTTGGGATTGCTTGCAAGATGATAGATAAGCTCCATTTCTTTCGGGGGAGTATCGATCTGCTTGCCGTCAACGCGAAGCTCATAGTTGTTAAGGTTTATTGAGAGCTTGTCAAAGTTTACCACCTTGCGCTCATTGGGATCGCTCTTGCCGCTTCTGCGGAGAACGGCCTTGATGCGTGCGATAACTTCCTTTGCCTCGAAGGGCTTGACTACATAATCATCTGCACCGAGCTCAAGACCGAGAACCTTGTCAAAGGTCTCGCCCTTTGCGGTGAGCATGATGATGGGGCACTGGCTCTTCTTTCTTATCTCACGGCATACGTGCCAGCCGTCAAATTCGGGAAGCATGATGTCGAGCAGGATAAGATCGGGGCACTCCGCGTCAAAGCACTCCAGCGCGCGCTTTCCGTCGTTTGCGATAGTTGTTGTGTATCCCTCTTTCTCCGTATACAGGCGAAGAAGCTCACATATATTCTGATCGTCATCAACTATAAGTATTTTCCCTGTTTCCATTGTTCATTCCACCTTTATCTAAACTTTTGTGACTTATGTGATTTGTGCTTTAAATAGTATTTTAACATATAATTGTGAACAGATAAAGTATTTTGTGTATTGAATATAAATTTTCTCTGTGCCAATGCTCTTATACGAAAACATAAAAGGAAAGGGTGTTTATATGAATAATGAATCGAAGCCTCTTTGGTCATCGATAAACGATGTTCCACATCAGTATCCGTGGCTTTCAGACGAGGCCAACTGCTCTGTCTGCGTTATCGGCGGCGGACTTACAGGCGCATTATGCGCTCTGCGGCTTGCTCAGGCAGGGGAAGATGTTGTGCTTCTTACCGCAAAGACCATAGGTTTTTCCTCAACCTCAGATGCCTCGCCCTCTGTAAGCTTTGACTTCGGGCATAAGATAGTGGAATTAAAGCGGCGTATCGGTGCAGAAAATGCACTTACACTCTTTGAAATGGGCGCTCAGGCTATCGATATGCTGGAGTCTCTGCGCGAAGAGCTCGATGATGATTTCGGATTCCGTCGGTGCGACTCTCTTCTGTATACAAATGACGAACGTGAGCTTGAGCTTTTTAATCGGGAATACCTTATGCGAAAGCACAACGGCTTCGACTGCACCTTTATGAACCGTACCGCAGCACGCGATGCCTTTTCTTTCCCCATTGCAGGAGGGATATTTTCAAAGGGTCTTGCGGCTTATTTTGACCCCTACAGGCTCACTCATCTATGCATAAGCAAGGCGCATCAGCACGGTGCCAGAATATACGAGAACACCAAGGTCGAGCAGCTCGATTCTCACGGAAAATGCGTTGTGATAGAAACTGACACGCGACAGACTGTGTACGCGGACAAGTGTGTTATTGCTGTCGGAAATATTTTTGACGAGATACTCAATGTTCCGATTCAAAGGCTTACCGGCTTTTATTCCGTAAGCTCCGAGGTGAGCAATTATTCCGGCTGGACGGGAAAATGTGTGATCCGCACATGGGCTCAGCCGGGCATAACCTTATCACCTACTCCCGATGGCAGAATATACTGCGGAGGGCTTGAGACCTCCGCTCTTGATGAAAACGGCCGACTGTACGGTGTTTTGAACATCCCATCGCTTTCGGAAAAGCGCTTCGATGAGCTTGAAAGCTCTGTTCGTTGTCATTTTCCTGCAATTGACGTTGGCGAATTCAAAATAAACAGAGCAATTCGTTATACCGTCACGCAGGATTCCCTTCCCATTATCGGCACTGATGAAAATCACGACAAATGCTTCTTTGCCTGCTGCACAGGACATGATTCGGCTTTATATTCCGTTCTCGCCTCCGATATGCTTCTTATGAATCTTTCATCGGGTGCAACCGAGGACACCTATTTATTTTCGCCCATGCGCTTTTCAAGGAAGCACGCAAGGAGCAGATAAATATAAGATCCGCACATACTCAGGTATGTGCGGATCTATACTTTTACAAAAAAGAAACAACCACCCAAAGGTGGTTGTTGATGTGTCGGGGACTTCCTATCTTCCCGGGCCGCCTCCAGCCAACTATTTTCGGCGCAAGTGTGCTTAACTTCCGTGTTCGGAATGGGAACGGGTGGGCCCTCACCCCT
>JAZSNH010000051.1:0-20875 GCA_045536305.1 Acutalibacteraceae bacterium
GTTTTATAACTGCAGTAATTTGTTCAGAGTTATTATTCCACCCAGCATAACATACATCGGCGAAGATGCTTTTACTGGTTGCCGCGAAGACCTTGTGATTTACGGTGAGTTTGGGTCTTACGCCGAGCAATGGGCTAATGAGCATGGAATAATCTTCGGATTGTATGTTTTTTAAAGGAGAAAGCCTATGAAAAGAATTATTGCTTTGATATTGTTTTTTTCCATGCTCCTTTGTGGCTGTGATATAATTGAGCAAAAACCGGTATCACAGACTGATACTGCAAAGGGAAAGAATAATATTGTTTCAAGAGATGATTATTTAGATATTGAGTTTAAATACATAAAAGAATATTCGCCCCAGACATCAAATCGTTACCAATTCTGTGCAGCAGAAGAAATGTTTTATCAAAACCTGAGCGATGACGGCACTCTTGTGATCCCCTCTAATATTGACAACACGCCTGTTGCAAGTGTTTGCAATCCATCACGGGAGCTTAAGGCAAAAATCAAATCCATTGTAATAGAAGAGGGAGTCGAATTTATCTATTTAAACGCATTTGCCGAATGTCCGAATCTTACATCGGTTACATTACCCTCTACACTTAAAGGCATAGCCTCACAGGCTTTTTTTATGTGTCCCTCTCTTGAGACGATAAACATTCCCGAAAGTGTTGAGTACATTGGAGCTTTGGCATTTTTCGGCTGCGGAAAGCTAACAGGACTTGAATATCCCGAAAGCGCTTACGCAGTTACAGAAGATGCATTTTATTACTGCGAAAATCTGCCGTGGGCACAATGCCCGAACAAGGATTCATTCTGTGCAGAAAGCTATGAAACCATTGGTGCGGAAATCTATGTTCCTGGCTCGGTCAACGCTATCGCACCCGAAGGCTTTGCTGGTTACGCAACAACGGAAGTTCATATGTACAATGGCATTGAGTTAATTGGAGAGCGAGCGTTTTATAATTGTACCGACCTGCGCAGGGTAATTATGCCACCCAGTGTAACATACATCGGTGAAGAGGCTTTCACGGGGTGTTACGATGAACTTGTGATTTACGGTGAGTTTGGTTCATATGCAGAGCAATGGGCAAATGAACACGGAATAACCTTTGGTCTATATGTATTTTGATTAAAGAAAACAGAATAATTTAAAATAAAAGGATAAATAATTTCAATCATAATCCAGACGTTCAACGCTGAGAGTCGATTGAAAAGAAAGAGTGTTTATACGATGGATGATAAGCAAAGTGAATCGCGATGGATTCGATGTCCTGTTTGCGATGGAAAAACAAGAGTTAAGGTGTATGATGATACAGTTTTGCTGAATTTTCCACTGTACTGTCCGAAGTGTAAAAAGGAAGTTCGAATTAATGTTGTAAAACTTAAAATGGTGAAATGTAAAGAGCCAGACGTATAAACGCAGAGCCTGCTTTCCGATTACGGTGAAGCAGGCTCTTTTTATGTTTAATTAACGGTAGTGATTTCTTTGCTGCGCATTACTGAAATAACGGATGTGAAAACAGAAATCAGAGCAGCGGCTTCTTCTTCGCTACAGCCTTCGATTAATAGGCGCAGTTCGTTAAGAGCGGGAGATTTACGCTGCATTTCAGGATTAAATATTTCCCGTGAATCAAGACGTAATGTGCGAATCAGAGGATATAGAACTTCCAGCTTAGGATTTCCTTTGTAATTTTCGATGTTTAACACGGTGCGAGTATCAATATCTGCGGCAGCTGCTACTTCATTCTGTGTTAATCCGAGTCTGCCACGGGCACGTTTTACAGCATCACCTAAATAACGAGCATATTCTTCAGGCATTACAATTCACCTCGGATATATTTTACAATACACCTTGTTTCGATAGAATTCATCACAATACATATCTTTTATGAAGCGAAATACATGAGGAACTTGTATATGAATGGTGAAATTAGGTACATAAATACGCATACAAAAGTGAATTTCAATGTTATTACGAAGATGATTGTACAGGCAAAACTGTATTAGAATACACATTTAAAAGACAATATTGTTTCAATGAATACCTGACACCCATAGTGTCGGGTGTTTTGTTTTTGCTTCAAAAAAATCACCCCATTCACAGCGGAGAAAGGGGTGATTTTGTGCGAGGGCTTTTGCGCGTTCACAATTTGTTTTCAATTATTTTTTCAAAGGGTTCATTAGGTGAACCCTTTGAATGCTATGATGCAGCCAGCAAAGGACGAAAGGAGGTGCGGACATGGAGAATGCGACCGAACGTCGTCGAAAAATACTCGAATTATTGTCGCTGAAGCGTAAAGTGAAATTAGCCAATCTGATGGAAGAATTTCATGTGAGCAGAAGTACGATAAAGCGAGATATTGAAATCTTATCATGTTCCGCACCGATTTTCACAGTGCAAGGTAACGGCGGTGGAGTGTATGTCTCAAAAGGATGGTACATAAACCGAGTTTATCTTACACAATGTCAGGAGGCTTTGCTGTTAGAACTTATCGTTGATCTGGAAATAGATAAACGTGCAGTTATGCAGAGCATACTGGATACCTTTGCGGCACCAAAACGTTAGGTGCGATTTCTAAAATAGAATATTCAGCATCTCAAATACTTTAGCTGTATAATGCCTTGCAAAACTGGGCGAGCGACAGGATACGGATACGCCATGACCTCGAAAGTGAGTGAGCGACAAATATCCGACCGAATATTCACTGTGGTAGTGAATGCGCCATGACCTATGCAGCCTACAATGATACTTCCGTCCAGCCACAGACTCAAGCAATGGGGACGGCCCGTTCAGAACGAGGGGGAGGTGGGATAACCTATGACCGTACTAACCGATACGGGTTTGAGATGTTCCCTGCGTCAGGGGTACGGGCGGTAAATATGACGTGAAGAATTGACATTAGAATCCGTACGGCAAACTGTGCTCATATAAGTCGAAATGACTTGCCGAAAATTACACGGTTTGCCGTATCATTGTAGTGTTAATTAATAATATACAAAGGGGAATCGATAACATGAAAAATAACAAAATTGAACTTATAAGCGTTAAACTGATGGGAGATAGGACGACAGTATCTGAATATGCTGTCAGCGAAAACTTTTCTATAGTTGTTACGAGCAATTTCAAAGGTGTTCCTTTCAAGGAGGCAATATACCCTGCACTGTTATCGGCAATGAAGAGAATAAAAGAAAAATAATTTACACATTTGACATTACGGGCGGATAATGTCACAATTCCAAGTGACAGAAAATACCGCATTCCGTAAATCAAAGGAGGACAGCATTACAATGCGGAAAGATAAATTTAATGTCGGTATTTATGCAAGGTTGTCACGAGATGACAACAACGGAAACCTTGAAAGCATGAGCATAGCAAATCAGCGTCAGATACTAACAGATTACGTCACTGAAAAAGGATGGAATCTCGTGGAGTGTTACGTTGATGACGGCTACTCAGGCACAAACTTTGATAGGCCTGATTTTAAACGCCTTCTGAGAGACATAGAGCGTGGGCGTATTAACTGTGTTATTACAAAGGATTTATCAAGACTGGGACGCAATTATGCTATGACCGGTTACTACACTGATGAATATTTTCCCGATCACTTCGTGCGTTATATAGCAATCAACGACGGCGTAGATACAATGGGCGCCAATAATGATTTTGCAGCCTTTCATAATGTTATAAATGAATTTTATCCTCGTGAGATTTCCAAAAAGGTAAGGCAGGTAAAACGTACAAACGCAGAAAAAGGTTTGTTTATGGGAGGCAGAGCTACCTATGGCTACAAAAAATCACCCCAGGATAAACACAAGCTTGTTATTGACGAGGATGCTTCACAAACCGTTGTGAGAGTGTTTGAGCTGTATATCAAGGGATACAGTGTGCGTCAGATTGCTGAGAAGTTCAATGCAGAAGGCATTATTTGTCCATCTCTTTATTATTATCACAGCAACGGACAGCAGCCGCCTAAAACACTTGAACACTACAAATGGGGAGCTGCAACAATAACGACAATGCTCACCAACCAGGTGTATTTAGGGAATCTTGTACAAGGGTGTCGGGAGGTTGTTTCCTTCAAAACAAAGAAAAGACGTGTAATTCCGCAGGAGGAATGGATAATTGTTGAAGGAACTCATGAGCCGATTATTGATAAAGAACTGTGGGATAAAGCTCAGAAGGTTAAGGAAAATCATATCAGAGTTAAGACGCCCAGAAATCGTGAAATTCCTGTTTTTGCAGGACTTGTCCAATGTGCTGACTGCGGTTCATCTATGGCGGCGAGCTTGCGTGGCACGGCAGGAAAAGAACAGATTACATACAGATGCGTACGCTATGTAAATAACGGCAAAGGTGCCTGCTCGTCTCATAATATAATGGAAAAGGTTCTTTTACAGATTGTTATGAACGATATACACGCTTACGGAAGACTTACGAAGGATGAACGTGAGGAGTTCGTAAGACGTGCAGTTGATGTGGTAGGTACGGAAGTCGCAAGAAAGCGTGATGATGCCTGCAAGACTCTCACACAGATCGAAAAGCGCATTGATGAAATCAACTCAGCAGTCAAAGCTCTTTATTCGGACAGAGTTAACGGCAAAATGCCAGAAAGCTTCTTTTTTAACCTGATGACCGATTATGAAAATGAGCTTAGTTTGGCAGAAAAGAAAAAAGCCGAGCTGCAGGCTGAGATTCAGCGTGAGCACGACCAGGATAATGAGATTGCTGCATGGATGAATATGATGAAGAAATTTCTGAGGATAAAACATCTGACTCATGATATGGCTCTTGATCTGATAGATTCCATCGTTGTGTCGGAAATCAAAAAGGTAAAAGGGAAGAGGACACAGGAAGTTACTATCAACTACAAGTTCGTAGGTAATCTCAGCTCGCTTCTGGACAAAACAAAAGATGCTGCATAAGCAAAGCATACACAGCATCTTCCGTCTTAAAAAGACTATTTCACTCTTATACTCAAAATAGTCTTTTGCTCTGGCGGAGAAGGAGGGATTTGAACCCTCGCGCCAGTTACCCAGCCTACTCCCTTAGCAGGGGAGCCCCTTCACCACTTGGGTACTTCTCCGTAGTGAACGAAAAGATTATATCATCGATATACCGACAAGTCAAGCACAAATTGAACTATATTTAAAAAATATTGCGGACGGAAATGAACCGTCCGCAAATAATATGAGTGTCTATTCGGTCGCGTAGCTTTCGTCTCTGGGGAGACCGAGCATTATCATAACAGTCTCTTCCTTTTCGCGCATATGTACCGCCTCAAGGCCGCCCTGTTCGTGGTCATAACCGAGAAGATGGAGCATAGAATGTGCGGTTAAATAACCCATTTCACGCTGGAAGGAATGACCAAAGCGCTCTGCTTGTTCTACAGCACGTGGAACACAAATAATAATATCGCCCAATTGCTGTGCACCTGTTTCGGGGTCGATATCCCATTTGCCGTTTTCACCAAGAGGGAAGGAGAGCACATCTGTAACGGAATCGATATTGCGGTGTTCTCTGTTTATTTCCTGTATTCTGTCATTATCGACAAATGTAACGCTTATATCTGCAGGCCCTTCAAAATTCTCAAGCTTAAGAACAGCGTTGCAGCATCTGCGAATCAACAGACGTATACCGGTAGGTATCTTGACTGCTTTCTGGTCGTTTGTAATATAAACTCTGATCTTATCCATTTTTTTACCTCCGTTAAATTGTGCTACTTCTTAGCGTTCAACGAATCGGCCTTTTCATAGGCCTTTATAATATCCTGAACGAGTCTGTGTCTTACAACATCACGTTCGTCCAACTTAACTATTCCAATATCGTCGATTCCTTTTAAAATACGCGCTACCTCGAGTAAACCCGATTTTTTTCCATCGGGCAGGTCTATCTGAGAGGAGTCGCCGTTAACGATCATTTTGGAATTAAATCCAAGGCGAGTCAAAAACATCTTCATCTGCTCGCGGGATGTGTTCTGAGCCTCGTCAAGTATAATAAAGCTGTCATCCAATGTTCGGCCGCGCATATATGCAAGAGGGGCGACCTCAATGACTCCGCGCTCTTGATATCTTGCAAAAGCCTCTGCACCTAACATCTCGAAAAGGGCGTCATAAAGGGGTCTTAAATATGGGTCGATCTTCTGCTGAAGGTCACCGGGCAGAAAACCCAGCTTTTCACCGGCTTCTACAGCAGGTCTTGTAAGAATTATCCTGCTTATGCTGCCCGCCCTGAAAGCTGCAACGGCCATAGCCACAGCGAGATAGGTTTTGCCTGTGCCTGCAGGTCCTACACCAATAGTAATGGTGTTTTTCTCTATTGTTTCAACATACTTGCTTTGTCCGAGAGTTTTGGGTTTGACGGGCTTTCCCTTGGTGGTTATGCAAATGCATTCACGGATCATTGTTTCCATTTTATCGTCCGTGCCGTCCTTGACCATCTGAATGCAGTAACGTACACTCTGCTCGGAAAGAGCTTCGCCTCTGTTTATCATCATAAGCAGGGTATTGATCGCTCTTACCGCACGGGAGGTGTCATCAGGCTCGCCCGAAATTTTTAATTCTGCACCGCGGCAGATAATAGCAACATTGAATTCTTTTTCTATAATTCTTACATTCTCATCAAAACTGCCAAACAGTCCGATTGCATGCTCCATTCGTTCGAAATTGACAATTTGCTCATACATCTAAAACATTACCTCTGAAAATAAATTAGGTGCTGAAAGACACACCAAAGCATGCCGAAACATAAACACGGCATACTTATATCTATTATTTGTGTCATTATAACATAAATATATTCAAAAGTCACTACCTTTTTATATTTTTTTAATCAAATAGTATAATTTCTTCTTTTGCGATATCCTGAAGAACAGAGAAATCAACGGTAACAGTAACGGCATTCTTGCTTCTGTTAATTTTATCATTACGCGAAATTATTTCTATATCACCAAGCTCCTCGATCCTCTTATCTATTAAATCTGTGGCTCTGCTTACAGCATCACGTTCCGATATAATATGAGTCATAACAGCGGTTTCCACCCAGCTTTCTTCTACATAGCTGACAGGCAGCTTGTGAGAACCGATCTTAACAGGGGTTTGTGTACGTGTTTTTATAAATTCGCCATCAGGCTCTTTTCCTAAATAAAGCGGTATTTCAAGACCAAAAAAGATTATTCTCCGTATTTTAATAATTCTCCCTGTAGTAAGGGGCTCGGTTTGTTCAAAGGAAATGGTTTCGGTGAAACGATAGTCAGTGCGTGCCGTTATGCTTCCCATTGCATGAACTAGAGTTACCGAGCCCATTGCATCGTCAACGACACCGCTGATAAGAAGATCACCCGGTACAACCACATCACCTTTTTTTACCTCCACAAAGCCGCTTTTCGGATTTACATCTGTTATTACTCCGCCTTTTGCTGCAACAAGATTACAGGGCTCATTAAGCGATATTTTTTTCGGAAAGGATTCATATTCTCTTATATCAACGGAAAGGCGGCTTCCAAATATATTTACGGATGCCCAGGAGATATCACCTATATTTGCCTCAAGAACATTTGAAAGAGCTTCACCGTCAAGAGAAGAACGAAGACGTCCCGGGTGGATACCTGCTTCGTAGGCGACAGACTGCAGCTTTATTTGCAGCTCGTCGTCTGTTTCGGGAAATTCAACGATCCATATAAAATTTGACATGGTCCATATTGTAAGACAAAAAAAGATAAAGCCTAAAACAAATCCGGCCCTATGACGGTAAGGAAGAAGAATAAACGGCAGTCCGTGCTTTGAGACAAGCTTTATTCTGGTCTTGGTTTTTGCTGCAGCATAGCGCAGAAGCTTATAGCGATTTGCTATGACACAGGCGGAAAATCCATCATTGTCACGTCTGATATCCCACAGAGATGCATTGCTGTGCATTGCAAGATTTATAAAACGTTCGGGAAACATACCCTGAGCGGAAAAACGAACATTACCGCAAATAAAACGCAGAAAGGTATTTTTCATTGGAAATGCCCACCTTTTATGAGTATTCGACGGAGGAAATATGTCCGATGATAACTATCATGTGAGTAAACATATTTCGCACGGTCAGTTCATTGCCGTTGATGATTACCGATTGTCTTCCAACACTTACCTGAATTTTTGTGTCGGAATATTCAAGTATGCCTCTGCAGCCTTCTATGAGAACTTCTCTGCCGCTGTTTATCTCTATATGACTGTCATGACCTCTTAACGAAAGGGATAGTAATCGCATGCGGGAAAGGATTGATTGCTTTTCTTTTTCGTTTCGTATGCTGTTCATAAAATCTCCTCCAGATGCATGAGTATATGCCGCTTAATAATATGCTTGGCTGCAGCATAACTATTACAGAAAAGGAGATATGATGCCTATGAAATATATATTTGCGGCAGTGTTATTTGTTTTGACAGCGGTGTTTTCGAAAGAAGCAGCAAACGGAATAAGAAAAGGACTTGAAATATGTATGTCAATGGTTATACCATCGCTTTTTCCATTGATGTTTACATCTCTTCTCATAATGAGGACAGGAATAGCTTATAAACTTTCACGCGTTTTCTCAAAACCGGCAGCATTTCTTTTTAAGATGCCGAAGGGAACCGAATTTACACTTTTTGCCGCATTATGCGGCGGCTATCCTGCAGGCGCAGCAGCTGTAAAGGAGCTTTATATAAGCGGTGTGATAAATAAAAAGCAAGCAGAACGGCTCGCTCTTATATCGGTATCGGCAGGCCCTGCCTTTGTGCTGGGTGCAGTTGGTTCGGGGATATATAAAAGCACTGCAATAGGCTTTATGCTGCTTGTGATATTATGTGTTTCTGTATTTGCAGTGGGTGGTATGCTGAGCCTTTTTGTAAAAAAAGAAAATGCTGCGGTAAAAGCAAGAAAAATAGCTGATACAGAAAATGCATTTGTTTCTTCGGCATACGACAGTGCAAAAACAATGCTTTCAATTTGTGTTTTTGTTGTATTGTTTGCATATATACAATCGCTTACAGAGGCAATAGGATTGAACAGGGGAATAGAATACCTTTTTTGCCAGCTTGGCTTTTCAAAAAATACAGCACAGGCAATACTGCCGTGCATAATGGAAGTAAGTGCAGGGTGTATCGCAGGTTCCAAGGCGGGTTTTCCTATGGTTGCTTTTGCGTTGGGCTTTGGCGGATTGTCGGTACATTTTCAGATTTTTTCTGTACTTAAGGATATAGGTGTTAACAAGCTGAAATTTATATTTATAAGATTTATTCAAGGCGTGATATGCGCTGTGCTTACATATTTTACAATACCTCTGCTGCCGAAATCCGCAGTGGAAACGATTTTATCAAAAGTTCATTTTTCATCTATGCCCACAGTGTCGGGATCAGTTTGTCTTATAATAATGTGTTTTATGCTTCTGCTCTGTTTGCCTGAAGCCTTGACAAAGAGCGAAAAGCTGTTATAAAATAAGAAAAAACAAGGAATAAGATGATATGATGGCTAAGTATTTGTTTGATAAAAAAATTACACCTGCATGCAAATATTGCTTTTATGTATCTTCGGAAAGCGGTGCTTTTTTGTGCGAAAAAAAGGGCAGTGTTAATGAAAACGATAAATGCATGAGATTTAAATATGATCCGACTCTTCGGGAGCCTAAGCTTGAACCGCTTCCGACAGAATTTTCTGCCGAGGATTTTAAAATATGATGTAATGTGAGGAATGAAATAAAATGAGAATCCCTGAATTATACAATGCCAAGAAAACTCTTTTTTCGCTGGAGATATTTCCGCCTAAAAAGACAACAGGTATAGAAAAGATATATTCTGCTATAGATGCTCTCAGTGTAATTCCGGCTGATTATATATCTGTAACCTACCGTGCAGGAAGCGAAAAAAATCATAATTTTACCTGTGATATCGCAAAGCACATAAAGCAGACCTACGGAACAGAGCCTCTTGCACATTTTGCCTGTGTTAATTCGACAAAAGAACAGGTCAATACAGTTATACAGGAACTTAAGGACAATGGTATTGAAAATGTGCTTGCCCTAAGAGGCGACGTAAATCCCAATGTGCCTCCTATCAATGATTTTCATCATGCAGATGAACTGGCAAGAGAGATAAAGCATTCATCCGATATGGCAATACTCGGAGCCTGTCATCCTGAAGGACACTGTGATGCTCCAAGCCTCGAGGCGGATATAGAAAACCTTAAATATAAGATCGGCGCAGGTGTTGAGGGTCTTATTTCTCAGCTTTTCTTTGATAATGAAAAGTTCTATTATTTTATGGATAAACTGCGTTCAAAGGGTATAAGCACTCCTGTTAGTGCAGGTATAATGCCTATTGTAAGCACTCGTCTTATAGAACAGACAGTCACACTCAGCAGTGCAAGTGTTCCGCATGACTTTTCAAAGCTTCTTACACTTTATGAAAGTGATGCACAGGCACTTTTTGATGCAGGTATAGATTATGCGTCAAGACAAATAATAAATCTTATTGAAAATGGGGTTCAAGGCATTCACCTTTACACAATGAACAATCCCGAGGTTGCAAAAAGAATTTACGAAAATATCAAGCATTGCCTCTGATTTGTACTGTGTGATAAAGGACGATATCAATGGATTTAATTTTACCCATGACTCCCGATTGGGAAACACTGGAGCGATATCTCGGCGGACTTGATGAAAAAACAAGGTGTACTGCAGAGCTGATGATGAAAAAAATCAGCGATGTATGCACGCCGAGAGAAATCCACAGAGAATTTGCCGTCCGTCGAAAGAACGGCGGCATTTATCTTTTTGATGAATTATTTGAAGGGGAAGATATTAAAAAACATCTTGAGGGTTGTGAAAGATGTGTTCTTTTTTCCTTGACGCTCGGTGTAAAGATTGACGGATTACTGCGTAATCTTGAAAGTAGTGATATGGCAGCGGCTGTAATATGTGATGCGCTTGCTTCTGTGCTTACGGAACAGATCAGCGACTCGGCACATGAACAGCTTAAAGAGGAATATAAGGAATATCATCTTACATCGCGCTTTAGTCCCGGCTACGGCGATCTGCCGCTGACTGCAAATAAAGCTGTTGAAAAGCTTTTGGATACTCCGAGACGCATAGGTGTTACTGCTTTGGAGAACTATCTTCTTTTGCCGAGAAAGACTATAACAGCGGTAATCGGAATATCAGAAAAAGAAACAAGCGGACATGCGGCAGGCTGTGAAAACTGCCGTATTTATGAAAAATGCACACTCAGAAGGGAAGGCAAAACTTGTGGGAAGAAAAATATTTAACGGAAAAACGTTGATACTTGACGGCGGTATGGGAACAATGATACAGAGCAGAGGTTATAGGGAAAATACACACCTGCTTGCGTTGACTGCTCCTGATGTACTGACTGATATTCACAGAATGTATGTGGAGTCAGGCTCCGATATGATATGTGCAAATACCTTCGGTGTGAGCAGAATTAAGCTTGAGGGCAGCGGCTTTACCGTCGATGAAGTGATAGAAGCATCTGTAAAAGCGGCACGAAAGGCTTGCAATGAAAACACAAAGGTTATACTTGACGTATCGAGTCTTGGAGTGATGCTTGAGCCAAATGGTACGATGACCTTTGAGGAAGCATACGAATGCTATGCAGAGATTGCCAGAGCAGGGGAAAAAGCGGGAGCGGATCTTGTCAAGATAGCAACAATGACCGATCTTTACGAAACTAAAGCGGCTGTACTTGCTATGAAAGAAAATACCGAGCTGCCTGTATTTGTGTCAATGTCCTTTGAAAAGGGAGGAAGAACCTTTACAGGCTGCGAGGTTGAATGCATGGCGGCGACTTTGGAAGGTCTTGGAGTCGATGCTCTCGGTATAAATTGCTCTCTCGGTCCTGCTGAGATTTATCCTATAGCAGAGCGTCTTTGCAATGCAACTACACTGCCTGTGTTTGTTAAACCGAATGCAGGCTTGCCTGACCCGAAAACAAATTTATACAGCATGAACGCAGAAGAATTCTGCATTCAGATGGAACAGTATAAAAAGCTTGGATTGTGCGCTGTTGGCGGTTGCTGCGGTACTACTCCCGATTTTATCAAGAAGCTGTCGGCTCTTTATGATAAATGTGAAATAAAAGAACGAACTGAGCGCAAGACGGAAGTGCTCGTATGTTCTCAGACAAAATATATTTCACCGGGACATGTTTCTGTAATCGGAGAGAGAATAAATCCTACAGGAAAAAAACGCTTTCGTCAGGCATTGGCAGAACGGGATTTTGATTATATTCTTGCACAGGCGGTGGAACAGACAGAGGCAGGAGCGGAAATTCTGGATGTAAATGTAGGTGCCCCGGGTATTGATGAGATGACGCTTCTTCCTGAGCTTGTAAAGCGTCTGCAGGCTGTTACAGATGCGCCTTTGCAAATTGACTCCGCCAATCCCAAGGCGGTGGAGGCTGCATTGCGTGTATACTGCGGAAAAGCAATAGTTAATTCGGTAAACGGCAGTGAACAGTCTCTTTCTTCCATTCTTCCTGTGGTAAGAAAATACGGAGCGTGTGTTGTCGGACTTACTTTGGACGACAGCGGTATTCCGGACACGGCAAACGGCAGAGTTGAAATTGCAGAGTGTATTGCGGAGCGTGCATATAACCTCGGAATAGAGCAGAAGGATATACTTATCGATTGCCTTACAATGGCGGTTTCCGCACAGCCTGAAAGTGCAAGGATAACTCTTGATGCACTTCGAAAAGTCAAGAAGCTTGGCTTTAAAACTGTGCTGGGTGTTTCCAATATAAGCTTCGGATTGCCAAACAGAGGAATGATAAACCGCTCGTTCCTGACGCTTGCACTCGAAGCAGGGCTTGATTTGCCGATAATAAATCCTAATGATACGGAAATGTCAGGTGCTGTGCTTGCGTTTAATCTTCTGTCAGGAAAAGATGAAAATGCACAGAATTATATCAGCCGTGTAATTGAACCTGAAAAAACTGAGGTTCAGGTTACAAATACAGTAAATTATTTTGTAAGAAAAGGCTTGAAAAAGGAAAGTGCCGATGCAACAAAGGCGCTTCTTGAGACCTGCGGCGAAATGGAGATAGTTAACGATTATCTGATTCCCACTCTTGATGAAGTGGGCAAGGCTTATGAGAATAAGCAGCTTTTCCTTCCGCAGCTGCTCAATGCGGCAGGTGCGGCACAGTGCGCCTTTGATGTTATACGCGACAACATGCTTTCAAAGGGCGAAAAGCAGGATGTAAAGGGCAGAATCGTGATTGCCACAGTTCATGGTGATATTCACGATATTGGAAAAAATATTGTAAAGACTGTGCTTGCAAATTACGGATATGCGATGACAGATCTTGGCAGAGATGTTCCTGCGGAAGCTGTAGCAGAGGCTGTGAAAGCAGATGACAGCATAAAGCTTGTTGGACTGAGTGCTTTGATGACCACCACGCTGCCTGCAATGGAAGAGACTGTAAAAGCAGTAAAAAAAATACGTCCCGACTGCAAGATAATGGTTGGCGGTGCAGTTTTGACTGAAGAATATGCCATGAGCATTGGAGCTGATTTTTATTGTGCAGATGCCATGCAGAGTGTCGCCGCAGCAAGAAATGTCTATAAATAAAAGAGAAAGGGCGGCTGCAGTGTCGCCCTTTGTTTGTTAAGGAGGAAAATATGAAGTTTATATCATGGAATGTAAATGGCTTTAGAGCTTGTCTGAATAAGGGGTTTACAGATTTTTTCAGTCAGGTGGAGGCGGATTTTTTCTGTCTACAGGAAACAAAGATGCAGCCGGATCAGGCGGATTTTTCCCCTGATGGATATTATAAATTCTTTTTCAGTGCAGTTAAAAAGGGGTATTCCGGAACAGCGATCTACACAAAGCATAAGCCCTTGCACTTTGAATACGGTATACATGCGAGACATGAAGATGAGGGCAGAGTAATAACTCTCGAATATCCGAATTTTTATCTCGTAAATTGTTATGCGCCCAATGCTCAAAACGGCCTTGCAAGGATCGAATATCGTATGAGGTTTGAGGATGACATGAGAGCTTATCTTTGTGAACTTTCGGAAAAGAAGTCAGTGATATATACGGGAGATCTCAATGTTGCTCACAAAGAAATTGACCTTAAAAATCCGAAATCAAATATCGGCAATGCAGGTTTTTCCTATGAGGAGAGAGGGAAAATGACAGAGCTTCTTGAGGCAGGCTTTACCGATAGCTTTAGATATTTATATCCTGACACCACAGGAGCCTACAGCTGGTGGTCATACAGATTTAATTCGAGAGCAAATAACGCAGGCTGGAGAATAGACTATTTTATTGTATCGGATAATTTAAAAGATAAAATAAAGGATGCTGTTATCTATGATGAGATTATGGGTAGTGACCATTGTCCTGTAGGTTTGGAGATTGAAATATAACGGGAATATATACATTATGTAAACAATATTCCCGAAGTGTTGACAAGATTGTAACTTTTTCGTATAATTCAAGTGCTAATCAGGAATATTGCGAAATGCTCGTTTATATGACGATCAGGAGGTACAATATGTCATTAAAAAGATTAACAGCAATGTTTATTTCGATATTGCTTGTGTTCGCCTTCTTTACATCCAACGGACCGAAGGTATATGCGGCGCTTGCAAGAGGGGATAAGAACAGCGATGTCAAAGCGATGCAGCAAAAGCTGATTGCGCTGGGTTATCTTAAGGATTCAGCGGACGGAAGCTATGGCCCTGCAACTGAGACTGCGGTAAAATCCTTTGAAACGGCAAACGGACTTACAGCGGACGGAAAAGCCGACGATACAACGCTTGCTAAGCTTGCTGAAATTTATAAGTATACGCCGACCATCAAGGTCACAACGGACTCAGTGTCGGTTCGCAAAGGTGCAGGAACCAGCTATGCAAGGCTCGGCACAGTAAATAAAAATGCGACATATAAGGTTATTGAAACAAAGGTCGTTTCTGACAAAGCATGGTATAAAATTGCATATAATAAGCAGCATGCATGGATAATAAGCACATATACATCCCTCTCATACGGGGATAATTATCGCACAGCCGTGATAACTGCAGATGCACTTAACGCAAGAACGGGTCCCGGAACCTCATACAGTACATATAAGGTTTTTTCAAAAGGCTACTCATTTAAGGTGCTTGGAGAAAAGAAGGTATCCGGCACAGTTTGGTACAGCTTTATTTACTCGGGAAAAACCCTTTGGGTATCGGGCAATTATTTGTCGATAAAGAACGGCGAAAATTCAGAAACATCAGATTCTTCCGTTTCGTCCTCTACAACGAAAACGACAACCTCTGCCACCAAAAACAGCACGACCGCTCAAACGGTAAAAAAAGGTACGATAAATGCCTCTCCCGTAAATATTCGCAAGGGAGCAGGAACAAATTACGCAAAGGTAACTTCTGTAAATAAGGGCTATACCTTTACCATCACAGGTCAGAAGACTGTTTCGGGTTCGGTTTGGTACAGTTTTGTAAGAAACGGTGCTACCGTATGGGTCAAAGGCCAGTTTGTCAAGGTGACGACTACTACAGCGGCTACTACCACAACCACCAAGTCATCGACAGAAAAAACAACAGCTACAACAGCCAAGACAACAGTTGCACAGACGATAAAAAAAGGTACGATAAATGCTTCTCCCGTAAATATTCGCAAGGGAGCAGGAACAAATTATGCAAAGGTAACTTCTGTAAATAAGGGCTATACCTTTACCATCACAGGTCAGAAAACTGTTTCGGGTTCGGTTTGGTACAGTTTTGTAAGAAACGGTGCTACCGTATGGGTCAAAGGCCAGTTTGTCAAGGTGACAACAACTACGATAACTACAACCACCACTACAACACAGACTACTACGACAAAGTCAACTGCATCAACAACAAAATCCACCACTTCATCGACGAAGTCAACTGCTTCATCGACCAATAAAACTACATCATCTGAAAATGAAGTCAGCTCACCGTCTGATACACCTTCTTCTACCGAGTCATCGACATCAGCCACAGAATCAACCACTGCTTCCACAACGAAATCAACCACAAATTCGGAAACAGAAGACGATAATCTCTATGGAAAAGTCAATGTAAAAACTACACTTAATGTTCGAAAGAGCGCAAGCTCAAGTGCATCAAAGCTTGGAACATTAAGTAATGGTGATTATGTTGTAATAGAGGATTATTCATCAAAGAACGGTTGGTATAAGATAATTTACGGCGGAGGTTACGGATGGGTATCGTCCGATTATATTAAGCTGGTAAATAAATCGGAATATGTTTCTGATATAGAGTTTGCAAAAGACTATTACTATGTAAATCATGGCAAAACAAAAAGCATTGCAATTGCAGGTGTAAAGGGTGCTGTATATACCAGCAGTGATAATGCCAAGCTTTCCATATCCTCTGAAGGCGTTGTTACAGGTGTTGAGCCCGGAATGTATACTGTAACGGCCAAATACGGTGCATCAGTGGCAACTGCCGAGGTAGTGGTACGCAGAGAAGCATACACGCTTACCGAGGAACAGAAGAATATGGGTATAAGTGAGCAGGGAGTAAACTTTATTGCCGAGTGGGAGAGCGGAGGAAGTACAAATCCCGATATACTCGATGGTGCGGTTATAGTATTTGAGCCGTATAAGGACTCTTCCGGCTATTGGACAATAGGCTACGGCCATGCAAAAACAACAACAGCAAGCAAATCGTGGTCTAAAGCTACTGTAATTAAGGAGTTTGCAAAAGATCTTGAGTTTTATTTCGGAGATGAAATAAAACTCAGTTCCAAAAAGCCCTACCTTACAAAGGAAGAGGCGCAGAAGCTTCTTATGGCAGATTTAAATCAGGGCGAGTATGTGAGTGCTGTAAGAGACTGGGCTGTACGCAACGGCGTAATATTAAGTCAGAATCAGTTTGATGCACTTGTCAGCTTTACATTTAATCTCGGAACGCCTTACTGGACAAGCGACACAAAGAGATTCTATCTTAAATCTGCAATAATTGCACACAGGAACGGTGATGATGCAGATCCTGAGCAGATCACGGAAGGTTTTTCAAGATATATCCGTTCCGGTTCAAAATATCTCAAGGGACTCTATTACAGACGTATGAACGAGGCAGAAATGTTTACCGCAGCTGATTACACTATTGAAAAATCAAAGAAATTCCCGCTTCCCAGCGGAATAAATTGGTCATAAAATTTTAAATGCCGCACGCAGTGTACGTACTTGTGTTAAGAACAAGCTATCGGACTGCGTGCGGCATATATTTTATTCCTTTTCTGCCTTTGCGGTTATTGTAACCTCGGCAATTTTGCCTATCATTTTTGAGATGTGAGGCGAAATACTGCGAATGGAAGAAACCATATCACCGACAAATTTTGCAATATCGGTGTAGCTTGGCAGTTCATTGAACTTTACGGTGAGAGTATCCTCATTGAAGATAAAAGACAAATGCCTCGAATGTGGTGTATCTGTAAAAGTCAGAATAACCTCCAAAAGATACTGTTCGATAGATATTTCTTTGATGTGAGAGTACACATAACAGTTGGCATCGATGCCGAAAAATGGAATAGTTGTTTTGTGAAATTTACCGTCAAATATAAGAGGAACAGTATTTTGCGATTCGCATTCTACCCAGCTCAAGGAGCATTGATTGCCGAAATGAAAACTAAAGGATTCAATACCGGACATAACTTTTCTTTTTGAGTAGCGGAAAAGCATAGGGAATATAGATTGTCTGTTTGGGGGAAGATTGTATACGGTTTCATTGTATTTGCTCATAAGGAGAGGCATGATACTTATTTCCGTGTCGATTATGGACAGATCTTCCGAGATGTCAGAGAGCTTATCTGCTGCAGTGACGGAATATTCAGTATTAGAATCGATGGAAGAAATAAGCTTGTCCCATATAAGATCAAGGACAGCGTACTCGTCCATATTTCCTGCAGTAGAGACGATAACGGTGTCAAGCTTAGGCAATATCAAGGCAAATTGTCCCAGCATACCGTCTGCACGGTATGACTCACCGTCACGATTGATCCACACTTGATAGCCATAACCGTTCTTTACATCATCAATTATCGGAAATTTTGTATCTGAAGTTGTATCGGCATGAGCACATGCGGCTTTTTCAAGCCATTGCATCGGAAGTATCTGACGGTCGCCTATTTTTCCGTTATCAAGCAGAAGCTGGCCGAATTTAGCCATGTCCTCGGTTCTGATATGAATTCCCCAGCCTCCGATATCACGTCCCATAGGACACTTGTCCGAGTATATATCTGTTATTCCCAAAGGTTCAAAAAGACGAGGTGTGAGATACTCTATAAGCCCCATTCCGCTGACCTTTCGCAGTATGGCGGCGAGCATATACGTGTTAAGGCTGTTATAATTAAACTTTTCTCCGGGAAAGGACGACAGATGGGAATTTAGAAAAAAACGCACCCAGTCACTTTTTGGAACAACAGTAATTTCATTTACATTTACCATACCGCTGGTCATGGTGAGCAGGTTTTCAACAGTGATCGAATGCATTCTCTCGTCTGAGCCGCTTTCCATATAGCGTGGAAAGAAGGAACAGAGTCTGTCGTTATAATCGATCAAACCCTCTTCTGCGGCAAAACCTATAGCAGCAGAGACAAATGTTTTGCTGAAGGAATAAACGTGATTTTTACTATCCGCGGTGTAGGGATCCCAGTACAGCTCCACAGCTGTTTTGCCATGCCGAAGAATCATAAGACTGTGCATGGCAATGCGGTTTTCCTTTGCGGTATATAAAAAATCAATTACGGACTGCGAGCTTATCCCGACCGATTCAGGTGAAACACGGGGAAGCATATAAGACATAAAATCACTCCCAAAATAATCCGCATTCATTATCATATATTTCTCTTGTTAAATAAAAGCGAAAAAATGTAAATTTTTAATAAAGGCATTAGCAGAGGCTTATGAATTACAAAACAATGACATAATTTACCGAAATTATGTCAATTGAAATACAAAGCTGGAATATGTATTGATTATGTGAACGAAATTACATATCATTATTGTAGATGAATAACGTGTGGAGTGGTAACGGTGGAATCAAAGATAAATAAGATAAAGCAGATTCGAAAAGAAAAAGATATATTTATAGCTGCACATCTGTATCAGTCAGAGGAGCTTTCACAAGCGGCCGATTTTACGGGTGATACACTTGAAATAGTGAGAGAATCCGTTAAAACCAAAGCAAATACAGTAATAGTCTGTGCTGTGCGTTTCATAGCAGAGATGATAAAGATTCTTGCACCTGAAAAAAAGGTTATACTGGCACATCCCGAAGCAACATGTCCGATGGCAAATCAGATACTTCCGTCAAGAATCAGGGCGTACAGAGAAGAGAATAAAGATGCGTGTGTTGTTGCTTATGTAAACGCAAGTGCAAAGGTCAAGGCTGAGTGTGACATTTGTGTTTCAACTGCAGCAGCAGTTGAAATCTGCCAAAAACTTGAATGTGATATGATTTTATTTATTCCGGACAAAAACATAGGAGAGAGTATAAGGAAAAAAACAGGAAAGAATATAGAAACATGGAACTGCTATTGTCCGATACACGACAGCGTTTTGCTGAGGGATATTGAGCTTGCGCGTGAGCTATGGCCTAAGGCGAAAACCTGTGCACACCTCGGCTGCAGACCTGAGGTTGTTGATGCTGTTGATTTTGTAGGAGCTGCAAGGCAGCTTATGGAATGGTGTGCTGAGTGCGAGGAGGTTATTATTGCAGCAGAGAGCAGTATAGCAAACAGGCTGACAAAAATGTATCCCGATAAAATATTTCATTCATTAACTCCCGAAAAGCTTACCTGCAATCACATGGAGAGGACGTCTGTCGATACACTCATAAGAGTTTTGGCTGACGGATATGGCGAGGTTATAGAGATCGATAAAAATGTTGCAGAAAAGGTAAGAAATATATCTTCCGGATTGTACATGGAATAAATAAGGGGAAATTTTTATAAAATTATTGTAAAAAATTCAATAAAAGGTATTTCCAAATTCGCAAGTTTGTGTTATTATATAGATAAGGATGTTCACCTGTGAACGTTTCATAAATGTAAAGGAAAAAATAATTTGGAGTGTATCTTAAATGAGAAAGCAGCAAACATTAGAAAAGAAAGCAGAATGTATACTTATCGGTAAAAGAATAAAAGAAGTCAGAAAAGAAGCCGGACTGTCACTTGGAAATATTGCTGACAGATTAAATAAAGAATTTGCAGCAAATACCAATAAGGGCATGCTTTCAAAGTATGAAAACGGAATCCATGAGCCTTCCGCAAGCATGGTATATTGCATGGGTCTTATCATGGGCGTTTCCAGTGATTACCTTATGGGTAAAACCGACGAGAAATATCCTCCTAAAGCTGTACAGGGCGATGAGACCTCTGCGCTCGTTCTAAAGGTTTACAAAAGCCTTAAGGATTTTGGAGTTGGCGAAATTGACGAAGACGTTTATGAGCTGATACCCAAAAACTGGCTCGTAGGTGGCAAGGAGTTTTTTGGCTACAAGGTAGGAGCAGGTCGCTATGCACCTCGCTATTATTCCGGAGATGTCATTATTTTCGAGAAAAAAATGAAAGTAGCACGTGATCAGGTTGCAATAGTCAGTGTTGGCGATGAGGATGCATTCCTTTGCACGATCAACAAAAAGCGTGACGGAAAAATAATCATTCCTCTCGATCCCGCTTATGACAGCAAATTCTATACCACAGAGGAGCTTGCAAATATTCCGGTGAAGATCATCGGTGCGGCTGTTCAAGTTAGAAGATCTGAAATCTAATAAATAAACAAATGAGTCCGGCCGTAGAGCCCGGACTCATTTGTTTATAGTATGTTAAAAAGGGCATTC
>JAZSNH010000052.1:0-37841 GCA_045536305.1 Acutalibacteraceae bacterium
GTTAAATATCCTCCTTGTGTTCTTTCTGTGGTTGCCACACCACTCCTATCTTATCACAAGGAGGATATTTCTCTTTCTAAAGATTTCTTTACCAACCCCCAGTTTAACTGGGGGTTTATGTTTTGCCTTTTCGGCACCCAAGTAAAACGCACTCACAGTCAAAAATGCGCTGTGAGTGCGTTTTTTTATATTATTCCGTATATTCTTTCGGCAATGTATTCTATCGGCACTTTTTCTGTGCACCAGACTTCATTTTCCGTTATTCCGAAAACCGCTCCGGCTTCATAAAGCCTTTCTGCCGCGATTTTCAGGACAACAGGCTTCTTTCCGTTCCATCGGCACGCAGACTGCCACGCCTTCCCTATATCCGCCTGCATGTGTACCGCGTGGCGCTTCATTTTCATTATCGCGCCGCTTTCCATTATTTTTGAAAGTGCCTCTGTCGTTGTCCCATGATAGAGAAATTCGGGCGGTCTTTTATATTCCATCTCAGGGATCACCCACGGAACGGTATGCCCCTGACACGCTTTTATCTTTGTCATTCTGTCATTAAATCTGTATCTGCCTTTTTCATCCTCTGCCACGATTTTTTTCAGCAAGCTTATATCTATCCTGTATTTTCCTTCTTTGTTTATACCGTCTATCAGATCATCAACACTTACCCAGCCGTGTATATCCATGTCAAGGCCGAGCTTATCGGGTCTGTGACGCAGAAAATGGCTTATGTGGACAGACAGCCTCTTATATGCCTCCACGGTATATCCCCCCCTCTCGCTTTGATTATAATTCTTTTCTTATAAAATACAATATAAATTATATATCCTTCGATTGACACAATAAACAGGTAAGGATATTATTAGCTTATAAAGTATTTATGAGGTGTAATAATATGTACGATATTATAAATATTATTTCAAAACGCCACAGTTACAGAGGAAAATACAAAAGCACGCCTGTTCCGAGAGAGGATCTTATTAAAATCATGCAGGCAGGGCTTGATGCACCTTCAGGCTGCAACAAGCAGACCACAAGTCTTATCGCTGTCGATGAGCCTGCTCTTCTGTCTGAGCTGAAATCACTTATTGATCCTCCTATAGCGCCCTCTGCACCTGCTTTTATCTGCGTTTTAACTCAGAAAACCATTGCATACAGAGACAGGACATTTTATGTTCAGGATTACTCTGCCGCCATTGAAAATATGCTTATTGCCATAACCGCTCTCGGTTATGAAAGCTGCTGGTATGAAGGTCACGTCACCGATGTTGACCGCATAGGCCGTAAATTAGCCGACAGATTGGGAGTCCCCGAGGATTACGAGCTTGTATGCGTTCTTCCCGTCGGCATATCGGAAACGGCACCTTCTGCTCCGAGAAAAAAGAAATTCGAGGAACGTGCATGGTTTAACAGATTTAATAAAAACTGACTGACAGAGTCGGGCTTAGTCTTCTTTGCCCGGCTCTGTTTTTATATTTTTACACACAATTTAATGTATCATCTTGACATTTTATTGTTAATATGTTATATTTTTTTGTGTAATATACCGCAAAATAAATTACCTGTATTTTCATCAGCAACTTAACGAAAGGTATGCCAATGGGCGTATTGCATATTTATGAAAAAAGAAAAACAACACACACTGCGTTCTCTTGCAGCGCGTCTGATGCATATTCGCTCTTATGTTGTCGTTTTGGTGACCGCGATCATCGCAGGCATGCTCTCTACCTTTACCGGTTTTACCAGCGGAACTGAGCAATTTGCACTAAGCTATAATATCCTTGCAGCGGCAAAGTCGCCTCAGGTCGATCAGAAGGCCGTTATCATCATGTGCACCGACAACACGCTCGACCTGCTCCCCGATGAAAGCGGTTGGCCTATCAGCAGAAGCTACTACACAAAGCTTCTGAATGAAGATCTTTCAAAATCAGATCTTGTCGTTTTTGATATTCTTTTTTCAACCCCGTCTAAAAGCTCCGCGACAGATATTGATTTTGCCAATGCAATAAAAAGACACGGCAATGTTATCCTTTCACGTTCAAACACCGAAACACCTTCTGAAATATTGCTCGATTCGGGCGCACGTATCGGTTATGCTCTTGAATTTAAGGAAAATGACAGCGACGGCGTCAACCGCAGATATAAGCTTTATCTTGATAAGGATATGTATTCGGGAATGACCCTTATCGGCGCCTCCTTTGCAGAGCAGGGATATAAGATTTCCTTCGACGGTGACAACACCTTTATACTGACCCCTCCGAAAGGCGATAAAATACACATGGATGTTGACGATGAAGGTTACTTTTACCGCATTCCGATCAAGCGCGGCATCGATATACCGATAATAGATCTTTACGATGTTTATACGGGCAAATATTCACCCGGTCTGTTCGACGATGCCGTTGTTTTTATCGGCGGTACCGTTGCAGGTTACGAGGATATCGTTTATGCACCCGATTTTAACGTAACAGCCGAAGGCATCAGCAAGGAAGTATCCACCCGCGTTGTCGGAACCAAATTTCTTGCAGACAGCTATTTTACCGTCCTTCGCGGTTTTTCTCCTCAGAGGCTTCCCGGTTGGGGCGATGGGATTATCTGTACAGCACTGTTTTTCCTTATTGCAATAGCTTCGTTAAAGCTGCCTGCAAAGTTCAACTGGGCTGTTCCTATTTCCGCTTCGCTCCTGTGGTTCTTATTTACGCGCTTTTTGTTCACGGCAGGTGTATGTCATATACCGTTTATAATGCCCGTTTTGTGTATGACGCTTTCCTATCTGCTCTGTCTTATACTGAATCTTCTTCGCACGTCATACGAATGGCAGATAAGCTCTTTGCCCATCGAGACTCTTTATCATATAACCTATGATCTTGATGCCGCAAACGAGAGTGATTCCTATGAATCTTACATAAATAATTTCAGTGAAGGTGTTTTTAATACCTTAGGGGTCCGAATCATCGAGGCTCAGACCTCAAAATCAGGCGATATTGCAAAGCTGATTCCCGAAAATACAAACGGAACAAGGCTTATTCACAACCGAACCGTCTTTTCACGATACGGTGTGCGTACACTGATAATCATTCCTCTCCCCTCTTTTGATGACGGTGAGAGCACCTACACCGTACTCGGAACCGACACAAAGCCTTCTCACAACTGGGTTCAGAGCGTTACAGCTCTTATTCTTGTTATATATGTTTATTACAACGCTCTTCGTCAGAGTGCCGAGAAACAGCAGATGGCAATGTCTATGATACACATGATCATTCAGATGATCGACGCCAAGGACCCTGTTACCGCAGGACACTCAAGACGTGTTTCTCAGTATTCGCGCGATATTGCCAAATGGCTTGGATATGACAAAAAACGAATTTCCGATATAGAATTTGCCGCACTTCTTCACGATATAGGCAAGATCGGTGTTGAGGATGCCATTCTCAATAAACCCGGATTGTTCACAAAGGCCGATTATGAGCAGATGAAATCTCACCCCTATCTCGGCGCGGAGATCGTACGGACTGTCGGTTTGTCAGACGAGATCGTTGACGGTGTGCTTCATCACCATGAGCGTATCGACGGCAAAGGCTATCCCAGCGGCTCATGTAGCACGGAGCATTCCGAATTTGCAAGAATAATCAAGGTCGCGGACGTTTATGATGCTTTATCAAGCAACCGTCAGTATAAAAACGCCTGGGATCAGAAACGTGCTCTTGATGCTATTTATTACGGTATCGGAACCGAATTTGATGAGCGCATTGCCAGAACGTTTATAGAAAACACTGCTCCTGACGGTTATATACCCGGCAAAACCTCTTCTGAGCAGCTTTTGCCCGACAATATTATTATAAGCAAGGCAATCGCCTTTGCTCATAATCTCTGGAAGCAGTCAAGCGCTCCCCTTATCCATAAAAATGATTCCATGTCGTCGCTTGATAAGGAATTTGATTTTGACTGCACGGACGAATTTGCTTTCATAGAATGGGGCGAAAGATTTTCTTCAGGTGCAAACCTTAAAAACACTCCTGCAATTCTTTCGTATACAACCAATCCGCGCAGTACGGTATGTGCTTTACGCGGCATTGGTGCTGCAGAAAATATTATCATGTATTACCACAAAAATTGCCTGAGTGCCGGTATAGTTACCCTCTCTGCACCTTTGACAGATATCACAGATGAGCTTACACGCATCTATTCCGAGCCCGTTTTCACAAACGACTGCACAGTATGGCGTTCAAGCTCGCAGATTATAGTTATGTTCAATATCGATGGCGTCGATATGATCGCATATATCACAAATTACCTTGCAAACGAAATATAGACACTTTTTGGAAAGGATAGAACCTAACATGAAAAAACTTCTGACCATTCTCCTTGCGGCAGCATTGCTTATGTGTGCTGTAGCCTGTTCCGGCGACAGTATACCGCCAACGACCTGCAGCATAACTGTCTCTGAGCTTTTCGGCACCGCAAGAGCACTGCGAGCCGACGGAATGTCTGAATTGCTTGATGTTGGCAGTATTCTTTCTCTCGGCGATTCGATCATAACCGATCACAATTCCACCGCCACTCTTACCGTAAAAGAGACTGATACAAGCATTATGCTCAGTCCATCAAGCGAGATCCTTTTTAAAACAGCAAACGATAAAAATGGCGGAACACAGATCGTAATAGTTGTAAAAAGCGGAAGCATCGCAAATTCCATTGATATGAAGCTTGAGGAAAACGATGTTTATGAGGTATGTACAGGCGATATGACACTTGCTATCAGAGGCACCGATGCATACGTGGGCTTTTCGGAAAAGGGCACCTGCATCGCACTTCTCACAGGTAAGGCTTATGTTCTCAATTATTTCAACGATCAGGTCTATACAGTACCTACCGGTGTAATGGGCTTTTTCAACAAAAACAGCGAGCCTGTTTTTGAACTGATCGATATCGACAGCTTCGCAGATATCTCTTCCTCTGCCGCTTCTATGCTCGAAAAGGTAAAAAATGAAGACGACAGCTTCGATAAAAACTTTGACAAGGAGCTGCGTGACAGCTACGAGATAAATGACAACAGCTATTCCTTCTCTGTAAGCGCACCTGCAGAAAGCGCACCTGCCGCTTCAGATGCATTTAACCCCGAGACCGCAGAAAGCGAGCCTGAAGCAACAACTACAACAACTACTGCAGCCACCACTGCCGCGACATCTGAAATAACAGAGGATACTTCCGATACATCTGTCACTGAGACGACCGCAGCTGCAGAACCTTCAAAAACAACCAAGAAAACCACCAAAAAGACAACTAAGAATACAACCAATAAAACAACGGCAGCCACAAAACCGACAAAGCCGACAAAACCGGCACAAACTACAACTGCGCCTACTGCGCCTACTGCACCAACTCCCCCAACTACACCTACTGCGCCTAAACCCGGCAGCACCGCAGCAGCGCCAACATCCAAAACCACATCATCTTCTGCTGCAACCACTGCAACTTCGGCAACCTCCGCATCAGAAGTCAGCGCTCATACCTACAAGCTTACTCTTACAGGCTTATACTACATGGATGATTCCGGACAGTGGAACGCACTAACCACCAAGATCATCAAAACTATCACTGTTACCGAAAATGTTTGGTCTGATTTTACTTATGAATTAAACGGCGAATCATTTCAGTTTTCTGTAACATGGAACGATACAAGCTATCTGCCAAATCATTCTGACGGTGTTTCGTACACCTATTACGCCAAATCAGGCTTTAACGACAAATACAGAAATATTTACACATTGACTACAGCAAAAAAGCTTTCATAAAAAACAAAGGCTTCCCAAAACGGGAAGCCTTTGTTTTTTATGCTGGAAATTTTGCATTGTATATGATACAATAGCTCAAAACCCATTGAGGGAGACTGATCATGAACAGTAAATTTGGGATTTCAGAAAAGCTTCTTTCCATATCTCGCGAAATCGAAGAAAACCTTGCTCTACGCTTTGCAGAGATAGATAAAACAACCGAACATAATCAGCAGAAGGTACTTTCCGCTTTCATTGAAAATAATGTGACAGAGAGCATGTTTGCCGCATCAACAGGCTACGGCTACGGTGATCGCGGCAGAGATGTTCTGGACAGAGTCGTTGCAGACACCTTCGGATGCGAGGATGCTCTTATCCGCCATAACTTTGTAAGCGGCACCCACGCTCTTACCGTCGCACTTTTCGGTCTGCTCAGGCCGAACGATACCATGCTTTGTGTAACAGGCATACCTTATGACACCCTGCAGGGAGTTATCGGTATTCGTCCTTCTTCGGGGTCTCTTGCCGAATTTGGTGTTAATTATCGTCAGATAGATCTTGTCGATGGAGAGGTCGATCTTAACGCTATTCCTTCTGCCATAACACCCGATGTAAAGATGGTCTACATCCAGCGCTCAAGAGGCTATACCCTCCGTCCTTCCCTTTCTGTTGCCCAGATAGAGGAGATCGGAAGGATAGCAAAAGGTGTTCGTGAAGATGTGCTTGTCGTTGTTGATAACTGCTACGGTGAATTCGTAGAGTGCTGTGAACCCGTCAGCAATGTTGACATCATTGTAGGTTCACTTATTAAAAATCCCGGCGGCGGTATCGCCCCCACAGGCGGCTATATAGCCGGCAAGGAAAAGTATGTTGAAATGTGCTCCTATCGTCTGACCACTCCCGGCACAGGCAAGGAGGTCGGCTGTACGCTCGGCAACAACAGAGCTTTGTTCATGGGCTTCTTCAATGCTCCTCATGTAACAGGCGAAGCCCTTAAAACCGCTGTTTTCTGTTCAGGTCTTTTTGAAAAATTAGGTTATAAATGTTCTCCCTCTTCACTTGAATCGAGACACGATATTATTCAGTCGGTGATAATGGGATCTGCAGAGCCTCTTATCGCTTTCTGCAAAGGTATTCAGAGCGGTTCGCCCGTTGATGCCAATGCTGCTCCCGAGCCATGGGATATGCCCGGCTACGACAGTCAGGTAATTATGGCGGCAGGCGCATTTACACTGGGTGCTTCCATCGAGCTTTCTGCCGATGCTCCTCTGCGTGAGCCTTATGCCGTTTGGATGCAGGGCGGTCTTAATTACCATTCCGCGAAGGTCGGTATTCTGATGGCCGCACAGAAGGTTCTTGATCTTAAATAAACCTATTGACCGCTTCGGGAAAACGAAGCGGTCTTTTTTTCTTTGAATCGGAAGATTTGCGAGTGCGTACATAATCAGAATTCATAACGATTTTGAGATTGCAGGAAACGAAGCTGCTGCATATAACTGTCATCTGAACGTTTATCAATATTGTGCTTCTGTCATGCCGATTACAAGTATTCCGAGGTTATCTCTGTATATCTCCTCAAATTGTGATAGCGGAAGCGGACTTGTGCCTGTACCGCACTCTATGGTGTAGCCCGGGCGGTTGAAATCCTGTATGAACCAATCCTTATACCCTGCATACCCCGAGCTTTCGGGTGTAAGCTCCAAAAGATAGCCGCTCGCCTGACTCATCAGCTCACCGATTTCACGGGAACGCGGGGGTTCGTAATCTGAATATTTCCAATATATTATTTCTCCTTGGGTGTGATAGGCAAGTATAAGTGCAGGCGAAAGATTCTGAGTAAAATCAAATATCGCCTGACTTTCCGGCTCGGTCAGCGGTGCATAGCCCACAAAGTCCCTTGGGGCAGGAGATATAAATCCTTGTGCGTACTTTATCCGCCTCGCATTTTCCCATCCGGCGGGGAACTGGAGATTCAAGTCAACACCGTTGATGTTTGCCTTCCAGCCTTCAGGAAATCTCACATTCGGATAATCCCTTGATATTCTGCGCGCCTGTGTATAATTGCTTCCGCTGTTTAAATAGCCTGTGACAAGATCAACTCCGTCGGGATTAAGCATTGGTGTGATGTACAGAGTAACTCTCGAATAAAGCTGACGTGCCGGCACCGAATGTATATTTCCACTTACGGAATAAGCTCTTGCATACTGTTCGAGAAAACGCATTAACACAGGTGTTGTTATCCATTCGTTTGCGTGAATCGACGCACTGTAATATACACGTACAGGTCCTGTGCCTATTTTCAGCGTATAAAGCGGTTTTCCCATTACACTACTGCCTATATCTGAAAACGACACAAAAGGATACCTGGCAATTATACCGTCAACCGCATATCTTAAAATTTCTGATGTCCATCTGATATTTGTTGCTGTGACGTCAAAGCCGAAGGGCACTGTCAGGTTTGAACCTATTCTAAGCATCATAGGATCAATGCCAGGATTTGCTGTAAGTATAGCACTTACTGTTGTGCCGTAGCGTCTTGCTATCTTATAAAGCGTATCACCCTGTGATATTGTATATGTATCATAGCCCCGAAGATACGGTGCGGCAGCACCCATTGTGATCGGACCTGCCATGCCGTCTGCCGTAAGTCCTCTGTCTTGCTGAAATGCAATTACCGCTCTTCTTGTCTGCTGTCCGAATATGCCGTCTATTGCTCCGCTGTAATAGCCTGCTCTGCTGAGTGCAAGCTGCAAAGCCTCAACTGCAGCACCTCTGCTGCCTATTCTCAAAATCATTTCCTGCTGCCTCCTTATATATTTACCCCTATATTATGCTCGCCTTACCCACAGTGTGTTTTTCCTATTTAGCCGCTCTGTCAAATCAATCTTCACAAAGCTTAAATTTTTTATCCTTTTGGCTAATATTATTCTATTTTGACGTTTCGTGTTGAACAAGAATTGAGCTTGTGATATAATGTTCACGCAGGTTTAGTCGGGCATGTTCTCACTTATATGCCCAGATGTCAAAAAACAGATGCTGAAAGGAAGGATCATTTAATGGCCAAGGAAATCAGTACATTAGAGCACGGCCCCATAGGCATTATCGCGCTGAAAAGCTGTGCAGCACACGCCGAAGCGGTAAACACCTATCTTTGCAATCTTCGCGGAGAAAACCCCAAGGAGCATAACTATCTCATAGAGATCGACCAGCCCCGTTTCTCAAACGGCGAGGCAAAGGTAAAGATCAAGGAATCCGTCAGAGGCAAGGACATCTATATCCTCGCAGATATAGGCAACTACAGCTGCACTTACAAAATGTTCAACTATGAGAACCACATGAGTCCCGACGAACACATGCAGGATATCAAAAGAGTACTTTCCGCTATAGGAGGTAAGGCTAACCGCATAACGGTTGTTATGCCTCTTCTCTATGCTTCCCGTCAGCACAGACGTAAGGGCAGAGAATCCCTCGACTGTGCTATGGCTCTGCAGGAGCTTGAGCAGCTTGGTGTTTCTACAATCATCACCTTCGATGCTCATGACCCCAACATACAGAACGCTATACCTAACGTCTCTTTTGAAAATATCTATCCTACCTACAACATTCTCAAGGCTCTCCTTAAAAAGGAAGGCAATGTCTTCAACAAGGACAACCTTATCGTCATCAGCCCCGATACAGGTGCTATGGACAGAGCCATTTACTATGCAAACGTTCTTGAGCTTGATGTCGGTATGTTCTATAAGCGCCGCGATCATTCAAGAGTCGTTGACGGCAAGAACCCCATCGTTCAGCACGAGTACATCGGCCGTGACCTCAACGGCATGAGCGCTCTTATCGTCGATGATATGATCGCCTCCGGCGAGTCTGTTCTCGATATTATTGAAAATCTCCAAACCCGCAATGTTGACAAGATCTTTGTCGCTGCAACCTTCGGCTTCTTTACCGCAGGTGTTGAGAAATTCAGAAGGTACTATGAGGAAGGCAAGCTGACCAGTGTTTACTGCACCAACGGCTCCTATATCCCCGATGAGGTACTCAACGAACCCTGGTTTGAGTGTGCCGACATTTCAAAGTTCCTTGCAAGACTCATTCACACCTTAAACCACGATGAGTCCATCTCTCCCCTGCTCAACGCCAACCACAGAATCCGCAAGCTTATCGAGAGCGATAAGAAAAATAAAAACGACTAAGGATTTTATCCCCGAAGTAACACTTCGGGGATTTTTTTACATTTAAACTCTTGATATAAGTTTTCATCTACTATATTATAGGTATAATATGACATTTAGGAGGACACTAAAATGATTTCTTTGAAAAACAAATGGGTACTTGTAACCGGCGCAACAAGAGGTATCGGCAAGCTTTGTTCAATTGAGCTCGCAAAACGCGGCTGCAACCTCATTCTCCATTCCCGTTCCATCTCTGCCAGCGAAGCTGCTGCAGAAGAGATAAAGGCTCTCGGCGTAAATGCAATTGCCGTTTCTGCCGAGCTTTCCGATATGAACGCCGTAGCCGCCATGCTTGACAGTATTGATAAAAGCGGCGTAGTCGTTGACGCTGTTCTCAACAACGCAGGTCTTCAGATTGCCTACAGAGATCAGATATTTGATACTCCCGCAAACGATTACGAGATCAGCTTTGCTGTAAACACCACCGCACCTATGATGATCTGCTATCACTTCCTTCCGAAAATGAAGGAGCGCGGATTCGGAAGGATCGTTAATGTCACAAGCGGCATTGACAAGGATCCGTATCAGGGCGGCTATTCTGCAAGCAAGGCAGCTCTTGACAAGGTCACTCGCGATATAGGCACTGTCTTTGAGGGCACCGAAGTTATGATAAACCTCGGCGATCCCGGTTGGTGCTGCACCGATCTTGGAGGTCCCAATGCACCTAACGAGCCTAAATCCGCTGTTACAGGCATTCTTCTCGGTTTGTTCCTCGATGACAAAAAATGCGGCAGAATTTTCCATGCACAGGATTATGCCGGTCTTACCATCGAAGAGGCTGCACAGCAAATATGACCAGGCTCTATGCAGCTGTACCCTGCTGCAATGAAGAAGAGGTGCTTCCTATCACTGCAAAAGCTCTTAACGATAAATTCGATATGCTGATCTCTGAAGGCAAAATATCCTCTGAGAGCCGCATTGTTTTTATTGACGACGGTTCAAAGGACAGAACATGGGAGCTTATTTCAGAATACTCAAAGGAATCACCTTATATATACGGCATCAAGCTTTCAAGAAACTACGGTCACCAGAACGCACTTATGTGCGCGCTGGTGACCTTGCGTGAACACGCCGATGCCGTCATTTCAATTGACGCCGACATGCAGGACGATATCAACGTTTTTGACGATATGCTCAACGAATACCAAAATGGCTGCGATGTGGTTTTCGGTGTTCGTACTGCCAGAAAAAAGGACTCCTTTTTCAAGCGTTTTTCTGCTCAGTGCTATTACCGTCTTCTTAAAAGCATGGGTGCGGATATTATATACAACCATGCTGACTTCAGGCTAATGAGCAAACGTGCCCTCGACGCACTTTCCGAATATGAAGAGGTCAATCTGTTTCTTCGCGGAATAGTGCCGTCTCTGGGCTTTAAAACGGCGTGTGTGTCATACGAACGAAATGCACGTGCGGCAGGCACAACAAAATATCCGCTGAAGAAAATGCTTTATCTTGCCTGGGAAGGTATAACCTCCTTCAGCACAAAGCCTATTCGACTTGTTACAAAGCTCGGAGCTTTCATTTTTCTTGTGAGCATAGCTATGCTCATCTACTTTTTCATACGTTATTTTACCGGTCATACCGTCGCAGGCTGGGCAAGCCTCGCTGTATCTTTATGGGCAATCGGCGGTCTTCTCATGCTCGCTATAGGCATTATCGGAGAGTATATTGGCAAAATTTATCTTGAATCCAAGCATCGCCCACGCTATCATATCGAAGATATCATAGATAAATGATACTTTTGCAAAACATATACCAATCACCTTAGGAGTGAATAAAATGTCTGAGGGTATAACAAAAAAAGAACATCTTGCATTGAAAAGATTTATAGGTATTTTCTCTTTTTTGATTTTTATTGCACTTTTGATCTGGATCACCGTTAAGATCGGTCTTCCCCTTATAGAGCATTATTTCGGCGGCACTACGACCGAAACTGCGGACACGGGCTATTTCAGCAGTCTTGTGGAAAATGCGCCGGTCAGCGGCAGACTTATCTTTATCGCCATTCAGATATTGCAGGTCTTTGTTGCATTCATTCCCGGCGAAGTTGTTGAGGTCGCCGCAGGTGCTGTTTTCGGACCTATTGAAGGTACTGCGCTTTCTCTTCTCGGTATTGCCGTCGGCTCAACCATTATCTTCCTTCTCACAAAATGGCTCGGAATAAAATTTGTAAGTCTTTTTGTGAGCGAAGAAAAAATAAACAGCATGAAATTCATCAAAAATAATCGCCGACTTAATAATCTTGTGTTTTTTATATTCTTTATCCCCGGCACGCCCAAGGATCTTCTCACCTATTTTGTCGGACTAACAAGAATGAAGCTGTTTCATTTTCTCGGTCTCTCCCTCATTGCCAGAATTCCATCCGTACTAACCTCCACCCTTGCAGGTGATGCTATCAACAATAACGAGTGGAAATCGGCAATTATTATTTTTGCAGCTACGGGTATTGTAAGTATAATAGGAATCATCATTTACAATCTTGTTGTAAGAAAGAAAAACAAAAACGAAGCTGAAGGCAATGAAGAAATTTCTACCGAAGCTGTCACAGAAGACTCAAATTAAATACACGCTCCTTACAGCCTGACATAGGGTAATATCAGTCATCAATTAACCCGTCACGCTGTTTCAGAAGAAACAGCGTGACGGGTTAATAAACACAGTATGGATCACGAAATTTATATGCTTTGACGATCATTGAGGGAAAACATTATGAAAAGAATCAAAAGCTTTATTTGCTTTGCTCTGTCTGCTCTCCTTCTTCTGACAGCATGCTCCGTAAAATCTTCCGAAGGCACTGCACCTGAGACCTCGCATCAGTTACCCGTGATATCGGCATCCTCTAAGCCTTCGTTTGATGATAACGATCTTTTCGTTCAGAAGGCTGAAAACGGCACAATAACATTCAGCGGCGATGTCAAAGCCTCGGGCAGAGGGGTCTCTGTCAACGGCTCTGCCGCCACGATATTCGAAGAAGGCGTCTACAGAGTAAGCGGTACGTCCTCAGACGGTCAGATAATTGTCGATTGTTCAAAAAAGGACGATGTGACCCTGATCTTTGATGATCTTTCACTTAACTGCATCGACGGTCCTGCTTTATGGTGTCTTGAGGCTGACACACTGACTGTAAGTCTGCCTCAGGGAAGCACTTCTTCTCTTTCGGACGGCTCCTCGAGATCCGATAAGGACAACCCCGATGCGGCAATCTACAGCAAGGGTGACCTTTATTTTAACGGAACGGGCTCTCTCTCGGTTGCAGGCTGCTGCAACAATGCAATCGAATCAAAGGACAGCCTGACTATTCTCGAGTGTTCTCTTTCGGTAAATGCCGACGACGACGGAATTATCGGAAAAGACAGTGTTGAAATAGGGTTCGGTGCATCTGTAAGTGTCGATTGCAAGGGTGACGGTATACGCTCTACAAACAAAAAGGATGAAGGCCGAGGAAATATATATCTTGATAAATGCACCGTTAAAATCAGTTCGGGTGCAGATGCTGTACAGGCAGCCTCTTCCCTGATTATTGACAACGGCGCTGTTCTCAGTATCGTATCGGGAGGCGGTGCCAAAGGCATATCGTCAGCCTCAGAAAATCACGATAATAATGATATGCAGAATACCGACAGCACCTCAAATAAATCCTCGTCAAGCCAAAAGGGTCTTAAAGCTGCCGATACAATTTTCATAATGGGCGGCACTGTTGATGCCGACTGCGCCGATGATGCCGTGCACTCTAACGGTGAAATTATTATTTACGGCGGTGTGCTTAAGCTTTCTTCCGATGACGACGGGCTTCACGCAGATTCAGCTCTGACTCTTTCAGGCGGTGAGCTCACAGTTTCTCGAAGCTATGAAGGCATAGAGGCAAATGTTATTAATGTTTCAGGCGGTAAATCTGACATTACCGCAACCGATGACGGCATAAACGTTGCAGGAGGAAATGATTCTTCCTCTGCCGACGGAATGTGGGGGCACGATATATTTGCAGAGGATGAAGCCTGCCTGCTTTCAATCAGCGGAGGATATCTCCATGTAAATGCCTTCGGTGACGGAGTGGATTCCAACGGCTCTGTCAAAATGTCAGGCGGCGAACTTTATATAAGCGGCCCTGTCGACAACGACAACGGTTTTCTTGATTTTGACGATAATTTTGAGATCACCGGAGGAACTTTTCTCGCTGCAGGCTCGAGCAGCATGGCTCGGTCTGCCGATGCCGGAACGCAGGCATCTGTTTTCGCTTGCTTTGACAAAACTGTTTTGTCCGGATCGGTGATTTCTCTGAAAACCTCCGACGGCACAGAAATAATATCCTATGAGGTGCCAAAAAGCTGTCAATGCTTTGCTGCAAGCTCTCCCATTATGTCCGAAGGCGAAACGGTCGAGGTTTATATTGACGGCGAATCGGCATGCTCACTCACTGCCTCGGTCAGGCTCAAAGGCAAGCCTTGAGTTTATATCACACCTTGTTAGGCTACAGCAAGGAAAATGTGATGTTATATTAAATTTTGTAGCCGGAAAGGCTTTAGGATTTTTACAATGATTAAAACTGACGGTCTGATTTTTGATATGGACGGAACTTTGTGGGACTCTGCCGCCGCTGTTGCAGACTCATGGAACGAGGTTTTCAAGAAGCACGGTGTTTCATACCGTGCAACTGCTCCCGATATTCACGCTCAAATGGGCAAACCCATGGGTGAAATTTTCGCTTTTCTTCTTCCCGATGAGCCGCAGGAGGTTCGTGATGCTGTCGAAAAGGACGCATGCGACTATGAGAACGACTATCTTTCAATTCATGGAGGCATGCTCTATCCCAAGCTCGAAGAGGTTCTTTCTTCCCTTTCGGATATGAATATCCCATTATTTATTGTAAGCAATTGCCAGGACGGCTACATTGAGGCTTTTTTTGCCGCTCACAAGCTCGGCTATCTTTTTAAGGATTACGAGTGTTGGGGACGTACTCTCCTTCCGAAGTCCGAAAACATCTCTCTGGTCGTGCAGCGCAATAACCTCAAGGCTCCGTTTTATGTGGGAGATACCGCTCTTGACGGCACCTCCTCAAGAGATGCGGGTGTACCTTTTATTTACGCCGCATACGGATTTGGAAAAACAGATGATTATGATGCTGTTATACATTCTATCTCCGAGCTTACCGAGCTTGTTAGTCATTAAAAATTTACTTTTATCGCGTTGAAAAAGCCCTTTTGTTATGATACAATTTTTGTATCATTACAGTGGAGGGCTTTTTATGTATTTTGATAAGCTTATTTGGAGCAGTGTTTCTCCCATAAGAAAGGATTCAACCTACATATCTCTTGAGTATGTATTAAACGACCTTGGCGTTTTCTGCAAAGGCGAACAGCGTACAAAGGATGTGGGCTTTGCCATGTCACGCATCGGCTCTCCTTTGGGCATGACAGCTGTCGAAAATGCTGATTATGCCGCAAAACCGCTGGGACGAGTTGTTATTCTGTGGAGCAGGATAACGGATGTAGTTGAGGATACTGACAGGGGAATCATAATTGTTTACGGAAATGCAAACGACAAGGTCGTTATACAGTGTGAGCAATCGATGAAGGACGAGCTGCTCTCCCGTATCGATTCCATGCGTCAGTTCTGCTCTTCTTCTCCCGACTCCGACGCAAAGGCCGCCGCATGGCTCGCATGGGCAGCTGACAGAACTGTTTTGAATCCGTATGCACCGCTCGATGAACTCATCGAAGCGGAACGCGCACAAATAGACAGCAGAGAATTTACAGATGCACAGCTCGAAGCCGCTGTGCCATTGGCTGATGCTGAGGTTTCGAATATCGAATCGGCAGCGCCCTTAAAATCTGTATCGGACGAAACAGCTCAGACAGCCGAGCCTCTTGAGGAAAGCCACCCTGCATTTTGCCCTGCCTGCGGCGCAAATGCCAAACCTACAGCAAAATTCTGCAATCAATGCGGCATCAAGCTTTAAATATCAAAAGGCCTCGCGACCTTTTAAAAAGCCTTTCTTAATTATACTTTCGATTTATGAAAATGAGACACTTTTAAGAAAAGTGTCTCATTTTTTAATAAATTATGAATTTTGTTCCAACCTTTTCCAACATTCATGTGTTTTACTATTGAACGACCTAAATATCGTATCAATAAAAACGGAGGGAAATAAAATGAAAAAGACCTTATCTCGCACTCTGGCATTATTTCTGGCAGCTGTTATCCTGCTTGCGGCTATGGCAGGATGCTCAAAAGAAGAGAGCTATTTTAACGGAGAGCTCACCTCAGATTCATATTACGATGTCATGTATGATGCCGAATATGATGCGCCTGCACTGTCTGCTCCGACAGAATCCATTGAAGAAAAATATTATGAGCATCCCGATTTCAACACCGAAGAATACAGCAGTATAACGGAAAATCGTTATCTTTCCACTGCAATAAATCCCCTTTCCACATTCTCTGCAGATGTTGACACCGCTTCTTACTCCAATGTCCGCAGATATATCGACGACCGCACACTTCCTCCTGCCGATGCAGTCAGGATCGAGGAGCTTCTCAATTACTTTTCTTATAATTATCCCAATCCCAACGGAAACGAGCCCTTCTCTGTAACGACCGAAATCAGCGAGTGTCCGTGGAATAAGGACGCAAAGCTTTTGCATGTCGGCATGCAGGCTAAGAAGCTTGACACTCAATCGCTTCCTCCCTCAAACCTTGTATTTCTCATAGATGTTTCAGGCTCTATGGATTCCCCGGATAAGCTGCCTCTTGTTAAGGAAGCCTTCTTCCTGCTCACCGAGCAGCTTGGCGAGGATGACAGAATCTCCATAGTCACCTACGCAAGCAGCGACAAGGTTGTTCTTGAGGGTGCAAGCGGAGAAGAAAAGCAGTCTATTTCCGATGCTATATATTTACTGGAAGCAGGCGGCTCGACAGCAGGTTCAGCAGGTATTAAAACCGCATATTCCATTGCCGAGCGTTATTTTATCGAAGGCGGCAACAACAGAGTCATTCTTGCAACCGACGGTGATCTTAATGTTGGTGTGACAAGTGAGGGCGAGCTTAAAAGGCTTGTCGAGAAAAAGAGAGACAGCGGTATCTTCCTCTCTGTCATGGGTTTCGGCACAGGCAATATAAAGGACAATAAAATGGAGACTCTTGCCGATAACGGCAACGGCACCTACTATTACATCGACAGCGAAGCTGAGGCTCGCAAGGTTCTTGTTGAAGAGCTCGGCGGCACTCTATTCACTGTTGCAAAGGATGTAAAATTCCAGGTAGAATTTAATCCCGCGGTTGTAAAGGGCTACAGACTTGTGGGATATGAAAACCGTTTGATGCAGGACGAAGACTTTAATGATGACACAAAGGACGCCGGTGATATCGGTGCAGGACATCATGTCACCGTTTTGTATGAGATAATTACCGTTGATTCTCCCATTGAGGTCTACGCTCCTGAGCTTACCTATCAGAATTCATCAACTACTCTCAGCGATGATTACCTTACCGTAAAGGTTCGCTGCAAGAGACCTGATGAAAACAACAGCGTTCTCTTTACTTATCCCGTAGGACAGGATAAGTACACCGACACACCTTCCGATGACTTTGTCTTTGCCTCTGCTGTTGCTCAGTATGGTATGCTGCTCAGAGAATCTGACTATGCAAACGGAACAGACTATGAAGATGTTCTCGCTCTTCTCGATTCAAGAGACGGTCTGCTCTATGATGATTACCGCTCTGATTTCCGCAGAATAGTTAACGATACCATGCACATTGCAGAGCTTGAGGACTAAAGCTGAGTGTATCTGAAATGAAGAAATTACTTTTAATTATACTGTGTATGCTTGTTTTTTCGCTTTCCGGCTGCTTGGCTGCAGGCGGACATAGGGTTTCGGAAGTCAAGGCGGCGTTGGAAGATACCTTAAATATATCCGGCGAAAAATTAAGCAAATCAGAGACTGAGTGGTACAATGCCCCTTCAGCGACCTGCCTTGATTTTTCAGGGTATGTATATATCGACAACCAATATCAAAGCCTATCCTTTAACGATATGCATGTCTTTGTATTCCCCAACGCCTCACAGGCAGAACAGTTTTATGCTCGTTACCGAAATGAACAGCTCGATTATATTTCCCTTGAGGAAAGCGGCGAAAATTTCTGCATTGTCTGTGATTATTCAATGTGCGATGCTTACGGAAAATCTTATGTTCATCTCAAGGATAATGTTGTTTTTCTTGTAAACATCATTCTCGCCTGCGATATCGAGCCTGAATCCGAAGGGGCGTCAGAGCTTGACATAAACACAGAAATCATTGACAAATTCAATCTTTTCATTAAACAGGATTTTCCACTTATAATTGAAAAGCTGCGCTGATGCGGATTGTTGAGCTTGTTTAAAAAACTTATCATTGTCAGCAAGTTCGCCAAAGGCGAATGCCGATAACATAGGAGATAATCTGAAAGCTGCTTAACCATGCTATTTTCAAATTCTCTCCCTCCGTCTTTGCCTTACGGCAAACCCACCTCCCTCATCAGAGGGAGGCATTGGGGATTATTCTTTCGTTCGCCATAAACCGCTGCTAAGTAAAACTTTATGGGATCGCCTCTGCTTTATGCAAAGGCGATCCTGTCTTTTTCCTGTGCTTTTTCACAGAACAAACTGCTTATTGCAAGAGCAATCACCGCAAGAGGTATCCAAAGCAGGATATACTGAGGGCATATCTGCCCGAGCAGATTATAGGGCATTTTTGAATAATCCCATACGTCCCATTTAAGGAACCTGTTGACAACACAGCCTACCGCAAATTCCGCCGCTGTTATCAATGCGGTGCTTTCAAGTATTTTCGCGGCAAAGCCTGCATTCGATCTTTTGTTGATCTGATATATCCCCACCGCACATAATCCTCCCGTCAGGGCCATCGTCCAATGTGTCCAGCCGCGCCATATAATTTCTGCACATGTGTAGCCTGCTGCTCCTATTGCAAATACAGACAAATTTTTGTGTTTATACGTCATATAAATCCTTCCCTTTTTATTTTTATTCTTCTCATTTTTTCTCCTTTCTACACTCTTTTTTATAAATTGACGCAATTGAAATTATTGGCACTTTTATTAAATTAGTTCCTTAATTATTTCCTCTTTTTAGGCACAAATATTTAAAATGAGCATTCTGGAGTATTTAGAAGTATTTCAAAGCATTTTGAAGTATTGCAGAGATAAATCAAGATTACTTGTGGTTTTTTCACGGTTTTTTACGGATTTTCATGGGTTTTTCAAATTTTTTTGCTCGAAATTTGCGTTATTTACTTGACATTTTAACATAATGTTAATATAGTAATGTTGATGTGGCTTTGTTCGCAAATGTCATTTCTTTTTTTGTATTAGTAAGGGAGGAAGGCAAGTTGTCTGATACTATCATCAGTTTAAAAAATGTATCGGTGTCATTTGATGGGGAGAGTGTCCTTAATAACCTCAATCTTGATATTGACAATGGCGCCTTTGTTACGCTTCTCGGTCCCTCCGGCTGCGGCAAGACTACTACTCTTCGTATCATTGGCGGTTTCATTGACCCCGATGAGGGCGATGTCTATTTCGGCGGCGAGAGGATCAATGATCTGCCGCCGCATAAACGTAAGTTAAATACCGTTTTCCAGCGCTATGCACTGTTTCCTCACATGAATGTTTTTGAAAACATTGCCTTCGGCATGAAGATACAGAAAAAGCCGAAGAATATTATAAAGCAGCGAGTAAAGGATCTTTTGAAGCTTGTTTCGCTCGAGGGCTACGAAAAGCGTACTGTTGACACACTTTCCGGCGGTCAGCAGCAGAGAATCGCTATTGCACGCGCTCTGGCTAATGATCCGAAGGTTCTCCTTCTTGATGAGCCTCTCGGCGCTCTTGACCTGAAGCTTCGCAAGGATATGCAGGTTGAGCTTAAGAAGATCCAGCAGCAGCTCGGTATTACATTTATCTATGTTACCCACGATCAGGAAGAGGCTCTCTCTATGTCTGACGTTATCGTTGTTATGAATCACGGTGTCATCCAGCAGATAGGCACTCCCGAGGATATTTACAACGAACCTGAAAACGGCTTTGTTGCAGACTTTATCGGAGAAAGCAATATTGTTGACGGCATTATGCACGCTGATTTCGATGTTGAGTTCTGCGGCGCAAGGCTTGAATGTGTTGACAAGGGCTTTTCACCTGACGAAGAGGTCGATGTTGTTGTTCGTCCCGAGGATGTGCTTGTTGTGCCCGAATATGTATCCAAGTTCTCAGGCACGGTTCTTTCCACCACATTCAAGGGTGTTCACTATGAAATGATAGTCAACATACCCGATCAGGACGAGGACTGGCTTATTCAGTCCACAATTCCGCAAAAGGAAGGCGATGTCATCGGAATGACAGTCGCCCCTGAGAATATCCATATTATGAAGAAATATACCGGCGACTACGCAAGCGATATCGACTTTTCAAGCGGCAGCTGATCGGCTGATTTAATTTGATTTCTTCATAAAGGAGTTCTCTGGCTATGAAACAGAAAAGAAAACTTAGCTGGCTCGCAGCTCCTTATGGGCTGTGGATGCTGCTCTTTACGGTGGTGCCACTTGCCATCGTTGTATATTATGCGTTTACCACCAGATCGGGCGAATTTACCATTGGTAATATTTCGGAGATCGGCAGATATGTGGATGTTCTTCTGACCTCTCTCCTTTTTGGTGTTGCTGCCACTCTCCTGTGTCTTATCCTCGGTTATCCCATCGCTTACAGCATTTCCCGTGCAAAAGGCATGAGGCAGCAAACGATGGTCATGCTCATCATGATACCTCAGTGGATGAATTTTCTTATCCGCACCTATGCATGGATGACCTTGCTCGAGGATACCGGTCTTATCAACTCAATCCTCGGCTTTCTTGGACTTGAACCGCTTCACATGATAAATACAGACGGTGCTATTCTGCTCGGTCTTGTATATACTTTCCTGCCCTATATGATTCTGCCGCTTTACTCTGTAATGACAAAAATCGACACAAAGGTAATAGAAGCGGCTCAGGATCTCGGTGCAAACGGTATACATGTATTTACCCGTGTTATTTTGCCGCTCAGCCTTCCCGGTATAATTTCCGGTATAACCATGGTATTTGTTCCGTCTCTCAGCGCTTTCTTTATCTCTGAGCTTTTGGGCGGAGGCAAAACAATGCTTATCGGTAATATAATCGAGGCAAAATTCCTTGGTCAGGCTATCAATTTCAATGTCGGTTCCATGCTGTCTCTGGTACTCATGGTGCTGGTACTCATCTGTATGTTCTTTATGAATAAATTCGGTGACGAAGACGGATCGGGGGCGTTGGTTGCATGAAGACTTTCTATCGCATCTATAACTCGATTATCTTTATCTTTCTTTACGCGCCTATCGCCGTCCTTATTGCCTATTCATTCAACGAATCAAAAAACAGAGGCGTTTTCAGCGGATTCACCTTTGATTGGTACAAGGCGCTTTTTCAGGACGAGGCAATTATCAATGCGCTCGGACTGTCGCTCTTTATCGCTATTGTATCTTCCATCGTTTCCACTATAATAGGTACTGCTACGGCAGTTGGTCTGCAGCACGCAAACAAAAAGCTCAAGACTGTTATGCTGACATTAAACAATGTCCCCATGGTCAACCCCGAAATCGTAACAGGTATTTCCTTTATGCTTCTTTTTGTTGCCGTTGCAAAGCTAACAAATTACGTTGTTACTCTCGGTATTTATTCGCTTCTTATAGCTCATATATCCTTCTGCATTCCTTATGTGGTTCTTTCTGTCATGCCGAAGCTTCGACAAATGAATCCCCATATTCAGGAAGCAGCTCAGGATCTTGGCTGCCCGCCTTTTAAATCCTTTTTCAAGGTGGTTCTCCCCGAGATCATGCCCGGCGTTATGACCGGTCTTATCATGTCCTTTACCCTATCACTTGATGATTTCGTTATAAGCTATTTCGTCGGAGGAACAGGTACAGAGACTCTCCCCATGCTTATTTTTGCTCAAGCTCGAAAGGGTGTCAGCCCAAAAATTTATGCGTTGACCTCCCTTATGTTCTTTGCTATACTCATTATGCTTCTGCTCATCAATTACATTCAGTCAAGTCAGAATATGAAGAGCGAGCGCAGAAGGAACAAAGCAGGCAGGCATGTCTGATTTGATATATTTTTAGGAGGAATGGTAAGTTGAAAAAAAGAATCCTTTCAGTACTCATCGCAATTTCCGTCATGGCAGTCGTATTTGCAGGTTTGACGGGCTGTTCAGACTCAAATGCCCTTTATGTTTATAACTGGGGCGAATATCTTTCCGTCGGCGAAGACGACATGATCGATGTTAACGAAGAGTTCTATAAGGAAACGGGCATTAAGGTCGTTTATACTACCTATCCCGACAACGAAAGCATGTATGCTAAGGTTGCAAGCGGCAGTGCCAACTATGACATCGTTGTGCCCTCTGATTATATGATCTCAAAGATGATCAATGAGGATCTGCTGGCTCAGCTTAATTTCGAAAATATACCCAACTTCCAGTATATCGACAAGGATTTTGTAAATCCTGAGTATGACCCTGAGAATCTTTATTCTGTCCCTTATATGTGGGGTACTGTAGGTATTTTCTACAACACCAAAATGGTCGATAAGGCTGATGTGGAAAAGCTTGGCTGGGATATTCTCTGGTCTGAGAAATATGCAGGCAAGATCCTTATGTTCAATAACCCCAGAGATGCATTCGGCATCGCTCAGCTTAAGCTCGGCTACTCCCTCAACACTACCGATGAGGCCGAAATCAGGGCTGCCGCAGATGAGCTGATGAAGCAGAAGCCTCTTGTTCAGGCATACGTTATGGACCAGATTTTCAGCAAGATGTCCAGCGGTGAGGCTGCTATCGCTCCTTACTATGCAGGTGACGGCGTCCGCATAATCGAGGACAATCCCGATGTCGCCTTCTATGTACCTGACAGCGGCACCAACAAGTTTGTCGATGCTATGTGTGTTCTTAAGTCCGCAAAGCACAAGGACTGGGCAGAGCAGTATATAAACTTCCTCTGCGACAAAGATATCGCTCTTGCCAACGTAGAGTATGTCGGATATTCCACTCCTCTCACCACCGTCTTTGACGAGCTTGACGAGGAGATCAAGAACAATCCCCAGTATTATCCTTCCGACGCTCTCCTTGCTAACAGCGAATATTTCCTCAATCTTCCCGATGATACCAACGAGCTTATGAATGAGCTCTGGGAAGATGTTAAGATGAGCTAAAAATAATGATAATGTAAAAAATCCGCAGGCTGATGCCTGCGGATTTTTCTATTATTTTGTTAAGGGGGACACCCCCTTTAAAACCCCCGGAGGGGCTTTGCCCCTGGCCCCACGATTTTTTGGAAAAATCCGGTAAAACTTTTTACTATAAAATCTAAAATCCTTTATTTCTGAAAAAGCTTGTTTGACTGGTAACGCGGCTCGCAGGTGAGATTGATTCCGAGCTTACGCATGGTCATGGAATCGACCTCGCTGAGGATAACGCTTGAGTGCGCTTCGCAGTTTTTCAGCTTTGAAAGCTGCTGCAGGGCAAGCGCGGCATTGGGATCGGTTGCTCCGCATATAGAAAGCGCAAGAAGCACTTCGTCAGTGTGAAGTCTTGGATTAACACCACCCAAATGCTCTACCTTCAGCTTCTGTACAGGCTCGATAAATTCCGATGAGATAAGATGAAGCTCATCCGGCAGGTCGCATAATGCCTTCAGGGCATTGAGCAGCATTGCGGAGGTCGCACCCAGAAGATCGCCGTTCTTTCCTGTAATTATCCTGCCGTCATCAAGCTGTATTGCCGCTGTCGGTTCTCCTGTCTCCTCTGAAAGCTCCATTGCAGTCGCTATAACGGGTCTACAGTCAGCTTTTATATTTGCCTGCTTCATGACAAGCTCGATCTTTCTGACAGGCTCTACACCTTCTACACCCTGTTTTGCAAGGCACATGGAAGCATAATAACGTCTGACGATCTCCTGTCGTGAAGCTTCACAGCAAGCGGCATCGTCACTTATGCAGTTTCCTGCCATATTGACTCCCATATCGGTCGGAGACTGATACGGGCATGAACCGAATATCTTGCAGAATATATCATTTAAAACAGGGAATATCTCCACATCGCGGTTATAGTTGACAGTCGGCACGCCATAAGCCTGCAAATGGAACGGATCAATCATATTGACATCGTTGAGATCAGCCGTTGCAGCTTCATACGCAAGATTTACAGGGTGCTTAAGCGGAAGATTCCATATCGGGAAGGTCTCAAACTTTGCATAACCCGCTCTTATTCCTTGCTTGTGTTCATGGTAAAGCTGAGACAGGCATGTTGCCATCTTTCCGCTGCCGGGTCCCGGGCCTGTGATGACAACAAGCTTTCGCTCAGTTTCTATATAGTCATTCTTGCCGTAGCCTTCATCACTTACGATCATGTGTACATCGTTGGGATAGCCTTCAATAGGATAGTGCTTATAGTTTTTGATGCCAAGCATATCAAGACGCTTGATAAAAGCATCTGCAGCAGGCTGGCCGCTGTACTGAGTTACGACCACACTGCCGACATAGAGGCCTATTCCTCGGAATGCATCAATAAGTCGGATAACCTCCATATCATAGGTGATATTAAGGTCGCCTCGCTTTTTATTACTTTCAATGGCACTTGCATTGATAGTAATGATTATTTCAGCCTCATCCTTAAGCGCGCGAAGCATATTTACCTTACTGTCGGGCGCAAAACCCGGCAATACTCTTGCGGCGTGGAAATCGTCAAAAAGCTTGCCGCCAAATTCGAGATAAAGCTTGCCGCCGAAATCAGACAGCCTATGCATTATATGCTCAGACTGAAGCTTTATATATTTGTTGTTATCAAAGCCAATGCGTGACATTGCAGGTGTCCCCCTGATATATTTATCAAATATATTTTTTACAGAATACGGTCAAATGCTAAAATCGATGCCAAACACAACCGCTCGCATCTCGAAGCTATTATAACACCGCCGCAGGCAATAAAGCAACAGAAAATGCACATAATAGCGAAAGTTTCGCTATTATGTGCCTACGGCATTTTATTTATATTATGCCCTGCTTATATTGCTCAAGAGCTGTTGCAAGCTGGTCAGGGCAGGAGGTATTTTTCATACCGCATTTTATGCCCTTTAAACGGCTGATGGCTTCATCTATATCCATACCCTCTACAAGAGCTCCGATGCCCTTAAGATTGCCGTTACAGCCGCCTGTATACTTTACATTCTTTATTTTTCCGTCTTCGACATCAAATTCGATCTGCCTTGAACAGGTTCCTTTGGTCGTATATGTATATGACATATAGGATATATCCTTTCAATCAAAGATTTTTATTGAGCTTTTCGCCAAGAGTTACAAGACGGTCAAGCATATCATCGGGTGTTGTATAAGTACCGATGGTCCTTGCATTTCTTGTATACATTCCGTGGAAATCTGAGCCGCCTGTTGCGATAAGTCCGTTGTCTGCGGCAAAGCGCTCAATATATTCACTCTGCTCAGGCGAGCTGCTGGGACACCATGCCTCAACACCGTGAAGTCCTCGCTCGCATAGCTCAGGCATAAGCTCAATGCTGTCATATTGGAACGGATGTGCAAGAACAGTAACAGCACCGGCGCTTATAAGCAGCTCCAGAACCTCAAACACATCAGGGTATTCGACCTCAACAAGACACGAGCCCGTACCCGGAGCAAAAAGCTCATCATAAAGCTCACCGTATGTTGTTGTGGAGTATCCGCAATTCATAAGAGCATTCATGATATGCTGTTTGAAAATATTTGTGCTTCCCGTTGCACATTTTGTTACCATTTCCACTGTAAGCGGGTATTTTCTCATTACACGCGCCAGCATTTGCTGCATTGCTTTCTTTCGTGCGTCACTGGTACGCTTGCAGATGCCCACAAGCTTATCGGGACGACTGCTCATATATCCGAGAATATGCACTTTTTTTCCGCGCGCGCTGTCATAGCAGGACATTTCAACACCCGGAATTACGGTAACACCTTGTCTTTCTCCAATAACACGTGCTCTGCTCGCACCCGCAAAAGTATCGTGATCAGTCACCGCTATTGCGGAAAGGGTGCTTCTTTTTGCTATCGCCACCAGCTCATCAAGACCTGTAGAGCCGTCTGATATTTTGGTGTGACAATGCAAATCTGCTGGCATATTATATTTCTCCTTTCAGAGCGCTTTCACAACGGTCCGGCTCTGCATATTTCAATCATTACAAACCGCACAGCGAAAAAACTCGGGCAGTATTCAAACACTTAATTTTATATAGACCGCTGTAAGAAAATTTTGTGCTTTGATTTTCAAAGACAAATTCCCTCGATTGTATTATACATCAATTTTTTGTTTTTAGCAAGTGCAAAAAGCGAAAAAAAATACGCAAAAAATAAACGGCACTCTGTACAAGTGCCGTTATGGAGCGGAATACGAGGCTCGAACTCGCTACCTCCACCTTGGCAAGGTGGCGCTCTACCAGATGAGCTAATTCCGCGTGTCAACAAGGGTTATTATATCAGATAATTCGTATTTGTCAATAGTTTTTTGTATTTTTCATTTTTATCACATTCAGCACTATATAAACATAAGCCTCCGCATAAAGCGGAGGCTTCAAAATTATTAGTCGTTGGTGTACGGGAGAAGTGCAACGTGTCTTGCGCGCTTGATAGCAGTGGTGAGCTGTCTCTGATGATGTGCACAAGTACCGGTAACTCTTCTGGGTACGATCTTTGCTCTTTCGGACATATACTTGCGGAGCTTGTTTACGTCCTTGTAGTCAATATTGGTGATACCGTCCATGCAGAAAGCACAGAACTTTTTACGACCTTTACGACCGCCGCGGCGATCGGGTCTCTCGGGTCTGTCAGCCATTTCACAGAACTCCTTTCACATGATTATAATAAGATAATTTCAAAATCAGAACGGCAGATCGTCATCGATTATCGGAGTAAAATCCTCCGATACGCCGTTTGAGAAGGATGCAGGCTGCTCATTAGCGGTATTGCCGCCGTAAGAAGCATTGCTTGTGTATGCTGCACCCTCGGAAGAAGAGGAATCACGCTTGGAGTCTGCGAAGTATACGTTATCTGCAACGACTTCCCATGCTCTGCGCTTGTTTCCGTCCTTGTCTGTATAGCTGCGGGTCTGAAGTGAACCCTTGACTGCCATCTGCTGACCCTTGCGAAAATACTTTGACACAAATTCAGCTCTCTGACGCCATGCAACTACATCAATAAAATCGGTTGCCCTCTCTGCACCGTTTGACTGAAAATCTCTGTCAACCGCAAGAGTAAAGCCGGCAACCGGGATACCGGATGCTGTAGATCTCATTTCAGGGTCGGCGGTTAGCCTGCCCATGATAATTACGGTATTAAGCATTCCGTTTCCCCCTTATTCCTCGATGTTAACGATCATGGAACGAAGAACACCATCGGTGATCTTGTAAACACGATCAAGCTCTGCGGGGAACTCAGGCTCGCTTTCGAAGTTGAAGATTACGTAATAGCCGGTCTTCTGCTTCTGGATCTCATAAGCGAGCTCACGCTTGCCCCAGACAGTCACCTCGTTCATCTCACCGTTTGCTTCGATAAGATCCTGGAACTTCTTGACAACTGCCTCGATGCCCTCTTCGTCGAGCTTACAGGATACGACGAGAACGGACTCGTACTTTGCTTTTGCCATTTATTGCACCTCCTTCTGGACATATGACCCCGTTCATACGGGGTAAGGATGAAAATATGCTGTAACGGGTTACCCCGAACGCAACATTGTTATTATATCAGCGTCGTATAAAAAAGTCAATAAAATCTTGAATTTGCGATACTATTCGTATATTCCCTGCATCTTTTTAAGTTGATCTTCTGTATATTCTACCGCCGGAGTCGTATTTGGCTCTCCCGGAGTTGGCATCGAAAAGAATGCCTTCGCATCGCTGTCGCTTACAAAGCCGTACGATGAGTTTTCAGGGATAAATACAAGCTCTTGTGCAGCACATATCTTTCCCTGAGGAGAATAAATAACGATTTCTGCCTCATCTTTTCCCAATCTGAAGCTTGTATGTATATATCCTGCCGAATCGACCTTATCTTTTCCCGAACAGAATACAGTCATGCATTCCCTCGGCTTGAGTACGGTTCCTTCAGGGAATTCCCACTTGTCTGTGTTTTCGCGATTGTCTGTCATTGTATATCCGCTCAGGTCAACGGTTTCATCGGAATAGTTATATATTTCGACCCAATCACTGTAGTCACCCTCGCAGTCATATATGATCGCCTTGTTCCTCGTCATAAATTCATTTATTCGAATACTGATAAGCTCATATTCGAGTGTCGCAAGATCATCTGAGCCTGCACCTGTATTGCCGCTGCCCGGAGTCGGCGTTGACATCCACACAAGCTCACTGCCGAGGATACCGTATGATACATTTGCACCGCCTCCCGGAACCGTCATCGCGCTGACGATATTTCCTGCCGAGTCTGACAGATACACCGTTTCTCCCAGAGATGAAAGAGCAAAATTTGTATGGATGATTCCATTTTCATCAACGCCCGAAAGCCTTGACATATACACAAGCACATATTCGCCCGGTTTTATCAAAAGCTCTTCTATCTTATATTTGTCGAGCTTATCTTCATTATCGCTCAGATAATAGCCGGACAAATCAACAGCGGCATACCCTGAATTATAAAGCTCTATCCAATCATAGCATCTGCCGTTCGAGCCCGGGACATATATCGTATTATCGGTCATTACCTCGTTTATTCTGATCACAGTATCCCACATAGGTCTTGCCGAAGCTTCTTCGCTTTCTTTATCGGAAGGAGCTGCGGTCGTTTTCCATGTCATAGTAATCAGAACAACAAGAAGCACCAACAACACAGCCGAGCCTATTGCGTATTTTATTTTAGCAGCATTTGTCCGCGGCTTTGTTTCATTAAGGATTATATTTCCCATTACCTTTCTCCTTTTGCAAATACGAGCATACATCCGCTGAAAACATCCAATTTAAACAAAAAAACATATATATGTTTTCTAAAAATATTATCACATCGGTTTAAAAAAAACAAGATGCGGCTGTAAAACCGTATCTTGTTTTGACGAATTTATTTTTTGTTTAAAAAGATAAGATATTATTCTTTTTATGCGCTTACCGTTAGTTTATCTATTGACTTGCCCTTCGCCCAATGTTCGCTGTATATACGTGTGCACTTTTCGTATTTATCAAATATTCTCTGTGCTTTTTCCTCATCTCCGTATACCTTCCAGCTGCCGACAATTTTATATCCTTCTGCTCTGTTTTCAATGAAATCATTTACATCCTCGGGTGGATATCCCAGAAACAGTCCTATTTCATGAGGAAACTCCTTCGATTCGCTCAATCTGCGCCTCAAATGCGCCACGCAGCGCTCAGGATTTTCACAGCAGTATCCTCTCTCCTTTAATAATCTGCAGGCTATGTTATTTTGCAGATCGTTATGCAATCGTATAGGACGAAAAACATATATTAAAGCTCTGTTTTCTCTGCATCTTAGAGGCTGTGCTCTGAGTCCTTTCTTTACAAGAGTTCTGTTAAGTCTTCTGAGTCCTATTTTCACTTCATCAGGATGATTATAATGACAGGTAAATATATTTCCTGTTTTTAATCCGGCGAGTGTCGGCGAGCAATGACGTATTATAAGCTCTTCTTTCATAATAAATTCTCCTTTATAAAGTTAGTCAAAGCTAATTCATCGATCATAAAACCGGTTAGCTTTGACTAACCGGTTTTATGATCGATGAAAAGAAATTTTGTAAATTATAATGCCTTATTTTATCGATGCTGCCTCATCGTACATCCGACAAGCAAACGGTCAGTTAAACGATGGTGCATTTCCCTTAAGATCAGTAAATCTGCTGTCCTCCGGTGACGGTTCCGACAGACTGAAGTACATTCTTGCTGCTTTGGTCGTTCCGAAATCTCTGTTCGAACCGGAATTCTGCACCTTGTTGAATGCCTCTCTGAACATTGAATTATGGGCTTCCTCACGGTTAAGAAGGAAATCTATAGTCTCTCTTATCTTTTTGTCATTTATCTGTCTATAAAGATATTCATATACCACTTTGGCACGCTGCTCCGATGCAATATTTGAGAGCAGGTCTGCACAAAGATCTCCTGTTACTGTAACATAATCACTTGTCCACGAATAGCCTGATGCATTTATAAGACCCGGATTCAGACCCAGTATAACATGGGTCTGAATTTCCCCCGCAGGCACTCCCGATGCGTTTACATCGTGTCCGTTGAGCAGATTTATTGTTTGAGCAACCATTTCCATGTGGCTGAGCTCTTCCGCTGCAATATCCATAAACAGATCCTTTATCTCCGGATCCTTAATACGAAAGCTTTGAGACATATACTGCATAGCAGCCTTAAGCTCACCGTTTCCTCCGCCGAGCTGCTCCTGCAGCAGGGCAGCATATTGCGGATTTACACGCTCTATTTCCACCGGATGAAAAAGCATTTTTTCATGTTTAAACATAGGAAGCCTCCAATCTTTTTGATTATTCTTTCGCAAATCACCCGGATTATTCACGTCCTTGCCACGTATATAATTAAAATGGATAAAAAAAGAGTGTTCATATCGTACCGGCCAGATACGCTATGAACACTCGAAATGGTGCGAGTGTTCATAACGGACTTGATTAAATCATTGATACATCGGCATCGATACACATATTCTACTCCGCACATTTGTGTTATTCAACGGTTTCTTCGTAAAAAGATTACATACAACGAGGAGACATGATTATGAAACACTACATGGGGAAATACATAACCGACGAGCACACTAGTCTGCGTTATGAACTCATTGGCGGCATCTATTACCTCGCAGACGATGATGAGGCGGAAACAAAACAAGAGCCGATTGGCATCTGGGGACAGCGACACTTGCGGTTTATCAAAGAGCATAAACACTTGCTATATCTCGACCTGCTGATGGACGACAAGCTCAACAGTTACCTCGCCGACATCAACCGTCAGGCTGAGGAGATGCTTCTTCGGTTGGTGGAAGAAATGGCGAAAAGTGAGGGTGTCACCGAACAACTCAAGGCAGAGAATCAGATAGAATGGGTTTCGAAAATGAATAATATCCACTACAGAGCAACAGAATTTGTATATGGCGACCTCATTTACAGTTAATCCTGTTGTTTGCAGCAATTCTCCCATAAAAAACAATCCTCCTGTCGGAAGTCCGGCAGGAGGATTAGCATATCTACAGGCGGAACAATTTCGTTAGTACTTCTCCAAACAGAAACAAAACTCAAGCCGGCACAAACACGGCAGTCACATGCATTTCGCCGCCCTTTATTTCGGCGAAAACCTCGCCGCCCATTTTGTTCATAAGGCAGCGGCAGATATATAAGCCCAGACCATTGCCATGCTTTCCGACGGAATTTGAACCTCGCCAGAAGCTGTCAAACACGTGTACACTTTCACTCGTTTCAAGTGTGCATCCTGTATTTGCAACAGTAACCAGACGGCAGCCGTCCTCCTCGGAAAAGAATATGGAAATCCGCCTGCCATCACCATACTTTATCGCGTTTTCCATCATATTCTGAATGACCTCGACTGCCCTGTCGCAGTCGCCTTTTATCAGGCAGTTGGAATATTCACCAACCAGAAATTCAGTCTTCAGCAGACCGAGCTTGTCTGTGTAGTAGGACGATATGCTACCAACGAGCTCAGACAGGTAAAACTCGCCCTCTTTCACCTCCAGTGAAAGAAAATCCTCCCTTGAGGCTTTCACAATCCCGGAAACATAGCCCTCTATTTCGTCTGCCTTTGTGTTAATGTTTTCGGCTATTTCCGCCTGCTTTTCAGGGCTTTCATACAGCCCTCTTGACAGAGCCTTTGCATACAGCTTTATTGCCGATAGGGGTATTTTTATATCGTGGGACAACGAGAGAATGAGCTTTTTGCGCTCCGCCTGCAGGTCGATTTCGCTTTGCCTGTTCTGTTCCAGCTTTTCACGGAGCATATCCATGCCCCAGACAAATTTGCTGAAAAAACGGTGCTTGTTTTCCTGCAAAGGCACAGTCAGATTGCCCTTCGAAAGCTCATAAGGCACCTCTCTGAGCCGCAAAAACGGCTTGATTACATTCATGCGCACAAAAAACAGACAGCCCATCAGCACCGCAGACATCATGCCAATGCAGATGTTTACCGTGACTGTCAGATTTTTTTCGACACCGGAATCGGCAGAATAATCGAAACGATAAAATTCGCCCCCTGCCTGCAGTATGAGGTAATCATACCTGCCGCCGGTCAGTCCGTCACCTGTGTCTGTGTCAACAGGTACAATGTCAGCTATGGCAGGATATTGTGACATATCGAGCAAAGCAAAGCCGTGCTGTTCGATAAACGCAGCCGCGCGGGAGGCATCCACACGGTATTGCCTGCCCTCTGCGTTTCCGACGCTTGCCAGCCATAGGTTCGCACCGGCAAATACAGCTGCAACAAGCAGAACGGCCACTGCCATCATGCGGTTAAAGGCTTTCATTACATCGCCTCCTCAAAGCGGTACCCAACACCCCACACAGTCAGGATATGCTTTGGCTTCTTCGCGTCATCCTCTATCTTTTCACGAAGCCACTTGATGTGCACTGTAAGGGTCTGCGGCTCGGAATCGCTGTCGAAGCCCCATATACGCGAAAACAGCATATCCTTCGACAGGGTTGCGCCTTTATTTTCGCAGAGCAGCTCCAGCAGCTCAAATTCCTTTGCCGTCATCTTTATTTCGCAGCCGTTTTTCTTTACGACCCGATGCACGCGGTCAATGACAATATCGCCGAACGAAATACTGTCACTTTCATAGCGGCGTCGGAAAAGTCCTTTTATTTTTGCTGTGATTATATCAATATCTATCGGCTTTTCTATGTAGTCGTCTGCGCCGAGAATAAGACCGTTGAGCTTATCCTCTTTGGTGATTCGTGCGCTGACGATGAATATGGGGGTGTTGCTGTTCTCCCTCAGCTTCTGGCAGACCGCAAAGCCATCCATGCCCGGCAGCATAACATCCAGAATGACAAGCTTTGCGCCATATCTTTCAAAGACATCAAGTGCCTTTTCTCCGCTCTCTGCTGCACTTACAGTAAAGCCTTCCGCCCGCAGAAAATCGCACAGCAAACCCGATATTTCGGTATTATCTTCGACTATCAGAATATCTATCATAAATCATAGCCCCTTTGGAAATATCAAGTGCGCAGGGGCGGCAAAACCTCCCCTGCGCTTTTCTTTTGGTGTTTTACCAGCCCATTTCCATGAGCCAGTTGTTTATGGCTCTCTCTCGCTCACGCAGAGAGGAAGTACCATCGTATACATCAAGATTATACTCGCCTTTTATGTTTCCGTCAACGATGTACATTACTCTGGTGCAGCGTGCGGCAACCTTTACATCGTGGGTGACCAGCATAACGGTTGTTCCCTCACGGTTGACTGCGCCAAGCATATCCATGACCTCGTCGGAAGCAGCACGGTTGAGCGCTCCGGTGGGTTCATCGGCAAATATCACCTTGGGATTATTCATAAGAGCTCGGCAGAGGCAGGCACGCTGAAGCTGTCCGCCGGAAACCTCGTCTATGCCGTTGTCGGCGGTTTCTATTATTCCCTGACGGCGCATGAGTTCCTTTGCTCGCTCTGCCTTTTGCTTTCTGCTCTCCTTTATCTTTTTCGACTGGCAGGAGGGGAGCATGATGTTGTCAATGACGCTGAGGTTCTTGAGCATATACATCTGTTGGAAAATGAATCCCATGTGGTCAAGACGCAGTTCGGAGAGTTCACGCTGGCTCATTTTTGCAATGCTCCTGCCATCGAACAGCACATCGCCTGCGGTGAGGGAATCCATGCCCGAAACGGTGTAGAGCAGGGTGGATTTACCCGAGCCGGAGGGACCCATGATTGCAACCATCTCGCCCGACTTTACCGAGAAGTTGACATTTCTGAGAACGTTATTCTGACGCTTGTTAACTATATATGTTTTACAAAGATCTTTTACTTCGAGAATGTTGTTCATAGTTGTATTATCCTTTCTTTATTCAATACTCGAGGTCTGTGATGCGGTTATCTTTCCTGTACCCTGAGCGGTCAGGTAAACAGCCACAAGGGTTGCTCCGATGAGAATACCGGGGTAAATCACAAACGCCTCAAGGGGCACTATTTCGTATTGTATAGAGTCAGCACCCATCATCCTGAAAATCGGCGTTATCAGCAGTTGTGTTGCAGGAGTTGAAAGCAGAAGACCAAGAATGGTGGAAACAAATAGCACCATTGCCATTCTGAGGGTGTGCCAACGCACTATCATACCTCTTGTAAAGCCTGTGGCGCGCAGCATTGCAATCTGACCGACTTCCTTAGCAATAAAGGAGCGTTCCATAAGCACGGCTATGAGTGCGCATATTATCACCATCACAGGAACCAGAATGTTGCGTATGGACTTGACCATATCGGCCGACCCGGCAAAGCGATCAACATATTCACCGCCGTTCATGACCTCGTATTCGGGATAGATCTCCGCCAGCCGCTCCATGCGTTTTTCGATCTCCTCGGCATCGGGATTATCATCAAATGTTATCTGATAGGAATTGAAACCTGCTGCCTGGGAATAGTTGATCTCTGCGTCCTCATGAAGCCGCACGCCATTGCCCATATTCATCATAGACTGGAAGAACGCTGTAATAATAGCCTCTTTTTCCTCGCCCATATCTGTGTAAGTAACGGTATCGCCTATGGTAACGCCCAGCGCATCTGCTACTGTACTTGTAACCGCAATCTCATTGGCATTCTGAGGCGGTGTGCCCTCGGAATAAACATATTGATCAGCCGTTGTGCCTGTTCCCTGCAGGAGCAGTCCTCCATAGGAGGCTGTATCTGAGGAAACGGTACAGAAAAACAGAATTTCACCGCAGCAGCTGCCGCTCATGTTTTCTTCTCTGAGCACTTGCTCCATATCTTCAAGATCACGCTTGAAATTCTCTCTTCCGTTTTCTTCAAAGTAGTCCACATAGCTCGTGCATACCAGATACACATCACTTTCGGCTGCACAGAAATATGAAACCAGCTTTTCGCTTTTCAGTGTGTTCATTGCGTTGATTACAACTGTTGTCATTACAAGGCAGAGAGTAAATGCTATTATCATTGTGATAAACCGTTTTGCGTTTGTGAGAATGTCATTGAGTGCAAGGAAAGGAATAGGACGCATGCGGCTTTTTGTAAGCGAAAGCGGGCTCTTCTTTGAGAAACGCTCGCCCTGCGAGCCGTCACGCACAGCGGCAACCGGCGAAAGCTCATCGACCTTCTTTGTTCCGCCCCAGCAGAATATAATTACGGTAATTACAACCAGCACCGCACAGGCGGCATTTACAAAATAGAGCGTACTGCCCTCTATGACCATTGTCTGAGAAACACTGTTGAGCATCATATTTCCGAAGGGTATGCTTGCCGCAAAGCCCAGCACCGCACCCAGCACAGAAACCGCAAAGTACTTTACAAGGTACAGACCCTTGATTTTTCTGCTCGGAATACCGGTTGCTTTCATTACACCTATTTCACGGAATTCCTGGGACAGGGTAAAGTTTATGGTAAAGCGGAGAACCACTATGGCAATAAGTACAAGGCAGATGCTGACTATCAGCAGCACGCCGGCAACTGCCATATCGAGAATATACACAGATGCGATCATATTACGGTCTGCAGAAATGACCGTGCTCAGTCCGCTGTCCATCACCTCGCTCGCTAGTGCTTTTGTGTCATCGGTTTTTACCGAGCACAGACAGCCGTTTCGCAACTGCTCTTCAATGAGGGGTTCCGAATAAATCGGCTCAAAATCCACTTTTGTTATCAGACAACGTGTTACACCCACATTTGGAGATCCGAACAGAGCATCTTTAATGAAGCCTGCCACTCTGAAATCAGCAGATACCTCTCCAATCGTCATTATGACGGTATCTCCTGTCTGTATGTCGTTGTCGTCCTTCAGCTTGCAGGGCAGCAATATGGTTCCCTGCTCCATAGATTCAATCGCCTGATTATCATCAGTAAAATATGTCATTGCAGAATCTTCAAAGGAGAATACTCCCAGAGTGCTTGAAAGATCAAGCCGCTCTCCGTCACAGGTGACATCATCTTCGCTCAAAAAAATCAGCGTTTCTGTTTGATATGAATCGGTGTTTCTGAGGCTTGCAACACTTTTTCTCACGTCCTCCGGGTCTGTACCCTTTGTCATGATAAAGTAGTCGCTCATTCCGGACATCTCGAAAAATTCATCCCTCGCTGTCATTACGCTGAGGATATTGTTTGCGCTGCTCGAAACAAACATTGCCGAGAGCAGAACAAACACCAGCAGTATAATGTTCATTGCTCTGTTGCGTTTCAGGTCTTTTTTCAGGATTCTAAAATACATGGCTGAAAATTCCTTTCATAATTTCGCTCAAACGGCGCGCTTTCCGTTTGTCTGGCGTCAGTATAGCACGGCAATTATTAAATAATCCTTAAATTTTTAAGCATGCCTGTTTTATGTTTGAGTCGTTTATTTTTCGACATTTCAACTTTACGGGAACATTTCATATATTATAATGTCGTAATAAATTAGGAGAGAATCGCCAGGCCGGTGTTTTTTTGTTGCGCATATTCAGAAAATAACCTTCCGACTCTAAAACACGCACCACTATGCAGATTTTTGATGTTGCGGATAATTCAAAAATACTGTTGCGCAATAAGTGCCTTTATTCGAGATTTTACCCATTTATATAACTGGAGGGATATTACATAGTCGAATCTACCTCCCCAGACTTCTGAAAAACAGAACTCTCGACTTCGACTAATCAGAATGTAATAAGACTGAGTGTAGTAAGACTGAGAGAATATATCTATTTACCAGCCGAATAAGGAATGGAGAAGACAAACGCAAATCGAATATGAACGGACAGCTGCTGAATGGGCGGCTGTTTTTTATTCTCCGGCTGGTAACAAAAAAGATGATATCGCTGTGAACCATTTTGAGACAAAAAAACAGTTTCGGTAGCCGCTACTGAAAATCATAAGCGGTATTCAATGGGTGGTTTTTCCATCACCGGTTAATGAATACTGCCCCCACAAATCAAACAAAGAAAGGAGGAAAGCCAATGTCAATCAAACTAACATCAGCACAATCACGCAGAGTAAAAACGACAGAAAAGAGCTACGCAACGGCGACATTTAGAGGCATAAAAATCGCATAGCAATGCGGTATTCGAACCGCAAAATTGAGGCGTTAAGGTAATTTGACCTTTTCCCTCAAAAACGTGGTTCTAAATGTCTACAAAAGGGCAAAGTGAAGATGTTTGCGGAGATCATCTTCGCTTACACGGATTATTATTTGTGATGGATTAGTCGATACAATTATCACAAATATGAATCGTATCTATGCTGAAGCAAATCTTATAAAAAACACTCGTCTTATTGAATAGCGAGCAATGGCTTTGTATAGCCAACCGCCTCTGGCGATTGACCTACTCCGCCGTAAAGTGATACTTTGCAGGGGCACAGCCCCTATAACCCCAGCACAAAATCCACGATGAAAGGAGCGCATAGTATGCGAGACAGAAACAATCAACTCAACATTCGTCTCTCTCAAAGCGAGATGGACAAGCTCACCCGAAACGCCCGCCGCAGCGGTTTGAGCAAATCGAACTATATACGAATGCTGGTTAACGGATATGGCCCAAAGGAGTCGCCGCCCATCGAGTACAACGAACTCATCAGAGTAATGACCGATGT
>JAZSNH010000023.1:0-83620 GCA_045536305.1 Acutalibacteraceae bacterium
CGCTACCTCCACCTTGGCAAGGTGGCGCTCTACCAGATGAGCTAATTCCGCGTAATGGTGCCTCCGGTCGGAATCGAACCAACGACACAGGGATTTTCAGTCCCTTGCTCTACCAACTGAGCTACAGAGGCAAAAATGGCGACCCAGAACGGACTCGAACCGTCGACCTCTAGCGTGACAGGCTAGCGTTCTAACCAGCTGAACTACTGGGCCAAATGTGGTGGGAACAACAGGGCTCGAACCTGTGACCCCCTGCTTGTAAGGCAGGTGCTCTCCCAGCTGAGCTATGCTCCCACATGGGCGTCGCTAAGTGGTTTGCTCTCAGCGACGTGTTACATTCTACACGATGTATGCTCAGTTGTCAACACTAATTTTCAAATTTTTTATCTTTTATTTCTTCAACCAATGCAAACAGCTCTTCTGTGGTAAATTTGTACTTTTTGTCACAGAAGTGACAGCAAAGCTCCGCTCCCTCTCCTGCGTTTGCTATATCGGTCAATTCCTTGACTCCTATCGAGATCAGCGCCTTTTCTGTTTTTTCTCTGCTGCACTTACACTCGTATCCGACCTCGGTCTCATCAAAAAATTCAAGTTCAAAGCCCTCCAGAGCTTTTTTGCATATATCCTCAAGGCTCATTTTGCTGCACATCATGGATGTAAAGCTCGGCAGATTTGCAAGGTTCTTTTCAAGAACGGTTATCTCACGCTCGTCTGCCAAAGGCAAAAGCTGGATGAGAAGTCCGCCTGCTGCGTCAACCTCACCGTTTTCATCATGGTGAACTCCAAGCAGAAATACCGTGGGGGTCTGCTCGCTGACCGCATAATAGCTTGTAAGATCTTCTGCTATTTCACCCGATGCAAGAGGTATCTGTGCAGTATAGGGCTCGCCAAAGCCGAAGTCCTTTATTACCCCGAGCAGTCCTTCCCTGCCCACTGCTGCACCTACATCTATCCTGTCGCCTGTTTCCGCCTGCGGATTGCTTGCCAGACCCCTTACATTGCCTGTACTGTCAGACACAACGATAAGGGAGCCTGCAGGTCCTCCGCCTTCAACGCGAAGAGTAAGGCTTGCATCCTCTTCCTTTAATCTGTTTCCCATTATACAGCCGCCTGTCAGGAGTCTGCCGAGAGCAGTCGTCACAACCGGACTGGTGTTGTGTATTTCCTTCGCCCTTCTTACTATGTCTGTTGAATCCACCGCCGCGCCTATGATAAGTCCGTCGGTGGTTATGCATCTTATTAGTCTGCTCATTTTCTTGTCTTCCTTTTTGTTATGTAAACTAAACGCTGTGTCGTTTCATCGGGCGTTTTATCCGAATATCCGTCCTTTACGGCGATGATATCCAACTCCGCCTCTTTCAGCATTTCGCAAATCTCCTCGTGTGAATATGCCCGTTCGGAAAAATTTTCGCTGCTTCTGTAATATATGCCGTCCTCTTCCTCGAAAAAATCGAGTGATATATTTACGAGTCCGTCTTCATATACGTTCTGCCATGCACAGAACACATTCTCTGTCTCTATAATATATGCGCTGTCTGCAAGAATGTGCTCATGTTTATACTGCGTATTTACGTCAAACACAAATATGCCGTTGTTCTCAAGGAACAACGACACCTTTTTGAATATTGTGCCGACGGTCTTTATATCGGTTACGTGATTGATGCTGTCGAGAGTACAGACTGCCGCATCGATAGTTCCGTACAGATCTATCTCGTCCATGCTCTGACAGAGCAGAAGCACCTCGGCAGGACATTTCCCCCTCGCTGACATAAGCATATCGGCGGAAGCATCTATACCGATAACATCATAGCCCTTTTCGCAAAGCAGCTTTGAAAGGGTGCCTGTTCCGCAGGCAAGATCACACAGCAGCTTTGAATGAGGTCTGTACTCTTCGAGCCACGCAGATATTTTGTCTGCGATCTCAGCGTACTCCACATTCTGCATCAGATCATCATAATACCGTGCAAATACATCGTAGCTCATCAGTTTTTCGATTCGCCCTCGCCGATACCAAGATCGATATCCTTCGGATCCATTCTGCCGAACACAAGATCATATCCGCCCTCGCCGTAGCTGAGCGAGCGATTGACTCGGCTGATGGTCGCGGTGCTTGCACCTGTGCCTGCCACTATTTCGCTGTATACACAGTCGTTCTTAAGCATATATGCAACCACTATTCTCTGCGACATAGCCTTGATTTCGGGAACAGTGCAGAGATCCTCAAAAAAAGCATAGCATTCATCAACGCTTTTCAGATTAAGTATTGATTTAAAAAGAAAATCTACGCTTTCGCCCTTGATTTTATTGGACATTGCTCCTACCGCCTTTTTACTCTTTTAATTTAACGCTATAAAAGTTTAACATATAAAACCGCAAAAGTAAAGACGATATTTACTATTGTTCCGTTACTTCTGACAGGATATCCTTCAGTTCTTCTATTCCTTCTCCCGTTTCCGCAGAAACGGGAAGGAATGCATCGGCAGGCACCCCAAGCTCATCGGGGAATGATTCCATTCGCTTTTTGCGTTCGGTCGGCTTGAGCTTGTCTACCTTTGTAAGAACAATAAGCGTCGGAAGCTCTGTTTCGGCAAGGTAATCGAGCATCATCATATCGTCTGCGGACGGTTTGTGACGACTGTCCACAAGCAGTACGGCAAGCTTGATATCACGACCCTGTGCAAAATAATCATCGATAAGCTGTGACCAGCGCGCTTTCTCGTCTCTGCTCACCTTTGCAAAGCCATAACCGGGAAGATCCACGAGCCTTGCATCTACAACATTATAAAAGTTTATTGTGGCAGTTTTTCCCGGCTGTGAGCTTACCCTTGCCAGTGACTTGCGATTTACAAGCTTATTTATAAGCGATGATTTTCCTACATTCGACCTTCCTGCAAATACTATTTCGGGCAGATCGCACGCAGGCAGCTGCTGGGCAAGGCCCGCCGCCATTTCAAATTCTGCTTTCTGAAGATTCATCAAATTCGCCTCCTGTGGGAATGTCTGTATTCTCCTCCTCTATTTCGGTACAAATGACCTGTGTCTTCGGGGAAATATCAAACATTTCATTCAGCACATCATCAAGCTTCTCTGCACAGACGAAACGCACAGAGTTTTTGACCGTATCGCTGATCTCATCAAGATCAGGCTTGTTGCCGGCAGGTATGATAACCGTGGTTATACCATTTCTGTATGCAGCCATTGATTTTTCCTTAAGTCCGCCTATTGGCAGCACTCTGCCTAGCAGTGTTATTTCACCTGTCATAGCGACATCGCTGCGGCATGGTTTTCCAAGCAGTACCGACACGAGTGCCGATGCAATGGTTATGCCTGCCGAGGGGCCATCCTTCGGAACAGCACCTTCGGGGGCGTGGATATGGATATCATATTTTTTGTAAAATTCCGCATCAAGTCCGAAGCGCATACAGCAGCCGCGCACGGCATTGACAGCTATCTGAGCCGATTCTCTCATAACCTCGCCCAGAGAGCCTGTAAGAGTCAGCTTTCCGCTTCCCTCGAACAGCGCGGTCTCTATTTCGAGCATCTCTCCGCCCGCGGAAGTCCACGCAAGGCCGTTTACCACTCCGCATTCGGTGAATTTATCGCTGATCGGCTTTTTATATTTCGGAGCACCCAGCATCTCCTGCAGCAATGCGGCCTTGACCGTTACTCTTTTTACCTTTTCCGCCGCTACCTGCTTTGCCGCTTTTCTCATGAGAGACGCTATCCTTCTCTCAAGATTGCGGACACCTGCTTCTCTTGTATAATCGCTTATTACCAAGGAAAGCGCTTCATCATCGATACGGAAGGTATTTCCGTTCAATCCGTTCTTTTTAAGCTGCTTCGGGATAAGGTGACGGCGTGCGATTATCATTTTTTCCTCATGCGTGTAGCTGTCCATATTGATAATATCCATTCTGTCACGCAGAGGTGCAGGTATGCCTGAGGTATCATTTGCGGTAGTTATAAAAAGCACCTTTGAAAGATCAAAGGGGACCTCAACATAATGATCTGTAAAACCGCTGTTCTGTTCGGGGTCGAGCACCTCAAGCAATGCCGCACACGGGTCTCCTCTATAATCACTTGAAAGCTTATCCACCTCATCGAGCAGAATAAGCGGATTGTTTGTCCCTGCGGATATAAGCGCTTTTATCAGACGGCCTGCCATTGCTCCTATGTAGGTCTTTCTGTGGCCGCGGATATCTGCCTCATCACGCACACCGCCAAGCGAAACACGCACGTATGCCCTTCCGAGTGATTCAGCTACCGATCTGGCAATCGATGTCTTGCCTACTCCCGGAGGGCCTGCCAGACAGATTATCTGACCCTTCGATTCCGGCGCAAGCTTCATAACCGCTACGCTTTCGAGTATGCGCTCCTTCACCTTCTTCATGCCGTAATGATCTCTTTCAAGGATAGTCTCGCATTTTTCAAAATCGAGGCTGTCCTCTGTAGATTCATTCCACGGCAGAGAAAGGCATGTCTCAAGATAAGAACGTGAAACAGCGGCTTCATTTGAACCCTGAGGAAGCTTTGCGAGCTTATCGCACTCGGCACCTAAGTGCTTGATCGTCTTTTCCGGAAGATTCAGCTTTCCAAAGGCTTCGCGGAATCTTTCCGCATCCTTGCTGTTTGTATCTGCTTCTCCGAGCTCTTCCCATATAACCTTGAGCTGCTCGCGAAGATAGTATTCGCGCTGGTTCTTTTCTATATTTTCCGCGACCTTACGCTCAATTCCACTCTGTATTTCGGATATTGCGGCAATACTGCGTATGGCTTCGAGAACTATCGAGGCTCTTGCCGCGTGATTGAGCTCAAGCAGAATATCGCGCTTTACACTTGTACTTTTTATAATGTGATGTGCAATGAGGTCCGCCATTATTCCGACATCTTTGCTTCTGTTTATGCTTTCCCACATTTCAGATGTGGGAGGCTCGAGATTTCTGTGTTCGGGCAGAGAAAGAATGCTGTCTTTTATAAGCTGCACGTACGCGGAGGATTCCTGATAGTTTTCGATAAATATCTCAGGTATCTCCTGCACCTTGGCAAGCACCGCTCCCTGTTCCCTTCTCATTTCAACGATTTCCATTCGGCGCTTGCTGCGTATACCCAGCACAAGACGCTTGCCGTTATATCGCTTCATAACCTTTTCAAAGGAACAGATTACGCCTATCCTCTCAACACTGAGATTGCTGACGCTGTCTTCGCCAAGCTTTGGTACGATAAGCACATCACTTGCGTTTTCAATTGCATATCTCACTGCATTCAGATTCACGTCTTCTTCCACTATAATGCGTTCTGCCACACCCGGCAGAACCACGTGATTTTCAATAAATATTACAGGTAAGTATCTGAAAGTCATATTGTTCTCCATTCAATTCGTTGTCCGCAAACTCTTCGTTTGTCTGCAATCATTATAACAATTAAAACTGCTCGATTCAACAGATAAATACTGTTTAAAAAATTGTTCAAAAAGTGGGAGTATTGAATTTACGCAAAAATTGTTATATAATTTCAGAAAAAATATATTAGGAGATTTTATTATGAGAGATTCACTGAGAAAGCTGTGCGACAGCTTCATTTCAAACAGAGATGTGCTTAAAAAATTTTTTAAAACGGAAAATTCTTATATTATTCCTGTGTGTGCCTCGATCTTCGCTTCAAAGGGAATTACCGCAGATACCGATACTCTGAAACACTGCAAGGCACTTGTCAAGGCAAACACCGGTGTTTTCTCACACTTTCGCGGAAATGCCGCTCTGCCTGTCATATCGATGCTGGCTTCTGACAGTCTGCCCGATGAAAAAATAAACACTATCACCGAAATATATTCCATCCTCAAGCAATACCTTTCGAGAAGCGAGCATCTTGCCTATGCCGCCGCTGTGCTTTCGGATATGGCAGACATACGCGAGGCGGATGCTCTCGCTCAGAGAGCCTGTATTATCTACAAGCGCATGAAAAAGGAGCATCCCTTCCTCACCTCCGCCGAGGACAGTGTTTTTGCAGTTCTTCTTGCTTTCTGCTCTCAGCGCGACGATGAGCTTATACGTGACATGGAGTCCTGCTATAAATTTTTAAAGCCTATTTTTTCCTACGGCAATTATGTTCAATCCATGTCTCATGTTATAACTCTTGCAGGGGGTAATATAACCGAAAACTGCAGAAGGACCGCAGAGCTGTTCACATTGCTGAAGGATGCAGGCAGAAAATACGGCAGAACTTATGAGCTGTCTGTGCTCGCAGCCCTGGCTATACTGCCTGTCGATACCGCGAGTATTACCGAGGATATTCTTCAGGCCGATAGTTTTCTGTCTCAGCAGAAGGGCTACGGCTTTTGGGGACTTGACAAAGGAACGAGGCTTATGCACGCAGCAATGCTGGTATCCTTTGACTATTCTCAGAACACAGCAGTATCTGCCGCCGCTGTTACAGCTACAATCTCTATGGTCGCCGCACAGCAGGCTGCCATCTGTGCGGCAATTACAGCGTCCTCTGCTGCCGCCGCTGCCGCCTCATCTTCATCAAACTGATATATCGGAGTTAATCAATTATGGAAATGATACGTCTTGGAAAAACCAACCTTAATGTCACCAAAAACGGCTTCGGCGCGCTGCCTGTTCAGAGGGTCGGCATGGAAGAAGGCTGCAGGATACTTCGCAAGGCTTATGAAAACGGCATCAACTACTTTGATACCGCAAGGTCATATACCGACAGTGAGGAAAAGCTTGGAAATGCACTTCATGATGTGCGCGAAAACATCATTATCTCCACAAAAACAGGAGCTTCCGATGTCAAGACATTCTGGGAGCATCTCAACACGAGCTTGTCTCTGCTGCAGACCGATTACATAGATATTTATCAATTCCACAATCCTCCATTCTGTCCCAAGCCCGGTGACGGCACAGGACTTTACGAGGCAATGCTCGAAGCAAAGGAAAAAGGCATGATACGCCATATCGGTTTTACTAACCACCGCTATACAGTTGCCGAGGAGGCAGTAAGATCGGGGCTTTACGAAACTCTGCAGTTTCCTTTCTCCTATCTTGCAGGCGAAAAGGAGGAGGCTCTTGTCAAGCTGTGCGAGGAATTTGACGTCGGCTTCATCTGCATGAAGGCTCTGGCGGGAGGACTGATAACACGCTCCGATGCTGCCTATGCATTTTTGGCTCAGTACCCCGTTGCACCTATCTGGGGTATTCAAAAAGAAAGCGAGCTTGATGAATTTCTTTCCTACAACGAAAATCCGCCGCACATGACAGAGGAGATAACAAAATTCATTGAAACCGAACGCATCGCTCTGACAGGTGACTTCTGCCGCGGCTGCGGATATTGCACGCCATGTCCTGCAGGCATCGAGATATATACTTGCGCGCGCATGTCTCTGCTGCTTCGCCGCTCACCCACCGCAGGACATCTCTCCGGGGGCGGCCAGGCGATGATGAAGAAGATCGAGGACTGCATAGAATGCGGCCAGTGCAGGGAGAAATGCCCCTACGGACTTGATACCCCCAATCTGCTCAAGAGAAATTACGAGGATTACAAGACTTTTCTGAAATAAAGGAATCTCGCAGTCATATTATGTACCTTTGCATTTTTCCGCACAACTTGTTATCGATTTTCATTTTCAGAAACATTTTTATTTATAATTTTTTCTCAATTTGTAGAAAATTTAAACTCAACCTGATATAATAAATACGCTTCATACATTTGTTCTTTAATTATCCATGAGAATCGAGGTATAATTTATGAAATGTTCAAGTTGCGGTGCAGAAACCAAAGGCAAATTCTGTGAGTATTGTGGAAGTGAACTTCCGCAAGAAAAAGCCACTGTAAATATTACTAACAATTATTATAACGCTACCCCTAAAGAGTATGGTGAAGCTAATGAAACAACCGGAAAATGTCCTAAGTGCGGAAACGCCAAAATCACATTTAAGAGAGAACGCATTAGCACGACTACTCAATCAAGTTCACGAAAAAACTTTATTGGTACTGGCAGAAAGGGAGAGGCTATAAGTCAATCGAATTATAGAACCGTTGGTATTTGCCAAAATTGTGGATACACTTGGAACCCCAATGCCGTCAATTCGAATGCAAGGTCTGGCAAAAAGACTTGGTTATGGGTACTTGGTTGGATATTTATATTTCCTATACCTTTAACAATTTTATTGTTAAGGAATAAAGAAATGAAACCCGCTGTCAAATACAGTATTATAGCTGCTGCTTGGATTTTATATTTTATTATAGGATTATCTAGCAACAGTAATACAGACTCCTCACCAACCTATACTCCTTCATATACCGAAAGCAGTCAATCGGACAAAACGACAGAAAACAATGATGACAATCCTCAATACCCCATGTATATTTCTTCCACCGACCATTCCAATCTAGAATGTTGGCTGATAAATGAACCTGCATCTATTGGTAATGAAATTATTTTCGATGTTTATGCTAATGTGGATACCACCCACAAAAATTGGCACAACCAAGTCAAAGATGTTGTCGCACTTCTTTGGAATAAATACAATAACGAAAATGTGATGTTTAAAATTTATAACGGAACCCATAATCTTGATAAAAAGCAACCTACATATGATGATTTGATTGCTATTTGGCAAGAAAACCCCTTCTCCGCAACATCAGAATCTCAATCCACTATCACTTGGTATCCCGAGGGTTGGAGTGTAGCAGCACTGCAAGAGACTGAATGTTGGCACCCCTAATTTTCTAATAACCAATAAACAGTAAACTTATTGCAATGTTAAAAAACAGTTCGATTTGACAGATAATAGCAAAGCCTCCCGAAAGGGAGGCTTTGCTATTATCTGTACGTCATGTTCATCTTGAACACAATCTTTCTCAATATCTGCACAAGGCTTGCGGGGGATTTTACGACAACTCCTCCTGCGAAATTAAGCACCCAGCGCGCAAAGCCCTCATTTGCAACGGCATAGACCTTTACGCTGAATTTATCATCGGATATCTGCTTGTATGGAATATTCATTCCAAAGGTTTCTATTATGGAATCAAGCAGCGGCATCTCACATTCAAGCTCGATTGCTTCGGGATTATCTCCCGAAAACATATTGAACACGCGGTTTGCATAGTCTGCCACATCAAATTTTTCTGCATAACTGCAGACCTGCTGAAACGGCCTTGCATCCTCCTTGAGTATCTCCACTCTTTTCATGCGGTCAATTCGATAGTGAGAAAGGTCGTTGTATTTTTCATAGTTTCCCACAAGATAGTATTTGTCGCTGTCCCACATAGTAGCATAGGGACTGATTATAAAATCCTTGCCTGCATCAAACACTGGAATATTATTTACAAGCTGGCGGTGGTGATATATAAATCTTACCTTCTTGCCTTGATTTATGGCCTTCTGCAGGCTGTCGATATTATGGATTATTTCTTCATTGTCGCTCTTTTTGCGCACCTCTGTGTAGACCTGACCTCTTAAAAGCTCCGCCTGCGATTTGCTTGCAAGTGAGCATAGCTTTTCGGTAAGGTCTCTGGTCTTTTTGCGCGCCACAAAGGGCGATGACTGCACTGCATCTATCAGCATTCGCAGCTCTGCTGTCTCAAACTGACGGCTTGCCAGATAAAAGCCCCTTGAGGGGATGTTCCCTTTTCTTATATCCATGCCTGCTTCTCTGAGAACTCCTATATCGTTCGCTATGGACTTTCTCTCGCTCTGCACGCCCTTTTCAAGCAGCTTTTCCTCTATCGCCTTTATGGGCAGGCAATGCTCTGCATCGGAATATTTTAAAAATATTTCAGCCATATATATAAGCTTAAGCTTCTGTTTTGGATTTCCTGCCATAATATTCGCCTCCATCTATTTAATTATAATGTTTTACACCGCAAATTGCAATAATAAAATCGCGTTTTTGTACGATTATTGGGACTGAATTTATCTTTCTTCACAGAGAGCAGAGTTTAACTTTTATTTCACCCTCTGTTCTTTTATAGTTGACATTGATTCAGGATATGATAAAATATTACAGTATAACGCATTTTGCAAATCGGACGTTAAAGGAAGGATTTGATATATATGGCAAAGGAGCTTGCAAAAGCTTACGAACCAAAAGAAGTCGAAGACAGAATATATCAATACTGGCTCGACGGCAATTATTTCCACACCGAGGTCAGCAAGACCAAAACTCCCTACTGCATCGTGATGCCGCCTCCAAACATCACAGGCCAGCTTCACATGGGTCATGCTCTTGACAACACTCTTCAGGATATTCTTATCCGCTGGAAGAGAATGCAGGGCTTTGCTGCTCTCTGGGTTCCCGGCACCGATCACGCTTCTATCGCAACAGAGGCTAAGATAGTTGAAAAGATGCGTCAGGAAGGCGTTACAAAGGACGATATCGGCCGTGACGGTTTCCTCGAACGCGCATGGGAATGGAAAAAGGAGTACGGCGGCAGAATAGTCAGCCAGCTTAAAAAGATCGGTTCCTCCTGCGATTGGGAGCGCGAGCGCTTTACAATGGACGAGGGCTGTTCCAAGGCTGTTAATGAGGTTTTCAACACGCTTTACGAAAAGGGACTTATTTATCGCGGCGAGAGAATAATCAACTGGTGCCCTCACTGCAAAACCTCCATTTCTGATGCAGAAGTGGATTTTAAGGAGCGTGACGGCAACTTCTGGCATCTTCGCTATCCCTTGACCGACGGCAGTGGATATATCGAGCTTGCAACCACAAGACCCGAGACGCTGCTCGGCGATACCGCTGTTGCGGTTCATCCCGAGGACGAAAGATACAAGAAATATATCGGCAAGACTGTCACTCTTCCCATCGTCGGCAGAGAGATCCCCGTTGTTGCCGATGAATATGTTGAGATGGATTTCGGCACAGGTGTTGTCAAGATCACACCTGCTCACGACCCCAATGACTTTGAGGTCGGAAAACGTCATGACCTGCCTGTTATCAACGTAATGAACGACGATGCCACAATCAATGCTGAGGGCGGCAAGTACGAAGGTCTCTCCCGTGAAGAGTGCAGAAAACAGATCGTTAAGGATCTTGACGAGGGCGGATTCCTTGTTAAGGTCGAGCCGATGAAGCATAATGTCGGCGCATGCTACCGCTGTGATACCATCGTTGAACCCAGAGTTTCACTTCAGTGGTTCGTTTCCATGAAGGAAATCACCCAGCCTGCATTGGAGGCTGTTTACAGCGGCGAGACAAAGTTTATTCCCGACCGCTTCTCCAAGCTTTACTATAACTGGATGGAAAACATCCGCGACTGGTGTATATCCCGTCAGCTCTGGTGGGGTCACAGGATTCCTGCATGGTACTGCGAGAAGTGCGGCGAGATAACAGTCTCGAGACATGAAGTCAAGCAGTGTCCGAAGTGTAAAGGCAGAAAGCTTTATCAGGATCCCGACACTCTCGACACCTGGTTCTCCTCTGCTCTCTGGCCCTTCTCTACACTCGGCTGGCCCAGAAAGACAAAGGAACTTAACTACTTCTATCCCACGACTACTCTTGTAACAGGTTATGATATCATCACCTTCTGGGTATCAAGAATGATAACCTCCGGTGTTGAACACATGGGCAAAGCTCCTTTTAAGAATGTATTTATTCACGGTCTGGTTCGTGACGAACTGGGCAGAAAGATGAGCAAGTCTCTCGGCAACGGTGTCGATCCGCTTGAGATCATCGATAAGTACGGTGCCGACTCCCTGCGCTTCTCCCTGACAACCGGTGTCAGCCCCGGAATCGACATGCGATACAGCGAAAAGAAGGTCGAGGCATGCCGCAATTTTGCAAACAAGCTGTGGAACGCTACCCGTTTTGTTCTTATGAACGTTCAGGATGGCGACATGCCCAGAATCCCCACTCGACTTGCCATTGAGGATAAATGGATACTTTCTGAGTTGAACACTCTTATCAAGGAAATAACCGAGAACCTTGAGCATTTTGATCTCGGAGTTGCCGTTGCAAAGCTTTACGACTTTATATGGGAGTGCTTCTGCGACTGGTATATCGAGCTTGCAAAAATCCGTTTGAACAAGGGCGGAAACGAAGCAAAGAACGTTCGCTCCATGCTCCTTTACGTTCTTACCGATATTCTCAAGCTTCTCCATCCGTTTATGCCCTTCATCACCGAAGAGCTTTATCAGTCCATTCCCCACAAGGGTGAAGCTCTGATGACTCAGAAGTGGCCTGTATGCAATGAGGCTCACATCTATGCAACAGAGTGCGATGAGATGAACAAGATCATGGCTGCGATCAAGGCTATCCGCAACAGACGCAGTGAGATGAACATTCCTCCCTCAAAGAAGGCTCATGTCTACATAGAGACTCCTTATGCAGACACCTTCAATCACGGCGCAATGTTCTTTACACGACTCGCTTCGGCAAGTGAGGTCTCTGTCGGAGAGAGCTTTGATGTGGAAAACGCTGTTACAATTGTTGCAGACGGCGCCAAGATCCAGATACCCATGGGCGAGCTTGTTGACCGTGACAAGGAGGTCGCAAGACTCAACTCTGAGAAGGTCAAGGTTCAGAAGGATATCGATATGATCTCCGGAAAGCTTTCCAACGAACGCTTTGTTTCAAAGGCTCCCGAGGCTGTTGTCGAGGGCGAAAAGGCAAAGCTTGCAAAGGCTCAGGAGAGAATGGCTATCATTGAGGAAAGCCTCAAGGCATTCGGCGCATAATATTATTTTAATGGGAGGTCGGTCACGACCTCCCATTTCTAAAAGTGGTTGATTATATGAATTACAAAGAAGCACGCGAATATATCGCATCAAGGAAAATCCTCGGCATTCATCCCGGCCTTGACAGAATGCGCGAGCTTGCAAAAAGGCTCGGTGATCCTCAGGACAAAATAAAGACAGTTCATGTCGCAGGCACCAACGGCAAGGGCTCTGTTTGTGCCATGCTGTCGGCATATATTGCCGAAAAAGGATTTTCGGTCGGAGCGTACACCTCGCCTTATGTTTCTGATTTCAACGAACAGATACGGCTTGATAACCAAAACATAACAGATGAGGATTTTGCGCTTCTTATAACCGAGATAAAGCCTCACTGCGATATTATGGACACTGAGGGAAACAGTCCTACCGAGTATGAGATAATGACAGCGGCGGCATTTTTGTTCTTCTTTCAAAAGAAGGTGGATTATGCTGTTACAGAAGTCGGACTCGGAGGTCTTGAGGATGCTACAAATATCATTTCATCACCTGTTTTGAGTGTTATAACAAGCATTTCTCTCGATCATGTCAGCATTCTCGGCAGCTCAATTGAGGAAATCGCCGCGCAGAAGGCAGGCATTATAAAGAAAGGCTGCCCTGTTGTGCTTTCTCCTTACCAGGAGGACTCTGTAATTGGGGTCATATACGAAAAAGCAAAGGCATGCGGCAGTGAATTTATTATGCCTCGTTTTAAGGTCTCGGAGCTTGCCATTTCCGTTTTGGGAACGGAATTTAAGTTTGGCGGCAGATGCTGCCGCACATCGCTTATCGGTGCTCATCAGGCAGAAAACGCCGCTGTTGCAGTATCGGCCGTTGACACTCTTTTCCCCGAGGAGCGCGAAAAGGATATTGCTTTCGAATGCTTCCACCCTGCAAGATTTGAGGTGATCTCAAAAGAGCCTCTTATTATACTCGACGGAGCACACAACGCAGACGGGGCAAAGGCATTGCGCGACACGCTTGATATGATGCTCAGCGAGGTGCCGGCTGTCGGCATCATGGGCATGCTGGCAGATAAGGATTATCATTCGGCGGTACGGCTTCTTGCTCCTTTGTTTGAAAAGATTTTTACCGTTACCCCGGACAATCCCCGTGCGCTCAGTGCAGAAAAGCTTGCTGTGTGCATTGCCGACCGCACCGAAGCCGAAAGCTGCGGCAGTGTTCGTGAAGCGATAAACAAAGCGGCGGCACTTGGAAAACCTCTTATTATTTTCGGCTCTCTGTATCTTGCTCAAGAGGCAAGGAAAATTTTAATATAGCCGACATACTTCCCGAAATTATACAGTGAAGGTAGTGTATCATCACCGCAGATGCTTTTTATGAGGTGAGGACATGAAACCTGAGATAGTCAAAGAGGATTCGCGTATTACCGTCAAACTGTGCGGTGAAATAGACCACCATAATGCCGCCGAGATCCGCGAGCATATCGACAGGGATATTGCACTGAAAAAACCAACACAGGTCATATTGGATTTTTCAGGCGTTTCCTTTATGGACAGCTCGGGTATAGGTCTCATTATGGGGCGTTACCGAATTATCCGCGAAAACGGCGGTGCACTCAGCGTTCGACACTCAGGCGGCAGTATCGGCAGGATGCTGTCTCTTGCGGGATTGTCAAGACTTGGTATAAGTGTGGGAGGTGAAGAAGTTGAAAAAACCAATCAATGAAATGAGACTGGTCATTCCGAGCACATCAGCAAATGAGAGTTTTGCACGAGTGGCAGTTGCATCCTTTGCCTCCCAGCTTGACCCTACTATCGAAGATATCACCGATATCAAAACCGCTGTTTCCGAAGCGGTCACAAACTGTATAGTGCATGGCTATAAGAACACTATCGGTTATATTTACATACACGCCAAGATCTTTGAGGACGGTCGTCTGACTGTAAAAATACGTGACACAGGCTGCGGAATACCCGATGTAAAGCAGGCAATGGAGCCTCTTTTCACAACCGGTGGCGAGGACAGGGCAGGTCTTGGTTTTGCCGTTATGGAAAGCTTTACGGACAAGCTTCGCGTCAATTCAAAGGAAGGCCGCGGCACAACGGTCACTATGGAAAAAAACATTTCGGGGCGACAGGCAGATGAACGCTAACTGCGACGCTCTCATAACCGAAAACTTAGGACTTGTCCACGCATGTGCAAGACGATATATCGGAAGAGGCATTGAATATGATGACCTTTATCAGGCCGGCTGTCTGGGACTTATCAAAGCGGCAAACGCTTTTGATATCAGCCGCAATGTCAGGTTTTCAACTTATGCTGTGCCTGTTATTCTGGGCGAAATAAAGCGGCTTTTTCGCGATGGCGGTGCGGTGAAGATATCACGTTCCTTAAAAGAGCTTGGAATAAAGGCATCTCGGATGGCAGGAGAATTTGAGGCAGAGCACGGCAGAGAGCCGAGGATTTCGGAATTGGCAGAGCTGCTTAATGTGGATGCAGAGACTGCAACCGAAGCCGTCAATGCCATTCGCGCTCCTGTATCGCTGACCTCATACGCGGAATCGGAGGACGGCGAAAGCCTTGATATAAGAGAGGAAAGCTTTGATAATTCTCTTGTCGATCTTCTTTCTGTGCGGCAGCTTCTCTCGGGCTTGGATGGCAGAGACAAAAAGCTTATTTATCTTCGTTATTACAAAGGCAAAACCCAGTCGGATACTGCTGCTCAGCTTGGTATGACTCAGGTTCAGGTGTCTCGCAGAGAAAAAGCAATTATAAACGGAATACGCAATTCAATGGTCGGATAGTTTATTTTCAGTAAAACACATAAGCTTTTTAAAATATTACTCTTATAGATACAAAAAAAGGTACTGACTGCAGTCAGTACCGTTTTTTGTAAAAATTTTGATTTCTACTTGATTCGACTCCCTTCGCCACATATAATAATATTACATATCATTCCTTTATCATATAAAAAGGGAGGCAATTATTTTGTTTAAGCTTAAGGAAAACAACATTCGCATCCGTTCTGAGCTGTTTGCCGGCATCACCACCTTTATCACAATGGCTTATGTTCTCATCGCAACTCCTGCGATGCTTACCGATGCCATCGATCCCGGCAATGCCGCACTCAACGCTTCACTCTACGTAGCCACCTGTATGGCTGCATTCTGCGGAACTCTTCTTATGGGTCTGCTGGCAAACCTTCCGATTGCTTCTGCTCCCGGAATGGGACTGAATGCATTTTTCGCATGTACTCTGCTTGGCAAAATGGGTTATTCCTATCCCGAGGCTCTTGCCATCACCTTCTTTGCCGCGCTGATTTTCCTCGTTGCAACCCTTCTCGGTTTAAGACGCGCCATTGAAAGTGCTATTCCAAAGAACATGCGCGTCGCTATATGCGCCGGTCTCGGATTATATGTCGTTATGCTCGGTCTGCAGCAGGCCGGTATAATTACCTCCTCCGGCACCTCTATTTCATTTATCGACATCAAGGGTCTTTTCAACAACGGCGAATATGCAGCCTTGTTCTCCGCAGGTGTTGCCTTGGTCGGTATCGCTCTTATCACTCTCATGAAACGTATGAGAATGCCCGCCGCGCTGGTTCTCGGTCTTATTCTGACCGGCGGTCTTTACTATGGTGCAGGCATCCCTCTGGGTCTTGTGGAGTGGAACGGCTTCTCCTTTGATATTGCTTCCGTTGGCTCCGATTTTGGTGCATGGCTTACCAATTCCTTTGCCAAGGGCTTTACCGAGGGCATCATGTCCCTCTTTAGCGGCATCAACTTCCTCAACACTCTGTTCACTGTCGCTATGGTAACTATATCCTTTACTTTCGTCCAGGTTTTCCAGAGTGCAGGAATCACTCTCGGACTGCGTCAGCACATGGAAGTGCTCGACGAAGAGGAAAACAGATCAGCAGACAACAACGCCGAGGCATCTGAAAATGCACCCAAGAAGGAGATAAACACCACTCGCAGAGCTCTTCTTGCCGACTCCATTTCCACCCTGTTCGCTTCCCTGATCGGCACTTCGCCTGTATCCGCCTGCACAGAATCCACCTCCGGCATTTCAATAGGCGGACGCAGCGGTCTTTCTTCCGTGATCACCGCTGTCTTCTTCCTTGCAGCAATCTTCATCGCTCCCGTTGTTGAGCTTTTCCGTCCGGCTGTTGCTGCCGCTCTGCTTATTTTCATCGGCATGTATATGCTCCGTGTTATCAAAAACATAAACATGAAGGATGTAACAGAGGCAACTCCCGCACTTATCACCTTGGCACTCATGCCTTTCGTCGGTATCGTCGAAGCTCTCTCTCTCGGTCTGCTGATGCACCTTATCGTAAAAATCATCTGCTTCAGATTTAAGGATATCACGGTCGCTGAGATAGTTCTTCTCGGTTTTGCCGCTGTCAGATACATATTCGTATTTGTTTGATATCTGCCGTATAAATAACACCAATCCCCTCTGCACTGTTTTCGTGCAGAGGGGATTGATATTTTTCTATTAAAAAAGCCTCTTCCGTATACAAGTCCTGCCTTATATATTCTCTGTTTTAATTTTTTGCAAATTTTATGTTTTTCTCTTGTCTATTTACAAAATGAGCGTTAAAATTATATATGTATTGACTTCTTTTAACGGAGTGGTTGCTTTGAAAATTTTGCGACGTATCATTTCGATCGTTTTATGTATATTGTTATGTTCCTCTCTTTTTGTTGTTCTTACCGCCTGCAATGAGGATGACGGCAGCAATTATGCCTTCAGCTATTCTCTGACTGCAGAGCCGCGAAATCTTGATCCGCAGGTTGCTACCGACAATAATTCACTTCTTGTGATCAAAAACACCTTCGAAGGACTTATGAGGATAGGCCCGAACGGTGAACTTATCAACGGTGTTGCGGTCGGCTACAGTGCGAATGCCGACAACACCGAATATATCTTCAATCTCAGAAAAGACGCCATGTGGTCTAACGGCACACCTGTTACTGCATACGATTTTCAGTTTGCATGGCAGAGATGTGTTGACCCTGCCACCCATTCCACAACCGCCTCTTCCCTGTTCTGTATAAAAAACGCGCGCGCTATAAACGAAGGTATTCTTGAGCCTGATGCTTTGGGTGTAACTCTTATCGATGCCTATACCCTTAAAATCACGCTTGAATATTCCTATGCACAATTTCCTCTTCAGACAACCTTGCCTCAGTATATGCCCTGCAATCAGAATTTCTTTGCAGGCACCAACGGGCACTATGCTCTTGACGATGTTTACCTAATTTCCAATGGGCCATTTACTTTTAATGAGAAAAGCTGGTCTCACGGCAACTATGTAAGACTTGTCAGAAACGAATATTACAGCGGAGAAAATGCTGTAGCGCCGCGTATTCTGTATCTTGGAATAAGAAAATCCTCCATAGATTATCTTGAGCTCATCACAAACGAAACGGTTGAGGCCGCCGCCATTGAATCGAAGAATGTTTCCAAGCTTGGCGGCACAAATCTCAAGATAACAACCTATACCGACAAAACATGGGGACTTGTTTTCAACACAGAAAAAACCGGTCTTACAAACGCAACTGTCCGCCGTTCCATAATCTCATGTATCGATGTGGGGGATTATGAGCTTCTTGTGCCTGATAATGTGACTGTCGCTTATGATATAATCCCTCCTGCCACCACTATCAACGGTCAGCTTTACCGCGAGATAGCAGGCTCGGGCTTTAAGCTCTCCGCAAACAAGGAGTATGCTCCCGACCTTCTTACCATAGGACTCAATCAGCTCGGCAGAAAGTCTCTGCCCTCGGTTACCATTATCTGTCCCGACGATGAAAAGACCGTTGTTATGATGCAGGAGCTGCTTTCAAACTGGCAGAGGATATTAAAGATATATTTCAATCTTGAGCCTCTCGATATTGAAACTTTGGAAAATCGCGTCGATATCGGTGATTTCCAAATAGCACTATATGCTCTCGAGCCCTCAAAGGACGGTCCTCTCAACTGCCTCAATCTGTTTAAATCCACCACCTACTATAATCCTGCCCAGCTTACCGACACCGCATATGATCTTCTTCTTGAGCAGGCTTCCGCATCGACCACAACAGAGGCTATGCTCACTCCTCTTGTCGCCGCTGAGCGTTATCTCAACGAAAACGCAGTCTTTTATCCGATGTATTACGAAACACGTTACTATGCCACCCTCCCCGGTGTGACAGGTATCTATTTCTCACCGTTCGACGGCACCGCAGATTTCACCTGTGCCAAGTATAAGGAATGATCTTATGGATACAAGCCTTTTTATAAAATCGTATAAAAAGCATTTTGAGCACTCATACGCATTCGGAGCAACTCTTGTTTTCTATCTGCTTCGTTCAAGACCCGAAAGCGCAAGGCTTATATATGTACATTCTTCCTTTACCGCAAACGAAAGCTATGAAAAGCTGTCTGAGATATGCAAGGATCTCGGTATCGGCATAACCGTATCGGATAAGCTGGTTTCGCGTCTTTCTCCAAAGGAAAACGTATATGTGATAGGTGTATTTCAAAAATTTGATGCTCCTCTTTGTGATTCTCCTATTCATGTGCTGCTCGACAATCCCTCAAACAGCGGAAATGCAGGTACCATTATGAGGACTATGCTGGGCTTTAACGTAAAGGATCTTGCTATTATACGTCCGGGTCTTGATATTTTTGATCCCAAAACCGTGCGTTCCTCCATGGGTGCGATATTTGACCTGAGGATTCAATATTTTGACAATTATGAGCAATACGCCGAAAAGCACCAAGGCCGCAAGCTTTACCCGTTTATGCTGGGAGAAAACTGCTATCTCGATGAAACAGAGATTGATCGAAGATATAAAATCACTCTTGCTTTTGGCAACGAAGCAACGGGATTGCCCGAACGATACAGAGAATTGGGTTCTCCCGTTATGATACGTTCTTCTGATGCGGTGGACAGCTTTAATCTCTCTATCGCTGCAGCCATCGGACTTTACGAATTTACAAAGGGCACATTCTGATATCTTCTCCTGCGTAGAAATACGCAGGAGTTTTATTTTTCAAAAAGCACTTGACTTATGTAGATGTTCTACATATAATACAGATGTGATATGTAGTACATCTACATATCACGCATCAACACCATATATCGGGAGGTAATAAAATGAAAATCGATAAGTCTCTTCTTTCCGGAAGCTCTGCTATGCTTGTTCTGAAACTTCTTTTGGAAAAGGATATGTACGGTTATCAGATAACCGAAGAGCTTGCAAGCCGTTCTCAAAATGTATTTGAAATGAAATCCGGTACTCTTTACCCTCTTCTTCACTCTCTTGAGCAGAAGGGTTTTATCACTGCTTATGAAATCGTTGAAGGCGGAAGGTCCAGGCGCTACTATTGCATAACCGAATCGGGAAAAACCGCTCTTTCGGAAAAACATGCCGAGTGGGACAGCTTTTCCTCTGCCGTAAACAGCATAATGGGAGGTGCTCTTATTGCAAACGCATAACACAAAAAACGAGTTTTTGAGAATTGTAGGCGATCAGATACGATGGAAGCGTGCTCGTAAGCCTTTGCTTTATGAGCTTGAATCCCACATTATGGATAAATGTGACGCTTTGACTGAGGAGGGAATGGAAAAATCTCACGCCGAGGCTGTTGCCGTTGCGGAAATGGGAGACCCTGAGACAATTGGTGCAGAGCTTAACAGAGTTCACCGTCCGCGTCCCAACCTCCTTCTGCTTTTCGGCTCTGCTGCACTGCTGATCCTCGGCATAGCAATGCTGTGGTCTGTAGGCGGCAATTCGTATCAGTTCAGGCACATGGTCATCTACAGTGTTATCGGAATCATTTTCCTGATTCTTGGATATTTTTTTGATTACACCTTGCTGTCACGCTTTTCGATTCCTGTTTTCTGCAGTGTATGCTCTTTTTGTTTTATTTTCGGAATGATGAATAATTCTTTCCTTTCTACCGCCGCTCACCAGCTGTGCTATATTCTTCCCCTCGCTTTTGCCGCTTTTATTTACTCACTGAGAAATTCAAGGCATATTTTCCTTTTATCCTGCTGTGCATTGCTTTGTGTACTGCTCGCTTCTTCCCATATACGATTTTTCGGTTCCGTAATGATATACAACGCTGTAATTTGCTGCATTATTCTCATCTATCTTGCAGCAAAAGGTTTGCTTATCAAAAACAAGCTCCTTGCTATGCTACCCGCACTTGCAGTCTTACTCCTTTTTATCATTCTCTCATTCATTTATGACGGTGTTCTCTTTATGCGCCTTGAAAATGCTTTTAACCCTGCGAAGGATCCTACGGGCTATGGCTGGGTGCCTCTGCAGATACGGGAACTGATAGATTCTTCTGCATTTATCGGCGCAGGAGCTGAGAGCTCACAAGCTGCTCTGTTTATGGGCTCTGCCGATTTTTCACTTGTCGATTACATGCTCACCGCCGCATCATACAAGCATGGGCTTATTGTCTTTGCCGTTGTTTGCTTGCTCACAGTGTTCCTTATTATTGTTGTTATTTTAGGTGTTCGTCGGCAAAGCTGTAAATTCGGAAAGCTCATTATTTTAACTATCGGTCTTTCTTTCCTTATGCGGATTATTGCCTATATTGTCGGCAATCTCGGATTTACGCTCATCTCACTTGATGGCTTTCCGATGTTCTCCTGCAACGGCAAGCTTCTGATTTTGGATATGTTTGTTATGGGCACAGCACTTTCCGTTTTCCGAATGGAAAGCATTGCACGTGATACGACAGGCCAATACACACCTATTAAATCTTGATCAGCTCAATTTAATCGGCACATTGCTTTTTAACGCAGTGTGCCGATTTTCGCTGTATTCCCTTTTCCTTGACAACAAATCTGATAAATGTTATTATTTAATTTGGAATTTGTCCGTTTTTTGGATTAAATACAATGCAGGTGAGGAAAGTTATAATGTTTAACCCGAACAACCATATCGAATCCCCCTATACTATTGCAGCAAAACCTTCCAATTTAAAAATCAACAACAGAAAGGCTATTCTTGGCCTGCTCAGAAAAAATGCGCTTCTTTCTGTCACAGAAATTTCAGAGTTTACAGGTCTTAGCCGTACAACGGCAATGAAGACTGTAAACTATCTTCAGTCCAAGGGCTATGTCGTTTCTGCAGGTAAGGGCGATTCAACCTTTGAAGGCGGCAAGAAACCCGAAATTTTTAAATTCAATTCCGATTACGGATATATCTATTGCATATCCATTATGGATACCGCGATCGAGGGTGCGCTTCTTGACATGGATGCTTCGATTATTGACCGTTGTAAGATCGGTCACACCGCTGAGGCTTCGCCTGAGATAATCGTTGATAATATAGCAGTGGCTTTTCGCCTTCTGCGCGAGAAAAATGACATACAAACCGACGAGATCATTTGTGTATCCATCGGATGTGACGGTATTATCAATTCCGACAAGGGGGTTATCTGCAACAGCCCTCATTACCGCACATGGCCTGCAAATCTTGATATATGCAAGCTTGTTTCCGAAAAGCTCGGCAACAATTATCCTGTCCTTACCGACAACAACGTTCGCCTGATGGCTCATGCCGATCTTGACAAGCTCACCCTTGAGCAGCGCAGAGATGTTGTCGCTCTGATGGCAGGCTACGGTGTCGGCGGATGCGTTATCCACAACTGGCAGGTTCTGCGCGGCGCTAATTTTGAGCTGGGCGAATTGGGGCATCAGATAGTCAACCCATTCGATGATGAAGTATGTCAGTGCGGCGGCAGAGGCTGCTTTGAGCAGATGATATTGGAGGATCGTGTTGTTCGTCAGGCTCATAAGTTCTTTTCCGAGAATGTGGAATTTGAATCGTCCTCTCTTTCCGATGCATGCAAAAACAAAACTCTTTCTATTCAGATGATTTTTGACGCCGCAAACGCAGGCGATGCTTTTGCACGCAAGATCTTAGACTGGGTTTTGATATGGTTCAGCATGGCTTTTCACAATATTCTTTTAAATCATGACCCACAGGTTATAATTATTTACGGTGTATATTCCACTGCCGGAGAATATTTCTTTTCCATGCTTCATGAAAAGCTTAATGAAATGCATTTTGGCGGAAAAGGTTCAAATGTGGAAATTATGACCACCGAACATGACAGCGAGACCGCTTTTATTACAGGCGCCGGAAAATATGCCATTGAGCTGTTCTTTGATTCCAACGATACATACGCCGATTGATTGATTTTTTAACCAGAACACCGTGAAAGCTTCGTGTTTTTTGCGGTGTTTTTTGTTTTAGGCTTTTGTCGATATTGAAAAAAAACTTCATGTATGATAAACTTTATACAGTGTATTTTCACAACACGAGAAAGGCAGAGTCATTATGAAAAAGCTATCCGCCCGACTTTGGGCTTCCTTTATCCTTATCGGACTTGTAGGACAGTTCGCATGGACTATCGAGAATATGTATTTCAATGTTTATCTTTATAACACTATTTCCACCGACCCCGGTTATATTGCCGCGATGGTTGCCGCAAGCGCGATCAGCGCCACTCTTACAACTCTGCTTATGGGCGCGCTGACCGATAAGCTGGGCAAAAGAAAGATCTTTATCTCTCTCGGTTATATTCTCTGGGGTATTTCAACCGCCTCCTTCGGCTTTATTACAGTTGACAATATCGCCCACCTTTTCCCTGCCGCTTCTGCTGTCTCGCTTGCCGCAGGACTGGTGGTCGCCATGGACTGCATTATGACCTTCTTCGGCTCCACCGCAAATGATGCGGCGTTCAATGCTTTTGTAACAGATAACACCAATTGTGAAAACAGAGGCAAGGTCGAATCTGTTCTCGCAATCCTTCCGCTTATTTCAATGCTCGTTATTTTCGGTTTATTCGATTCCATGACCCAGCGCGGAGAATGGCAGAATTTTTTCCTTATATTCGGTATCGCTGTCACCGTCACAGGTCTTGTGTCCCTCCTGCTTGTCAAGGATGCTGATATAAAACCCTCCGGCGATGCTTATTTCAAAAAGCTTATCCACGGCTTTAAGCCCTCTGTAATAAAAGCAAATCCATTGCTTTATATCGCACTTGCCGCAATGCTGATATTCTCTGTGGCCGTTCAGATCTTCTTCCCATATCTTATTATTTACATCCAGAATTACCTTAATTTTGATAATTATGCCATAATACTCGGTGTTGTGCTCCTTGTCGCTTCGATTGTCTCCGTTGTTTTCGGAAGCGTTATCGATAAGGTCGGCAAGCTTAAATTTATTGTTCCTGCCTGCATTGTAATGTTTGCAGGACTTATTGCCATGTTTTTTGTTCGCTCCTTTGTGCCGGTCATAATCGCGGGTATTGTCATGATGAGCGGATACATGCTTGTTACCGCCGCAGTCAATGCTACCGTCCGCGATTACACTCCTACCGATTCCGTCGGACATTTTCAGGGCGTGAGGATGATATTCTCTGTTCTGCTTCCCATGGTCATCGGTCCGTATATCGGCGCAGCCGTTATCAGAAACAGCAGCGAAACCTATATGGAGCTCGGTCAGGTCAAAAACGTTCCCACTCCGTATATCTTCCTCACAGCAGCCGCTGCTCTTATTCCGATCATCATTCCCGTTATTATTCTTAAGATCAAAAGCAGAACAAAAGCTGAGGTGATATCTTGATGAGATCGATATTTGCCGATTCTATAGGCCGCGTTCCCCTTTCCGAATATCCTCGCGAACAGATGAAGCGTACAGCCGATACCTGGCAGTGTTTAAACGGTGTCTGGGATTACGCCTTTACATCTGATAATGATTTCCCCAAAACGTATGACGGCGAGATAGTGGTTCCGTTTTCTCCCGAATGTGAAGCAAGCGGTGTCATGCGTACTCTCGCACCGGCTCAGACACTGTGGTATCGCCGCATTGTATCACTTGAAAAAGAAAATAAAGATAAAAAAATACTGCTTCATTTCGGAGCGGTGGATCAGATTGCAGAAGTTTTCATAAACGGAAAAAGCGTTATAGAGCACATCGGAGGCTATACGCCTTTTTCCTGTGACATAACAAAGCTTGTGTCGGACAATGATTTTGAGCTGATAGTTAAGGTAAATGACCTCAGCGACACCGCATCTCATTCGAGAGGAAAACAGAAATTCAAACGAGGCGGCATCTGGTATACCCCTCAAAGCGGTATCTGGCAGACTGTCTGGCTTGAATATGTTCCGAAGGATTATATAAATGCGCTTATTATCACACCTTTATTTGACAGCAGCGAGCTGGAGCTTACCGTACAATGCGGCAGCGGTGATTTCCCGTGTACCGTCAGTATTGATTCGCGCACTGTTGTGACAAACGCCAACTGCAAGACCCGTATCCCCATGCCTGATTTTATTCCATGGGACTGCGATTCTCCTTATCTTTACCCGTTTACTGTCAGCATGGAGCAGGACAGTGTCGAAAGCTACGCCGCAATGCGTAAGATAGAGATAGCCGCAGACAAAAAAGGCGTTAAACGTCTTTTCCTGAACAACAAACCCCTGTTCAACAACGGTCTGCTGGATCAGGGCTACTGGCCGGAATCGCTCTACACTCCCCCTACTGAAGAAGCCATAATATTTGATATTGAAACCGCAAAACGCATGGGCTATAATATGCTTCGCAAGCATATTAAAATAGAGCCTCTGCGATGGTATTACCACTGCGACAGACTGGGCATGCTGGTATGGCAGGATATGATAAACGGCGGCGGTCAGTATAAATTTATGACTATTTCCGCTCCGCTTGTCACAAAAATACATATCAAGGACAACAGATACCGTGCCTTTGCAAGAACCGATGCCGAGGGACGAGCTCAGTATCGTAAAGAGCTCGAGGAAATGATAATTCACCTTCGTTCATGTCCCTGCATCGTTCTTTGGGTGCCCTTCAACGAAGGCTGGGGACAGTTTGATGCAGCCGACGCATGCGAGCTTATAAGAAATCTCGACCCTACTCGTCCCATCGATCACGCAAGCGGATGGCACGATCAGAAAATCGGTGAGATCAAAAGTCTTCACGTGTATTTTTCACGATACAGATTCCATCCCGACAAGCTGGGGCGCGCTGTTGTGCTTTCTGAGTTTGGCGGATATAATCAGAGAATAGAAGGTCACTCTTTTAATTCAAAGGACTTTGGATATAAAAAATTCGGTTCCCAAAAGGAGCTTACAAACGCATACCGCAGACTCTATGAGCAGGAGATAATTCCTGCCGCCGAAAAGGGACTGTGCGCGAGTGTCTATACTCAGCTCACTGACGTTGAGGATGAGGTCAACGGTATTATGACTTACGATCGTGCAGTTATTAAAATAGACGAGAATGTCACGAAAGAAATTTCCGACAAGCTCAGACAATTCTAACTTTTAAAGGAGATCTTTTTTATGGACAAATTTCGAAAAGTAATAGCCAAAACTGTCAGGATCATAAGAATAATTTCTCTTGTGTTCGTTTCGCTGTTCGGTTTGCTGGCTTTTATTGCAAAGTACCTGAAGTTTACATTTATCGACGATGTTCTTGCATTTATTCATTATCCGTGGCCTTATGATTCTTTTTGGCTGCTGTGCGGAATCGCTCTTGCCGTACTCATTATTTCACATATTATAGTTGAAAAATATTTCAGCTACGATTAAAACAAAAAGCCGTCCGATAAAATCGGACGGCTTTTTGTTTTATTACCTGAAGCTATCGTATCAGCTTTACAAGATATTCCGTTGTTCCTTCCTCAAAAACCTTTTCCTCTGTAACGCTGAAGCCGTGCTTTTTATAAAACCTTATTGCCCCTGTATTTTTCTCAAGCGCCCAAAGATGATCGACTCCATGATTTTCGACAGCATAATTTAAAAGCTTTTCCCCTATTCCACGGTTTTGGAAAAAGGTGTCTACAAAAAGCTTTTTTACTTCCCTTCCGTCTAAAATTATAAGGCCTCTGACAACACCGTCATCATAAATATATGTATTGTCGAGCATTTTTCTGTCGGTTAAAAACTCGGCGGCAATATCGACTACCTGCAGTTCTCCGAAGGAATACTCATCCTCCTTGAATATGGGATAGAAATTGACTCTGTTATTAAATACCAGAATTTCCGCTATTCTGGAAACGTCACGTTCGGCAGCTTTTCTTATATTTTCCATAATACCACCTTACGGCTTAAAATAAGGCAGCGGCTCCAGCTTAAACCGATTAAGTCTGTAAAGCCTATCTATTTTAGCCTTTATCTCTTCATCCTCACATATACCTTCTCTTATATACCTGTCAAGCACTGCATACGTAAATCCGAGATTGTCCTCGTCGGTTTTTCCGCAAAGGCCATCGCTCGGCACCTTATAGACCAGAGATTTTGGAAGTCCGAGCTCAATGCCGACCTGCTTTACCTCTTCCACTGTCATTCCTGCCAACGGCGCAAAGTCTCCTGCGGAATCACCGTAACGCGTGGAATAGCCTACCCAGTCTTCCGAAAGATTGCAGGTATTGACCACTCGGCCGTTATTATTCTGCGATACAGCATAAAGGGTAGTCATTCTTATCCTGGGCGGGAGGTTTATCTGTGCCTGCCTTGTCATTTCGGGAATTCCCGATTCTGCAATAGCCTCTATCATCGCATCCACTGTTGTTTTTATGTTAACGGTATAGCGTTTGATTTTAAGATGTGCGAACAGCTCATCAACATCGCTCATATCCGGCTGGATACCGTTCGGCATTGAAACTCCTATTACTCTGTCCCTTCCAAGAGCTGCGACACAAAGCGCCGCAGCAACGGTTGAATCCTTTCCTCCGGAAATGCCTATTATTGCATTACAGTCTTTTCCATTGTTTTCAAACCATTGGCGCACCCATTCTATCGCTCTCTCTGTTACTTTCTTTGCATCAAAGCTCATTACATTCACTCCTTGTTTATTATCAGCTTCGCAATCGCCTCGGCGCACTCTTTTGCATCGAGTATACCTTCGGGCATATCAAGACCCATTGCCCGAAGTCTCTGTGACAGCTCAACCGCCTGAGGCACATCAAGTCCATGCTCACGCAGGAGCCGTGCTTTCGAAAAAACCTCTCTTGCATCTCCCTCAATAAGGATTTTCCCGTTGTCGATCACTATTACTCTGTCCGCCTGTGCCGCTTCATCCATATAGTGCGTTATCAGCACAATGGTTATCCCTTGATTTTTGCACAGGGACAATATGGTATTCATTACCTCTTCTCTGCCTCTTGGATCAAGCATCGCCGTCGGTTCATCGAGCACTATGCATTCCGGCTGCATAGCTATTATTCCTGCAATCGCTATCCTTTGCTTCTGACCGCCAGACAGCTTATGAGGCGCATGAAGTCTGTACTCGTACATATCCACTGCCTTGAGTGCATCATCGACTCTTTTGCGTATTTCCTCGGAAGGCAGCCCGAGGTTTTCCGGGCCGAATGCCACATCCTCCTCAACTATAGTGGCAACTATCTGATTATCGGGATTCTGAAAAACCATGCCAACCCGTCTGCGTATTTCAGTCAGCACAGCCTCGTCCTCGGTGTCCATTCCTTTTACATACACCTTTCCCCCTGTTGGAAGAAGTATTGCATTGAAATGCTTTGCTATGGTGGATTTTCCCGATCCGTTATGGCCGAGCAGAGCTACAAACTCTCCTTTTTTTACCGATATCGAAACATCATCAAGGGCGGATTCATTTTTTTCATCATTTTCATACGAAAAGCACAGATGCTCTGTGCGAAGAATTTCACTCATATTTTACTCCTTTTAATATTGCTGTCTCAACGGCGGATTTGATACAAGCCTGCAATCCTGACAGCAGTACACAAATCCCAGTGCATCGGGATAATCGCTCTGCCACGGTCTGCCGCACACGGGGCATAGTCCACTGTCGTTTCGTTCGTCAGTCAGTACATAATAGTATACCACAATTTTCGATGACTCCTCAAGTCTTGATGCCAGACTTCTGCCTCTTACGGAAAGCTGAGAATCGGGTCTTGCAAGCATCATATACGCAAAGGCATCTCCAACCCCCATCACATATTGAGTCCTAAAGCTCCGATACAGCTTGTGCCAGTCGAACAGCTCTCCGAAATCCTCAAATCTGCCGCCTAACCTGAACCTTCTCAGAGGAAAGCCCTTCTGACAATCACAGCATATAACGGGAGATGTCTGAGCGTCCATATCGGCAAACATCACAAGCCCCGATGGCTTATCGCACCGACAGCTGCTTTCAAGATCGGCATTTATTCCGATGTACTCAAGCTGAGGTGTTGATGAACACATTTTAATCAGCCTTGTCAGATATATCCTCGTTGACGCGCTGAAATTTTCTTCGTCAAGCGAATGCATGTCAAAGGCGGCAACTGTGCTTTCGTATGAATCCTTCATAACCGTACTGCTTCGCCAGCCGTCTATTATCAGTCCGTTGTCCACAAGCGCTCCGAAAAAATCGTCAAGAGTCCTTGAAAACTCAGCTATAAACCCATCATCAAAGCGCGAGGGTCTGAATTTGAATCTGAAATTATACAAATTTATTTTCCTTTCTGAAAAAAAGGTATTGACAATTGTTAGGTGCCTAAGTATAATATAATCAGTTAGGGCCCTAACGATTATCAGCGAGGTGATTTTTTGAAAAGAAGTGATTTGATTTTTAAGCTGCACAGGATTTCACGTTCTCTGCACAGACACCCTGTTCATGCAGGCAAGCGTTCTCACGGAAGAGGTCGATTGCTTTCTCTGCTCAGTGAGCATGACGGCATTACATCTCACGAATTGGCCGAGCTTCTCGATGTGCGCCCCTCTTCCCTTTCCGAAATGATGGGTAAATTGACTGAGGAAGAGCTGATCGTACGTACTCCCGACGAAAACGATAAGAGAGTTTCGCATATTTCTCTAAGTTCAAAGGGGCGTGAGCTGCTCGATGAGATTGAGACTGAGCGCGAAGCGGATGCAAGCCGCATAACCGCATGCTTTGAAGATAGTGAGATTGAGGCATTTTCAGTTCTTTGCGATAAGCTTTGCTCTCATCTTGAAGAGCTTGATAAAAGCTGCTGCGGTGATTTCCCTCCCGAACCGCCTTTTGGAGCATTCGGTTTTCCGCACGGACATCATCACGGGCATCACGGCTGCCCACACAAGCCAAAACCAAGAAAGCTTTGATCATATTTCCTTGAGCATCTGCTCAAATTCATCTGCCGGAATGTCTTCTGATACAGCCTTGGCGCGAAGCTCAACTGCTTTTGCAGTCCATTGATTCATTTCGTCCTTTGTCATCCTTCCATTGGTCATTCGGGCATAGCGTGCCTTATACACCCTGGTGTACGCCGCAGAAATCGGATTATCCTTTTGTTTTTTCTCGTACTTGCGGCGTGCGCCTACTTCACGGCACAGCTTTCCGCTGCCATCCGGAGCTTTTCTGTCACAGAATTTTGCAAGACGGTTTGCAGGCAGAAAGAATTTTCCGCAGCTTCCGCAGGGGCGTGGCCTGACCTCTGCCCTGACAGCAGCGCAAAACAAATGCTGAACAAATGAAAGAAAATTACCCTTGTATATCCTACAGCATATTTTCTTTTCATTGCCAAAGGTTTCCAATGCAAGCCTCTCCTCTGAGGGAGTAAGCTTAATTGTATCCGTATTTATTGTCTCAAAGGCATCGGAGGGATCGTCTGTTTCCTCAATGGCTGCAAGAAACGGTGCTGCAGTATCACGGCAGAATCTGAGTCCCTCCAGCACCGCAAGATACATATCCGTCAGCATGGTGCAGTCTCTGCGCCATGCTTCTGTATGCTCAGTCTGAGATGAGACCACATCAAATCCCTTAAAAAGCGGACTTTTTTCCATAAGTCCTATGAGAGTTACATTCTCGCTCTCAAATCGGCTGTAAGGAGTAAGCTTTGAAACGAGCTTATCCACTATATCAAAGGTATCCGCACAACGATGCAGTATACGTCCGTATTCTTCACTGCGCTCAAAGCACAGCACTGCATTTTTCTGTGCGAGACATGCCGAATAAAGCGCATCAAGACGTTCTATACTGAGATTCATATATGATGTCAGCAGTTCTCCTGCACGATACTGCCTGCCTCCGATAAGAAAGACTTCGTCCAAATAGCAATATTCAAAGTGTTTCATGGGACAACCCCGTTTCAATTTAGATGTATAGATTATAATATTTTTATCCTTCTATGTCAACGCAAAAAGCTGAGAGCTTATGCTCTCAGCTTTTATCTGTTTAGTATTTTACGGGATTTGCGGTAAGGTATTTCTTAACCATAAGAGCTACCTTAAACACGATCGCATGGTCAAACTCGCGAAGATCGAGACCTGTAAGCTTCTTGATCTTTTCAAGACGGTATACAAGAGTATTTCTGTGAACGAACAGCTTTCTTGATGTCTCTGAAACATTAAGGTTGTTTTCAAAGAATTTCTGAATAGTAAAGAGAGTTTCCTGATCGAGAGATTCGATAGAACCCTTCTTGAATATTTCACGAAGGAACATGTCGCACAACGTTGTGGGAAGCTGATAGATAAGACGCGCGATACCGAGGTTTTCGTAGCTGGTGATCGTTTTCTCAGTATCAAACACCTTGCCGACCTCAAGAGCGACCTGTGCTTCCTTGAATGAACGGGCAAGATCCTTGATGCCTGTAACGGTTGTTCCGATACCGACTACGCAGTGAGTATAAAATTCACTTGAAAGAGTATCGACTATGGAACGGGCAAGCTTTTCAAGATCCTTTGCATCGATTCCCGGACGGATCTCCTTGACAAGCGCTATATCATTTTCATTGATGTTTATAACAAAATCCTTGGCTTTATCGGGGAAAAGCTGCTGAACTATATCGTATGTTGAAACGTCGGTACGTGTGGTGGAGCGGATAAGGAAGCATACACGGCTTACATCCGCATTGAATCTTAGCTCACGGGCCTTAAGATAAATATCGCCGGGCAGTATATTGTCAAGAATAACATTTTTGATAAAATTTCCTCTGTCAAACTTCTCATCGTAATATTGCTTGATCGAGGAAAGTGAAACCGCAAGAATCGACGAATACTTTAATGCTTGATCATCAACTCCGGAAACAAAAACAGCATACTCGTTATGAGGCTTTCCGCCGAAGGGACGATATGTATAGCCGTCCGAAACAAACGCATCGGAGGCTGATACCTGCTCTGCGGTAACGCTGTTGCTGACTTCGCCGACCCTGACAAGATCACTGCATGCGATAACTACGCCTGTATCATCGATAACACCAATGGTTCTGTCAATTGTATCTCTCATCTGATGAACTACACTCTGGAACAATCTGTTTGACATTTTGCTCTCTCCTCGCTTATCAATTTGAACACACGCAAAAATTTCCTATGTAATATTACTAAAGCACACAAACCTTCTGATATGCATTTTACCTAAAACAAGTTCATTTTGCAAGCCTTTTTTCAATATTTTTTGAATTCCCTTGTTATTTCGTACAAATAAACCCCTCTTCTTTTTATTAACTAATGCATTAAATTTATTATTTCATCAAAAAAATTAACTAAAATTTTATGTGCTCGTTTTCTTTTTCCAATTTTAATATTACACTGGATTTACACAAGTAAATATGATATAATGTTTTGAGTGCATTTGCACTTTACTATGACTTCTTATTCGGAGGCTTGATTATGAAGCTTATTTTTGCCATTGTAAACAATGATGACAGTCCTGTTGTAGCAAACAATCTTACCGCTAACGGTTTCTCTGTTACAAAGCTGGCTACCACCGGCGGTTTCCTTAAGGCAGGAAACACTACCTTTATTGTCGGTACAGAAGACGAGAAGGTTCCTGAGGCTATTTCTATAATCGAATCTCATTCCAGGCGACGCACTCAGATAGTTCCCACTTCCGTAGGCGATGCTTCGACCATGTTCGATTCCACCTCTCTTGAGGTCTCTGTCGGCGGCGCTACCATTTTTGTCCTTGATGTGGAGCAATTTAAAAAGTGCTGACGTTATCAAATCTCACACGTGATTTTTCGGGCAACGGCGAACTGCTTTTTCAATGTGCAGGTCTGCTTGAGTCCGGAAAATTTCCTCATGCGGTAATTATCGAGGGCGAAGACGGCCTTGGAAAAACCACCTTTTCCCTACTTCTTGCAAAAGCTCTGCTGTGCAAAGACGAACACCCTCTTTGCGGCAGCTGCTCTCACTGCATTAAGGTTTCAAAGAATATCCATCCTGACCTGACTGTGGTCAGAGGAGACGGAAAATCGGGGAATATAAGTGTTGACTCCATCCGAGCTGTGCGTTCAGACGCATACACCCCTCCAAACGAGGCATCAAGAAAGGTTTATATTATAGAAGACTGCGAAAAGCTTCCTGCGGCATCTCAGAATGCTCTTTTAAAGATCCTTGAGGAGCCTCCCTCCGGTGCTGTATTTATTCTTACCTGCCGCTCCAAAATGTCGCTTCTCACTACAATACTTTCCCGTGCAAGGATCTTTTCTCTTCTGCCCGTTACAGAGGCTGAGGCAGCGGAAAGAATTTCAATGCTTCGAAATGATGTTTCTTCTGAAATCATACGCAATGCAGTTCGCTGCACCGGAGGAAACATAGGCGCGGCATTGCTGCTTATTTCCCCCGACGGCTCCTTTACTGCCGGCGCATGGGAGCTTAAAGCACGTGAGATTGCACTGGCTATTTGCAGCCCCCACGAGCAGGAGCTTCTGAAGGTATGTAATTCTGTCGGTACTGACCGTGGCTTTATAATGAACATTCTTGACAGTCTTCAAAATATACTGCTTCATGCATTGGAGCTTTCTGTCGGCGGAAATGTAAACGCTTCTGCCGAAGCTGTAACCCTTTCAAAAACTGTTTCTGTGGAACGACTTTATTATATACGCAGTGAAATTGATGATCTCAAGGCAGGTCTGAACGCTAATGTCGGACTGCGCTCTCTTTTTCCCTGTGTTATGTGCGCTGCCCTTCGCAGAGCCGCAGGAAAATAAATTTTGTTTAATTTTATATATAGTATGGAGTATTATTTATGGCAGACATAATTGGCGTTAAGTTCCGAAATGGCGGCAAGGTATATTACTTCGCCCCAAATGAGGATGAATTTCAGATCGGCGACGGCGTTGTTGTTGAAACTGCCCGCGGCATCGAGTGCGGCGAGGTCGCCATCGAAAAGCGAACTATCCCCGATGATAAGCTGATTTTTCAGCTCAAGCCCGTTATTCGCAAGGCAACCGCAGAGGATCTTCAGAAGGTGGAGGAAAACCGCCGCAAGGAGATCTCTGCTTTTGAAACCTGCGAAAAGAGGATTTTAAAGCATGGGCTTGATATGAAGCTTGTGAGCGTTGAATATGCTTTTGACGGAAGCAAAATGCTCTTCTGCTTCACTTCGGACGGTCGTGTTGATTTCCGTGAGCTTGTTAAGGACCTTGCGGGAATTTTCCGTACCCGAATAGAGCTTCGCCAGATAGGTGTACGTGATGAAGCCCGTATGCTCGGCGGTCTCGGTATTTGCGGCAGACCCTTCTGCTGTGCTACCTTCTTAAATGAATTTCAGCCTGTTTCCATAAAAATGGCCAAGGAGCAGGGTCTTTCCCTTAACCCCGTCAAAATTTCGGGCACCTGCGGAAGACTTATGTGCTGCCTTAAATATGAGCAGGCCGCTTATGAGGATCTTCTTAAAATCTCTCCGAGAGTCGGCGCCACTGTAGGCACCCCTGACGGCAAAGGAGTCGTTGTAGACAGAAACCTTATTTCGGGTATTGTGCGTGTTGCGCTTGAGGGAGAAGTTGAAACTGCTCCAAAAGCCTATCACGTTTCCAAGATACGCTTCGGAGGCGGCGTCAAACAGGAAGAAGCACCCCTTCCTGAAGAGACTCTCTCTCCGGAAGAAGAAATGGAGCTTTCCGCAATCGTGGACGAAAAAGCACCTGACGAAAAGCCAAGACAGAACGGAAACAAAAACAACAATCGCAGCCGAAACAGAAATAATAACAACAATCAGAAGCATCATAGCGAAAAAAACAACAAACAGCCCACAAAAAACCACGGCGAAGGAAATAACGGCAGAAATCAGAATCCTCAAAGAAAACCCAACAATAACAATCAGAAGAAATCAAACCCTCAGCAGCCAAAACATTCTGATTCTAACTGATTAAATATGTGTTGATTTTTCGTATTGACGGTGCTATAATTTAAGCAATCTAATACATAGGAGGAAAAAACCATGGCTTATGTTATCAATGACAACTGCATCGCTTGCGGTGCTTGTGAAGGCGAGTGCCCTGTAAGCGCAATCGCTGCCGGCGACGGTAAGTACGTTATCAATGCTGACGAGTGCATCTCCTGCGGTGCTTGCGCAGGCGTTTGCCCCGTTGAGGCTCCCGCAGAGGCATAATTCTCTGAAATCTGTTTAAATAAGCGGTGAAGCTTTGCTTCACCGCTTATTTTTATCTAAATATTGTGTTATGGTGTGCTGATAACTGCAATATATTGATGCATGATTATCCATTAAAATACAGCTTATTATTTCTGACAAATCCTTAATCGCTCGGTTACAATTCGGTTACAAGAGCTTTTCTGTTATTTTGCACAAGTTTTTAAGACATTAAACCTTGCTTTGCGCTTCGGCCAATTGGCTAAATGGCTTGTTTTCGACAAATTTTATCAGTTTACATATTTATTCTGACGGTTTTTGCCTTTTTTGATTGTGCATAACACACAAAAGTTTAAAAAGTTACAATTTGACATTTTTTTTGCTCAAAGTTATAATACCTGACGATGAAGGAAAGATGTGTCCTTTCCACATTTGCACATCGAATTTGTTAAGATTGGAGTAAGAGTTGTGAAAAGATTTGCAGAACAGGCAAAGCGCACAATGGCTTTTTTTCAAAGCCGTTTCGGTTCTGTATTCATGTTGACTCTTGTTTGCTTCATCTGTGCCATATCCTTCTCCTCCTATATGTCTCCCGTTAATTCTCAGGAGGAGTCCTTGAATATATTCACCAACGACACAGAAACCCGTGAGATCGTTGTTCAGTCGGGCGTTGCACTCGCCGGCAGTGAAGAAACCACCGTTCGCCTCAGCGAAAGCGATTCGGCAGTATCGATCGGTACCGGAATCACATATAATGTTACTGTATCTGATGCAGGTAATCCCGTACAGTATTTTACCGATGCCGTTACCGTTGCTCAATTTCTTGACGACAATGCGATCATTCTCGGAGAAAACGACAGAGTTAAACCTGCACTTACAGACAGCATCTATAATTTTATGTCGATATCCATCGACCGCGTAAAATATGAGGATATCACCACAAATGAGATCCTTCCCTGCAAGACCGTCAAGGTCGAAACCACCGATCTGCGAGTCGGCGAAACAAAGATAATTACAGCCGGTTCCGACGGAATAAAGACTGTTGTTACCAGAAATATATATGTAAACGGCGATTTTTCCCGTTCGGAAATACTCAGCGAAGAGATAACCACTGCAAGCATCAATCGTGTGGTTCAGGTAGGTACGCGCAAGAATTCCGATGCCAAATCTGATTCTAAAGATGTCAAAACCTTTGTTGATTCCGCCGGACGCAGCGTTGCTTATTCAAAGCTTCTCACCGGCAAGGGCTCTGCTTATACCGCTGAGCTCGGCACCACAGGAGCTATAGGCCGTCCTCTCTCCGTGGGCGTTGTTGCTGTCGATCCCGATGTTATCCCTTACGGCACAAGACTTTACATCACCTCCTCCGACGGAAAATATGTTTACGGATATGCTTTGGCTGCCGATACAAATTCTGTTGTCGAAAGCGGTTCCTCCCTTGTAAACCTCTTCTATGGCAGCGAATCTCAGTGCAAGGCTTTCGGAAGCAGAGACGTTAATGTCTACATTCTCGAAAACTGATATGATATTTAAAAAACCTGCGGAAATGCCGCAGGTTTTTTCTTTATGCGGCATTTATCCTCGCCGTCAGCACAGTGATATCATCATCTCCTTCTGTCCTTGCCGTCTTTGCCTTTGCAAGCAGAGTTCTCGCCAGCGAACGCATATCCGTTATTTCGCAGGATGCCAGCTCTTTTTCAAACCACTCTTCCTCATCGGGCACTCCGTCCGAAGCCATTATAACGATATCACCGTCTAAGAGTTCTTCGCAAAGCTGTGCAAATTCCACCTCACGCAATATTCCCAGAGGCAGCGACGGTTTATCGATCCTGCGTATTTCGCCTTGTGAAACAATATAAGTTTTCACCGCTCCCGCCTTGCACAGATGTGTTTCTCCCGTAAACAGATTGACCTTCGTTATATCGAGCGTTGCCAGGGATTCATCCTCGGATTTTACAAGCAGAGCGGAGTTTACGACCTTCATAGCACCCTCGAAGCCAAAGCCTGCGCGCAGCAGCCGTCCTGTCAATCCGCAGGTCATGGCACTGTCTACCGCCGCTCGTCCTCCGCTGCCCATTCCGTCACTTATTATCATTACAGCATTTCCGTCATTATCGAGGAATGCTTCATACGCATCTCCGCACAGCTTTTCTCCGCTGCAGCAGTGCTGTGCGGCGCCGAACTCTATTTGCAGATTGGGAAGCTGACTTGTACTTAGTGTAAATTCGGCTCCACCCTCTATCACAGGAGTTGACAGACTCATATCGAGAGCGTCCTCGAGTTCATAGATAAGCTCACTGCGCGCAATGGCACGGCCTCTTCGCCCTCCGACCTTTGCGGTTATGCTCAGACGCCCTGTGCTGTTTATGATGCACCGCACACTTTCGGGAATGTATCCCGAACGATGCAGAGTTTCGCTTACGATCGATGCAGCCTCCTCGTCCGCCGTATCCTCATGCTGAGTCTGCTGCGCAAGGTCGGTCAGCATCAGGCTGACTCCACCCATCTGATCTCCTATCACCGAGCGAACATGAGCTATACGCTGTCTTGCGCTTTCCCTTGCTGTAAAATCCGCATAATTGCGGTTAATTTCATCCATCATTTCATCGGAACGGGCACATCTCTGCCGAAATTCCATGGGCATTGTCTTTATGGATACAGCTCCGTTTTCTTTCAATATAGGCCCGAGTAATTCAATGGCTTTCTGCGTTTCTTCTCTTGCACATTCCCAGCAATGCTTTGATATGGGACATTTTGTGCATACATTTTCTGTGCTTTGTCTGTATATCTGCTCCATTCCTGCTGAGCGTTTTTTTCCAAGCCTGTGAGATACCGCATCAACTGTTTCCGATACGCTCATCAGTGCCTTTGCCGCATCCTCAAGCTTTTTTGCAACAAGAGTCCCCGGGAGCGGTTCCACCGATTTTGTCCTTATTACCCCAATACGCTCGAAGAAAATATCCATTGTACTTTCCGGGATAATTTTAAATAATACCGCCGAAATAAAAACCTCCACGAGCAAAAACACATTTATACTTCCCGACATAAACGAAGCCAGACTCATTATTGACACAGCGGCAATCGACGAAGCAAGCGTACCGATGTGGGAAAACACTCCTGCGGCAAGTCCTGCTATCGCACACATTCCAGCCATCGACATGCTGCCTCCCGATGCCGCGATCACAGCTCCGCAGGCAACCCCTGCAACAGCTCCGCCCGTTTCCTTTTTTTCGCGCGCTGCATTGAGCATTGCAAGAAATATTATCACGTGCCCTATCGAAAAGCCGTAAATACTTATTCTGCACAGTCCTGCCGCCGCCATGCACAAGGCTGCGGTAAGTGCGGTTATTTCATTTCTTTCCAGTGCATAAAGTCTTCCTGCGCGTACACTTTCAAATGCGCGTGCTGTAAAATATGCACCTGCTGCCGCCATAATTCCGTCAGCGGCGTAAAGAGCTATATCGTACGAGAGCTTTGCTCCTATTGAGGCTGATATTATCGCCCCTGTCAGCACTGTTGCCGCCATTGCGGCGCAAGGGATGAATGCAGGATGCGAATATACCTTTTTAAGCTCAGCACACGCCCATCGTATGCCTGCTACAGCAATTACAGTCGCCACTGACCTGAGCTTGTCCGATGCTCCGAAGGGCAGTATGCTCCCCAAAACAGCACCAATACTTGCCAGTGTGCAGTACCCGTGAGGCGCCGCCGCGGCATAGGCAGTGCCGAACGGCGACATCACGCCGCCTATATTGCCGCAGCCCATAAATATACCGCATATAAAAACTGCGGCTTTCATTCCAAGGCTTTTGCTTATTCCCCTAAAAGGCGCTTTTACCTTTGAAAAACGTATGCTTCTTTCGTTCATTGTACTTCCTCCTCGCTGATGCTATTGTAATGCCTTTCCAATGCAAAACATGTCGCGTACGCAATGGCGTATTTATGAACAATAGAAGGATTTATTGTGAACTAAACAGGAATTGACACAGCTTGATCGCAAGCTGTATAATTATTTCGAAACAGGAAATCAAAAGGAGCAGTTATATGAAAAATACTTTGCGATATATCTCTTTTGTACTTATTCTCTGCCTGACCCTTGCTGTGCTTCTGGGCTGTGACGAAGAGATCATTCAGGTCTCAAATCCCGTTATGCAGACATCGACTGCTACCGTTACATTCCCTGAGGGTTCAAATGTTCGCCGATTTGCACAGCGGCTCGAGGAAAAAAATGTATGCTCCGCAGAGGATTTTATAAATGCCTGTGCAGATTATGACTGGTCTGCGGAATATGATTTTCTCCCTTCTTATGATGTGCTTTCCAAACGTCCATACCCTCTCGAAGGATATCTCTTCCCCGACACCTATGAATTTTTTGTCGGCGAGGATCCACACTCTTGTGTACGCAGATTCCTAAATAATTTTTCTCGCCGTGTCACCGATGAAATGAGGCTCGACTGTGCCGCCGTCGGTCTGACTCTCGATGAAGCTGTAACTCTTGCATCAATTATCGAAAAGGAAACCAACTCTTCCTCCGAAGCCCCGAAGGTTTCAATGGTATTTCACAACAGAATGAACAATCCCACGGGCTACAAAGGCATTGACGAAACATATACAGGCGGTTACTTTCAGTCCGATGCCACAAAATACTATCCTTATGTTTACGGTGAGGAGCTTCCCGAGGGATTTGTCAGTGAATATAACACCTATAATTTTGCAGGTCTTCCCAAGGGCTCGATCTGCAATCCCGGCCTTGCCTGCATCAAGGCGGCAATATATCCCGATACGGAATGTAATGCCCTGTTTTTTTATACCGATATCAATTCCAAGCACTACTATGCCGTATCCTACGATGAGCATCTGAAAAACATTCAATACTGCAAGGATAACGGTCTTTCGTAACAAAGCAAAACAAAAGCATGGATTTTCAAAATGAAAATTCATGCTTTTGTTTTGCTTTGCATCTTGACAATTATATTAGTTGTTGTTAAAAATATATCAATGGGATTTTGAAAGGAGTTATTATGAAATTTACTATCGAAAATTTATCAAAAAGCTTTGACAAAAAGCAGGTTCTCAAAAACATTGACTTTTCCTTTGAGTCAGGCAAGATCTATGGTCTTCTCGGACGTAACGGTGCAGGCAAAACAACGCTTTTTAACTGTATCAACGGAGATATCAAAAGCGATTCGGGCAGTTTCTTTATTACGGACGAGAACGGTTTGCGCGATCTTTCCCCCGATGACATAGGGTATGTCTTATCCACCCCCACTGTCCCCGAATTTCTTACCGGCAGGGAATTTCTCAAATTTTTTATTGATATAAATTCCGATAAGATAACGGAACCTAAAACCATAGACGAATATCTTGAGTTTATGAGCATTGCCCCCGAAGACAGAGGCAAGCTTCTCAAGGATTATTCACACGGCATGAAAAACAAGATGCAGATGCTTATAAATATCATAGCACGGCCCAATGTGCTTTTACTCGATGAGCCTCTTACATCGCTTGATGTCGTGGTGGCCGAGGAAATGAAGCAGCTTCTCAAATCGATCAAATCTGACCGTATCACCATATTCTCGACCCATATTATGGACTTAGCTCTCGATTTGTGCGATGAGATCGTTCTTCTCAGTCACGGTGAGCTTGAGACGGTAGATAAGTCGAACCTCGACAATAACGAGTTCAAGGAAAAGATCATATCTGCTCTTCGGGAGGACGACAATGTTTAAAACACTTCGTATATCGTTCTCTTTAAAGAACTCCTACCGTGTCAATTCTATATTGTATTCCATCAAGCAGCTTCCCATTCTGAAAAAAGTTCTTCCTGCCGGTATTTATCAGGTGCGCTTTTTCAAGATTTTTGCAAATATCCTTTCTATAATGTGGGAAGTGATATCTGCATTTTTCGGAAAGCTTTTCTACTTTCTGGTAATGATATTTCTCCCCGTTACGCTTTACGATTTTCCCACTGTCGGCCCCGACTTTTTTCTGCATATTTTCATTTTTCTCACAATAATCGGCGCTTATGCCAACACCTATATGTTTGACCCTAAAAAGGACAAATACTATGCCATGATACTGCTTGGCATGGATGCTCGGCAGTATACTCTTGTAAACTATGTATACTCATTATTTAAACTTGTTCTCGCTTTCGGTCTGTTCGGCACAATATTCGGATCGATAGTCGGACTTAAAATTTACGAATGTCTTCTCATCCCATTTGCAGCCGCAGGACTAAAGATGACATTTGCTTCTCTTGAGCTGCGTGTATTTGAAAAAAGGGAAACCGTTCGTAACGAAAACAAAAAAGTTGGCATCATTGGTATTTTTGCCATGTTCCTTCTATTCGGTATCGCTTATCTTCTGCCGATGCTCAATATTGTAATGCACAGAAATATAAGCTTTGCCGTAATGTGTCTGTTTGTTCTTCTTGGACTTGCTTCCATTCCCAAAATCCTGAAATTTAAAAACTATCGTGCTATGTACAAAAAGCTTCTCAGCGAGGGAATCCTTTTTGATCAATCGAACACCGAGGCCAATCTTCACAAAGAGGCAAGCCGCAAGAGTATCAGTACAGATACGGACATTCAGAGCAGCAAGACGGGTTTTGAATACCTTAATGAGCTGTTTATAAAACGTCACAGAAAAATACTTTGGAAGCCTTCCGTTTATATTTCTCTCATCGCCGCCGCTATTCTGGCTGCTGTTCTGATCCTTATACGCCTTGAGCCCACACTGAAGGAAGAACTTAATGAAATAATGATGACATTCCTTCCGTATTTTGTTTTTGTAATGTATATCATAAACCGCGGCACAAGCTTTACTCAGGCTCTTTTTATAAACTGTGACAACAGCCTGCTGACGTATTCTTTCTACAAAAAGAGAAAGTTTATACTCAAGCTGTTCCAGATCCGTCTGCGTGAGATCATAAAGGTAAACCTTCTTCCCGCCTCTGTAATAGGTGCAGGTCTTGCTCTGCTGCTCTATTTTTCAGGCGGCACCGATAATCCTCTTGATTATGCGATTCTGTTTATCTCAATAATATGTATGAGCATATTCTTTTCTGTCCACTATCTTACCCTTTATTATCTGCTGCAGCCCTATAATGCCGGCACGGAAATAAAAAGCGGAGCCTATCAGCTTTGTATGTCTGCAACATATATTGTATGCTATATCATGCTGCAGATAAAGCTGCCGACATTCATGTTCGGACTTATGACAATTATATTCTGTGTTCTTTACTGTATCGTTGCAAGCATTCTTGTTTTTCTGCTTGCCCCGAAAACCTTCAGGATAAGGAACTGACAAAAATAGCATTCAGGCTTAGCTGCCTGAATGCGATTTTCTTTATAACGGAAGCTCTTCTTTTATCCTTCTTTTTTCGAAATAAACATAGGTGTTTATTCCTGCACCGAGCAGCAGATCTCTTGCTTTGTCAAAATCGGAGGCAAGATATTTTGCTTCGTGTGCATCGCTGCCCAATGTCACAAGTCTGCCTCCGAGAGCGGCGTAATGATTTATTATCTCTTTTTCGGGAGAGGGCGTGCCGCCGTTTTTGATTGCAGAGGTGTTTATCTCAAGAGCCTTTTCTTTTTCAATAAGCAGTGAAAGTATCTCGTCGTACTTTGCCGCGTATTTTTCATACGGCATTTCCCTTCCGTCTCGCTTTACTATGTATCGAAGTGGATATGTAAGATGTGCAAGAGAATCAAAATCACACTTTCCTATAGTTTCAAGTATCTCATCAAGATATCTTATATATATATCATGAGGATCGGAGTATCTGAAATCGAGGAAGTAAAAATCCTCATGCGCTCTGATATTGTGAACGGACGCCAGTATAAAATCCCAATCGTACAGCGAAAGATATTCGTTGGCAAGCTCAGGATAATGCGCTGCCTGCCCTATTTCAGTTCCGCAAAGAATATTAATTCGGTGATATTCGGGGCGAAGTTTCTCTATCTCCTTGACACACTGCATATGTACGAACTTTTCCTTTTGGAACTCCTCAGGCACTATATCAAGATGGTCTGTTATTGCTATTGCTCTGAGCTTAAGCTCTTCCGCTTTGTCAAGCTGACAACGCAATGTGCTTATGCCGTCAAAGGAATATTTTGTGTGGACATGGCTGTCGGCCAAAGGAAAATTATACATATCAAAACCCCTTTCCCTGTTGATTTTAACATATTGATCCGTAATAATGCAATAATGTGCTTGATAATTTTCGCACAAAGTGCTACAATCCTTTTATAAAAAGGAGGTCCCGTTATGAGAGCTGTTATTACCGTTATAGGCAAGGATATGGTAGGTATTCTTGCAGGCGTTTCAACAATATGTGCAGAGAACAATGCTAATGTAACTGAGGTTACTCAGTCAATTTTGCAGGATCTTTTTGCAATGATAATGCTCGTTGATATTACCAATACTTCCGTTGATCTTGCCGAGCTGCGCGCAAAACTTGTTTCATACGGTGAGGAAAAGGGTCTGTCTGTCCACGTTATGCACGAGGACATTTTTAACTCTATGCACCGTATCTGACGGAGGTTATCTTATGCTCAACACCAAAGATATTCTTGAAACTATAAAAATGATTCAGGATGACCATCTTGATATTCGTACTATCACCATGGGCATCAATTTGCTCGATTGTTCCCGCGCCGACACAAAAAGTGCCTGCACCGCGGTTTACGATAAGATCACAAAAAAAGCCGAAAAGCTTGTTTCAACAGGTGAAGCAATTGAGCAGGAGTACGGTATTCCCATTATCAACAAGCGAATTTCCGTTACGCCTGTATCTCTTGTTTCAGCCGCAAGCGGCGGCGATTCCGTCCCCTTTGCCAAGACTCTTGACAGAGCCGCAAAGGCTGTAGGCGTCAATTTCATAGGCGGCTATTCCGCGCTTGTTCATAAAGGCTTCGGTCCTTATGATGAGAAATTTATCGACAGCATACCTGAGGCATTATCCACCACTGATCTCGTCTGTTCTTCCGTTAACATCGGCTCAACCAAAGCAGGCATCAACATGGATGCTGTTGCAAAAATGGGTAAAATAGTCCGTCAGTGCGCCGAGCTTACTGCCGACAACTGTTCCTTCGGTGCCGCAAAGCTTGTTATATTCTGCAACGCTCCCGAAGATAATCCGTTCATGGCAGGTGCATTCCACGGTGTAGGGGAGCCCGACTGCGTGATTAACGTAGGTGTTTCAGGCCCCGGTGTTGTACGTGCCGCACTTGCCCGTCATCCTAACCGTGATATAACCGGTGTTGCAGATATTATCAAGCGCACCGCTTTTAAAATAACAAGAATGGGTCAGCTTGTTGCTCAGGAGGCATCCAAAAGACTCGGCATACCCTTTGGCATTGTAGATCTTTCTCTTGCCCCCACTCCTGCTGTAGGCGACTCTGTTGCCTATATTCTCGAGGAAATGGGTCTCGAGAAGTGTGGTGCTCACGGTACCACAGCGTGTCTTGCACTGCTCAACGATGCCGTGAAAAAAGGCGGCGTTATGGCAAGTTCACATGTCGGCGGTCTGTCCGGTGCCTTTATCCCTGTTTCCGAGGACGCCGGCATGATAGAAGCTGCCCGATGCGGCGCTCTTACTCTCAACAAGCTTGAGGCTATGACCTCAGTATGCTCTGTAGGTCTCGATATGATTGTCATCCCCGGCGACACCGATGCAGATATAATTTCTGCGATAATTGCAGATGAAGCTGCTATCGGTATGATAAACTCCAAAACCACCGCAGTACGTGTTATTCCCGCAATTGGCGCAAAGCCAGGCGATGAGCTTAATTTCGGCGGCCTTTTCGGTTCGGGTCCCGTTATGCCCGTAAACACCTATTCTCCCGCAAAGTTTATCTCGAGAGGCGGAAGAATACCTGCACCTATTCAGAGTTTGAAGAATTAATTTTGAACAAAACAGCTGTCCATTCGGGCGGCTGTTTTGTTCGCAAATCAATTGAAATATCAATACAAACAAAGTATAATACGAGATAGTAAAGATTTGTTTTTTAAGGAGGAATCCCATGAGCAGTCAAAACGACCTTAAAAAAACTATTGATGCGATCATTTCTACTGATAAAAAAGCTCGCGAGGCGACATACAGGGTTCGTGAAAATGCCGCAAACGCCGACAAGCACATTGCCGAACGAGCAAAAGCAGTACACGATGCATATATGTCACGCGCGCTTCACCGCGTTGATGTCATAAAAAACGCGGAAACGGAATATGCCGACAGTGAATGGGAAAAAGCACAAAAGAAATATACCGAGGCTTCGGAGGCTCTCGACAGACGCTATGCGGAAATGGGCGATATCTGGGTCGATGAGCTTGTAAAAAACGTACTTGAGGCTGACTGAACTTATTGTTACCTTTAAAAGGAGGTGCGGACATTGCCGATAACATCAAAAGCTTCAAACGCACTGTATGCAAAGTGCCGCGCCATGTTCGGCAAGCGGCTCACACAGCACGATATTGATGTATTGTTAAACTCACGTTCTCTTTCTGAAATTGCGGTCTATTTAAAGAGCAATACCCGTTATGCTCCCGCTCTTGCAAATGTGGACGAACGACTTACTCACAGAGGTCAGCTTGAGCTTGAGCTGCACAGGATACTTTTTGGACAATTTGAGGGATTATGCCGATATGAGATATCCGTCGGTGAGCATCTTGCGGATTTTGTTCTAAACAGAATGGAGCTTAAGCAATATCTCTCGTTCCTGCAATTTCTCAATTCAGGTCATCCTCAGGATTATATATTTTCTCTCCCCTACTTTTTTGAAAAGCACACTAACGTAAAGCTTATGGAGCTTTCCCAGCAAAGATCGTTCTCTGAATTTTTAGAGCACATAAAAAAGAGCATCTATTATGATGCTCTTAAAAACATTAAGTCCGAGGACTGCCGCTTTGATTACTTCCTGGTCGAAAACCTTATGTATTCAAAGCTTTACGATGCTGCACTTTCAGCTTGCAGAAAGTATTATTCCGGCGATGCACAAACGCAGCTTCTCGACCTTTTCGGCACCGAGATCGAGCTTCATAATGTTGCATCCGTATACAGACTGAAAAAATATTATAAGTCCTCTCCTGAATTTATCTCCTCTGTGCTTTATCCCTATTCGAGCCGTATAAGCCGACGGGTCATGGCACAGATAGCAGCCGCAGAAACTGCGGACGATGCGCTTGATATATTCCTCAGACATACTCCATATCGCAGAGAGGTCAATCTTGACCTGATAAAACGTCACCATATTGACAATGTTTTCAGAGAGCTTCGCTATAAGCGCGCTCATCATTATATGCACTTTTCCACAAACCCTTCGGTGGTTCTGCTGTCGTACATGATACTTACGGAAACAGAGCTTACCGAGATCATAACGATAATCGAGGGAGTACGCTACGGGCTTGACCCCGAACGCATTTCCGAGCTTATCGTTATGGATAATTATTGATTCTCCTATGAAGGAGGCTGATAAAAATTGGCTATTTCAAGAATGAGACTTGTCACTGTCAGCGGCGATATAAGCAAGCTTGACAAGGCAATCGAGGCCTGCTGCATAAACGGCGACTTTCACATAGAGCAAGCCACCGATTTTTATGACAGTAAGCAGGGTTATTCCGCTATAAACGAGGACAATCCTTACAGCTTTTACCTGACAAAGCTCGAAAACGCCCTGACTGACGCAAAGCTTACCGTTTCCGGCTCAGACTGCTCTATGTCTGATACGGAATCCGCCGAGCTAGCAAAATTTGTTGATTCCTTTGAGGAAAACATCAGCAAACTTTCCGTAAGGATAACCGAGCTTTCAAACGATATCCACAGCACAAAGCTCTCACTTGAGCAGATGAAGCATTTTGAAGGTCTTGATATTGAGCTTGATGAGCTGTTTGCCTGCGAGTTTATCGATATGCGATTCGGCAGACTCCCTGTTGAAAGCTATGAAAAGCTTGCCTATTACAACGATAATCCGTATGTAATGTGCTTTCCCTGCACAAAGGACAAAAAATATGTCTGGGGTCTTTACTGTGCTCCGCTCGATGCTATCGCTGATGTGGACAGAATATTCCAGAGTCTTTACTGGGAACGCATCTGGCTGCCTGCTGAAACGGGCACGGTCGAAGAGGCCTGTGCTATGCTGAGCGAAAAGCTTAAAAGCAGCGAAGATGACCTTTTCAAGCTGCAGAAAGAGCTTGATGAGTATTGGAATGTCGAGAAAGAAAAATGTGCAGCGGTTCACGATCTGCTTTCACATAGAAAGAAAACCTTCGACCTTCGCCGCAATGCTGTCAGGTACGGTGACTCAAACACCTTCTTTCTTGCCGGCTGGGTACCCTCCAAGACACGAAATCGCCTGAAGGCCGAGCTTGACAAGTTACCCGGCATCACCTATAAGCTTGAGCGTCCCGATGAATGCGGAAAGGAACCGCCCACAGAGCTTAGAAACCCCATGCCGATAAAGGCATTTGAGTTTTTCGTTTCTATGTACGGTCTTCCCGCTTACAGAGAAATAGATCCTACGCCCTTTGTGGCAATCACCTATTTCCTATTGTTCGGCGTTATGTTCGGCGATGTCGGACAGGGCTTTGTTCTTACACTTGTAGCTTATTTCTATATGTGGAAGATCAAAAAAATGCCGCTTGGCCGCGCAATTTCAATATGCGGCATTTCGTCCATGCTGTTCGGCGTGCTGTTCGGTTCGGTATTCGGCTTTGAGGAATGGCTTAATCCCATGTTCGCATGGCTTCACAGTAAAACAGGCATTCCGCTGACCGAAGGAAAGCTTATCGACGTTCACCATCCGTCCACTATTTTAGGTCTTATCTATACTGCCGTCGGAATCGGCGTTGTGCTGGTCATTATTGCTATAATGATAAACATTTACTCAAAGATAAAGCAGCGGCAGTGGGGCATGGCATTGTTTGATTCAAACGGTCTTGCCGGACTTGTCTTCTACACTGCGCTTATCGCAGGTGTCGGCGGTCAGCTGCTCCTCGGATGGAATATTCTTTCCGTGCCTTATATTATCGGACTTATTGTTCTGCCTCTGCTGCTTATTTTCTGCAGAGAGCCTTTGTGCGAGCTGCTCGAAGGCAAAGAACACTGGCTACCCGAAAGCATCGGAGATTTCGTGATGCAGAACTTCTTTGAGCTCATCGAGGTACTGCTTTCATACGTTTCAAATACAGTCTCCTTCATGCGAGTAGGTGCTTTCGTTCTTGTTCATGCAGGCATGATGCAGGTTGTATTTACCCTTGCCGGTGAGCCCGGCTCTGTGACATATATTATCGTTGTGGTCATAGGCAACATCATTATTATGGCACTTGAGGCACTGCTTGTAGGTATACAGGCTCTTCGCCTTGAATTTTATGAAATGTTCAGCCGCTTCTTCTCAGGCACCGGCAAAGCTTACGAGCCTGTCACTCTGTCTGCGGATACCGTAAAAAACAAATAGTATCGGAGGAAAATCAAATGAATTATGTTATTTATCTTCTGCCCCTTGCAGTAATTTTCGCAAGTGTTTATGCCTCTCTTAAGTCCTTTACCAAGCACGGCAGCGGCTCTAAGGCTCTTAAGCTCAATCTTTCCTTTGTCGGAATTTTTGCTCTTGTTATCTTGGCCTGCGGCTACACCGTTTCTGCAGCTTCTGCAACAGACGCAGTTGTTTCTGCAGCAGACACCGCAGCAGCCGCTGCCGTAGTTGACCCCACAAAGGGTCTCGGTATGATAGCTGCAGCTCTCGTTACGGGTCTTTCCGGTATAGGCGGCGGTATCGCTGTTGCAGCGGCTGCTCCCGCTGCTATCGGTGCAACAAGCGAAGATCCCAAGGCTTTCGGTAAAGCTCTTATCTTCGTTGCGCTCGGCGAATCCATCGCTCTTTACGGCCTGCTCGTTTCTATCATGATCCTTGCTAAATACTAAGATGAAATTTTATCTGATAAGCGATAACCGTGACACCGCTGTCGGTTTGCGTCTTGCAGGCATAGAGGGTGTCATCGTTCACGAGGAAAATGACGTCCGTTCGGAGCTCTTACGAGCCATGACTGATGAGAGCGTGGGTGTTATACTTATGACCGAAAAGCTTATCGGTCTTTGTCCTGAGCTTGTATATGACCTTAAGCTCAACCATGCTCGTCCTTTGATCGTGGAAATTCCTGACAGACACGGAAACGGAAGAGCAAAAGACTCTATTGAACGGTATGTCCGTGACGCCATAGGCGTTAAAATTTAAGGCAGGTGTATCTTATGCTTACACAGGAAGAAAAGCTGAAGGCTTTTCTCACCGCTATCGACAGTTATGCCGAAAAACAGCGTTCAAGAATTTTGACTGAGCTTGAAATGAGCAATCGGCTTGCGGTGGAAAAGGCGGAAAAAGCCACTCTTGATAATGCTTATGAAATTATAAGTCAACGCACCAACGCCGTGCGTATGCAGATAAGCCGCGATATCGCCATGCGTGAGGCAGAAGCCAAAAACGAGCTTATACGCAAGCGCGCCGCAATAGAAGCAGAGGTTTTTTCGCGCGCTGCAGATAAGCTTCGCAGCCATACAAAAACCGATGCATACCGCAATTACCTGTTAGACTGCTCTTCTAAGGCCGCCTCTATTCTCGGTGATGCCGGCAGCACTGTTATTTTTATTCGCAGCGAGGATATTCCTTTTAAAAATGATATTATTGCTGCATTCAGCAAAAGCTGTGTCGTCTGCGAGGATGAGTCCATAAAGATCGGCGGTCTCCGTTTTGAAAACGAAGAATCGCGCCGTGCTGTCGATGCGACCTATGACAGCGCTCTTTACTCTCAGCGCGACAGGTTTGCTCAGACGAGCGTACTAAAAGTTATTTGATTATTGAGGTGATGAAATGACCTCCAAATGTGTTATACATGGTATCAACGGTCCTGTTGTGACCGTCAAGGGCCGCACCACGCTTTCCATGATGGAGATGGTTTATGTGGGCGAGCAGAAGCTTGCGGCTGAAGTCATCGGAGTAGCCAACGATACCACTACCATACAGGTTTATGAGGAAACCACCGGACTTCGTCCCGGTGACCCGGTTTATTCCACAGGTGACAGACTTTCCGTTACCCTCGGGCCCGGTATTCTTGATAATATCTTTGACGGAATTGAACGTCCTCTCAAAAGAATAGAGGAGCAGTGCGGTGCTTTTATTGACCGCGGTGCTTCCACAAACGCACTTGATGAAGACAGATTGTGGGACGTAACGGTTAAGGTCAAGGTCGGTGACAAGCTTTGCGGCGGAGAAATTTATGCTGTCTGCCCTGAAACTTCCATCATTGAGCACAGATGCCTCGTTCCTCCAGCTCTTAACGGTACAGTCAAATCTGTAAAGCCTGATGGCAGCTACAAAATAACAGATACCGTTGTTGTTCTCGAGGACGAAAAAGGAAACATTCACGAGCTGACTCTTTGCCAGAAATGGCCTATAAGAAAGCCTCGGCCTGTTTCTCAGCGTCTTTATGCCAATGCACCGCTCATTACAGGTCAGCGTGTTATCGACACCCTTTTCCCCATTGCCAAGGGTGGTACTGCCGCCATTCCGGGCGGCTTCGGTGCAGGCAAAACCATGACACAGCATCAGCTTGCAAAATGGTGTGATGCAGATATCATCGTATATGTCGGCTGCGGCGAGCGAGGAAATGAAATGTGTCAGGTGCTTTCCGAATTTTCCGAGCTAATGGATCCAAAATCAGGCAGACCCATGACGGACAGAACAGTGCTTATCGCAAACACATCAAACATGCCTGTTGCCGCTCGTGAGGCTTCTATATATACCGGCATTACTCTGGCTGAATACTATCGTGATATGGGATATCATGTTGCCATCATGGCCGATTCCACCTCTCGTTGGGCCGAGGCTCTGCGCGAAATATCCGGCAGACTCGAGGAAATGCCTGCCGAAGAGGGATTCCCTGCTTATCTTCCCTCACGCCTTTCCGAATTTTATGAGCGTGCAGGTCTTATGAAAACTCTTTCAGGCGAAAACGGCTCGGTAACGATCATTGGTGCTGTTTCCCCTCAGGGCTCCGATTTTTCAGAGCCGGTAACTCAGAACACCAAAAGATTCACACGCTGCTTCTGGGCTCTCGACAAGGCGCTCGCCTATGCACGCCATTATCCTGCCGTCAACTGGACAAACAGCTACAGCGAATACGGCAATGATCTGAAAAACTGGTATGATTCCAATGTCGGCCCTGAATTTGTAAAATTCAAGGAAAAGACTGCCGCGCTGCTTCAGGAGGAAGCAAAGCTTATGGAGATAGTAAATCTGATAGGTTCGGATGTTCTTCCGGACGATCAGAAGCTTATTATCGAAATTGCACGAGTTATTCGATTGGGATTCCTGCAGCAGAACGCTTTCCACAAGGAGGACACCTTTGTTCCTCTTGAAAAGCAGCTTAAAATGCTAAAGTGTATCCTTCATCTGTACTCCAAGGCACAGAACGCCGTGGCTGTCGGTGTTCCTTTGTCAAAAATCACCGAAACGGGTATTTTTGACGATCTTATAAGAATTAAATACGATGTTCCGAATAACAATCTTACGCTTTTTGACAATTATATGCGCAACATCGATACAGCCGTCAGCTCGGCACATTAAGGAGGGAGCCTGTTTTGATTTTTGAATACATTGGCGTCAAGGAAATTTCGGGTTCCCTGATAATTCTTGAAAATGTTGAGAACCCTTCTTATGAAGAGATGGTTGAAATAAGACTTGACGACGGCACATCCCGAAACGGCAGAATAGTCAAAATTGAGGGTGACCGTGTTGTCATTCAGGTTTATGAGGGCACAAGCGGTATTTCGCTCAAGAATACAAGAACTGTCTTAAGGGGCAGACCAATGGAGCTTAAGCTTTCAAACGAAATGCTCGGCAGAGTATTTAACGGTGCAGGCATGCCCATTGACGGTCTCGGTGAGATATATCCCGAAAAAAATGCAAATATAAACGGAACACCCATAAATCCTGTTTCGCGTATTTATCCGAAAAACTATATCAGCACAGGTATTTCTTCCATCGATACGCTTATTACACTTATAAGAGGGCAAAAGCTTCCTATTTTCAGCGGTTCTGGCATGAAACACAATGAGCTTGCCGTTCAGATAGTACGTCAGGCTAAGATAACCGGTGAATCCGGTTCGAATTTCTGTATCGTATTTGCCGCCATGGGTGTAAAAAGTGATGTCGCGGATTATTTCAGGCGTTCTTTTGAGGACGCCGGCATTCTGAGCAGGGTCACTATGTTTTTAAACCTTGCAAACGATCCTATCATCGAACGCATACTCACCCCGCGCTGCGCGCTTACTGCTGCCGAACATCTCGCATTTGAACACAACAAGCATGTTTTGGTTGTTATGACAGATATGACCTCTTACGCAGAGGCGTGCAGAGAATTCTCTTCTTCCAAGGGTGAGATCCCTAGCCGAAAAGGCTTTCCGGGTTATCTTTACTCGGATCTTGCCTCTCTTTATGAGAGAGCAGGTATGATAAAGGGCAGTACAGGCTCTGTCACTCAGCTGCCAATCCTTACAATGCCCAACGATGATATCACTCACCCTGTTCCCGACCTCACGGGTTATATCACAGAGGGTCAAATCGTTCTCGACCGCACTCTTGATTCTTCGGGTGTATATCCCCCTGTTTCTATCCTTGCATCTCTTTCAAGACTTATGAAGGACGGCATCGGAGAAGGATTCACCAGAGAAGATCACTCTTTTCTCTCAAATCAGCTTTTTGCATCCTACGCAAAGGTTCAGGATGCGCGTTCTCTCGCTTCTGTTATCGGTGAGGAGGATCTTTCTGCCTCGGACAAAAAGCTCCTTGAATTCGGAAGAGCTCTTGAGCAGCAGTTTATCAAGCAGTCCTTCAACGAGGACCGAAGCATTGAGCAAAGCCTTGAAATCGGCTGGAAGCTTCTCGGTATGCTGCCTCGCGGCGAGCTTGACAGAGTTGACAGCGAGATACTTGAAAAATATTATCGAGAAGAAAAAAATTAAACTGAGGAGGAGTATTCATGGCAAGCATTGTGCCAACCAAGGGTAACTTGATCGCAACAAAAAAATCGCTTGAGCTGGCAACTGTAGGTTATGAGCTCCTTGACCGCAAGCGTAATATTCTCATTCGTGAAATGATGACTCTTATCGATAGCGCTACATCTATACAAAGTGAGATCGATTCCGTCTATTCCGAAGCATATCTTGCCCTGCAGACGGCAAACATTATTATAGGAAGATGTGACGCACTAGCTCAGACTGTTCCGATTGACAACAGCCTCAATGTGGATTTTCGTTCTGTCATGGGTGTTGAGCTGCCTACGGTAACTCTCGGAGAGGATGATGATTCTCTCCCCTTCGGTCTGTATTCATCTCAGTCTGCGCTTGACGAGGCTTACATTAAATTTCACGAGGTAAAAAGGCTTACTGCCTCTCTTGCGGAAATAGAAAATTCCGCATACAGATTGGCAAACGCCATAAAAAGCACACAAAAGCGTGCAAACGCTCTTAAAAATGTCGTTATTCCAAAATTTACGGAAACCGTTAAATTTATTACGGAATCTCTCGACGAGAAGGAAAGAGAAGAATTTTCACGCCTTAAGGTCATTAAATCAAACAAGGAAAATCAGTAAAATTTTGGTTTTTATTTAAATATAAGTATTAAACCGAGCGTACCGTGCAAAATAACGGTGCGCTCGGTTTGCGCTTTATGCTCATTCATAAAGGAGTTGATTTCTGATGCTTGACAGAATCGCCTTGCTTTTAACTATCGTTGGTGCTCTGAACTGGGGCTCCATCGGTCTGTTCAAGTTCGATTTCGTCGGTTGGCTTTTTGGCGGACAGACTTCCGTCATTGCACGAATTATTTTCGTAGTTGTAGCTCTTGCAGGTCTTTGGTGTATTTCACTTCTTTTCAGAGAAAGAGAAGAGATCGTCGAAGACAAAAGTCGGAGCTGAATTTACCAACATCTCTTTCGTCCCTTGTGCCAAAGGCACAAGGGATATTTTTCCGATCAGGCATGCTTGATTTTTTCGTATAAAGTTATGAGTGCTGCACCCTCTGCCCACACCGCTTTTTGCATTTGAAAATCCCACCTGCCCCGGGCAGGTGGGATTACAATTTATTTATTCATTGCCTCGACAAGAGCCTTTGTATCGCGTGCAATAACAAGCTCTTCATTTGTAGGAATTACATAAACCTTTACCTTGCTGTCAGGGGTAGAGAGCTCTATCTCTTCGCCTCTGTGTGAATTTGCCTCTGCATCAATTTTAACGCCGAGATATTCAAGATACTCGCAAATAGCTGCTCTGTGGCTGCACTGATTTTCACCGATGCCTGCTGTAAAGACGATAGCATCGACACCGCCGAGAGCTGCTACATAGCCACCGACAAATTTTGCGATCTGATAACGAAGTATCTCATGAGTGAGCTGTGCGCGCTCATTGCCTTCTGCCGCTGCCTTTGTGACATCACGGTCATCAGAGGATACACCTGATACGCCGAGCATACCGGACTTCTTATTGAGGAGATCGGACATCTGCTGAGGTGTAAAGCCTTCCTTCTCTGCAATGAAATTAACAACAGAGGGATCGAGAGAGCCTGAACGTGTACCCATCATAAAGCCGTCAAGCGGAGTTAAGCCCATGCTGGTATCGATGCACTTGCCGTCCTTGACCGCTGTAATGGATGAGCCGTTGCCAAGATGGCAGGTGATTATCTTTGTTCCCTCGGGGTTTTCTGCTCTGCCGAGAAGCTCAAGGCAGCGTGCGGAAACAAATCTGTGGCTTGTGCCGTGTGCACCGTAGCGGCGTACCTTATACTCTTCGTAATACTTCCAGGGAACAGGGAAAATATATGCCTTGGGAGGCATTGTGCTGTGGAAGGATGTATCGAAAACTACTGCCTGAGGAGTGTCCTTGCCGAATGTGTCGATAGAAGCGCGGATACCCTGAACATGTGCAGGGTTATGAAGCGGTGCAAGAGCACCAAGCTCTGCGATATCCTCGATAACCTTTTCGTCAACAAGACAGCTTTCGCTGAAAATTGCACCGCCCTGAACAACACGGTGACCGATCGCGGAAACCTCAGAAAGCTCACCTATAACCTTGCCTTCACCCTCTGTGAGAGCTGCCTTTACAAGTGCGAATGCCTCAGTGTGGTTGCTGCATTCCTTCTGTACCTCGAAGCTTCTGCCATCGGGAAGCTTATGAGTGATAAAGGTTCCGCCGATACCTATACGCTCGCAGTTGCCCTTTGCAAGCACCGACTCATTTTCCATATCGATGAGCTGGTACTTAAGAGAGCTGCTGCCTGCGTTGATTACGAGAATTTTCATTGTTATCTACTCCTTGTAATTAACTTTGCAAACTGTTATTATGATAGTACAGAAATGAGAATTTTTCAAGTCATTATAATGTTTTTATACATTTTATTACTTTTTTGGAGGTCAACGCGCTTATGAGGGTTGCAGGTGTTGTCGCTGAGTATAATCCCTTTCACAATGGTCATGAATATCAGCTTTCGAAAACACGTTCAGAGCTTGGCGCAACACACATTGTCGTGTGCATGAGCGGAAGCTTTACACAACGCGGCGACTGCGCCTGTCTTTCGAAATTTGCAAGAGCAAAGGCTGCTGTTTTGTGCGGTGCAGACCTTGTTCTCGAGCTTCCGACTCCCTGGGCTGCAGCCCCCGCAGGTCGTTTTGCCTCAGGTGCTGTCTCAGTTTTCGATGCGCTCGGCTGTGTCGATCTGATTTCTTTCGGCTCTGAGTGCGGCGATACAACGCGTTTGTATAAAACTGCCGCTGCGGTAAAGGAACTCGATGACAAGCTTTTTGATTCAGTAAAAGGCGGCGGAAATCTTGCCGCCGCAAGATATGAGCTTGTCGCTTCGGAATACGGCAAGGAATCAGCCAAGCCGCTGATGAATCCAAATGATACGCTGGCTGTTGAATATATACTTTCATCGTCAAGATTATGTAAACCTATCCCCTGCTGTGCCGTCACACGCAAGGGCGCAGGACACGATGAACATATTATTTCAGGGGCTTTTACCTCCGCTTCACACATCAGAACCATGCTAAGCAATGGTGAATGGCAGAGTTTTGTGCCTGATGCATCGAAAAATATTATTATTGACGAGATTGAAAATGGGCGTGCCGCTGCCGATATACGTAAACTTGAAACAGCGATTTTAGCAAAGCTTCGTACTATGAACGCAGAGGATTATGTTAACCTACCCGAGGTTTCCGAGGGCCTTGAAAACAGGATCTTTGACGCTGTTCGTTCGGCAGGCTCCTTGACCGAGCTTTATGATGCGATAAAAACAAAACGCTACTCACATTCAAGGATACGAAGAATAATTTTATCCGCATTTCTGGATGTGAAAAAAGAATACACATCAGGCAGTGTACCGTATATTCGTATTCTTGCAATGAACGAAAAGGGTAAGGAAATTATTTCTTCTGCAGAAGCCTCACTGCCTGTAATCGCAAAATATGCCGATTTAAAAAAGCTTTCTGCCACGGCAAAGGAAATATTTGAGCTTGAATGCAAAGCTACCGATTTATGGGCTCTTTCTCTTCCCTCTCCTGCTCCATGCGGAATGGACTTTACAAGCAAGCTTACAGTCTTATAAAGAAAAAAGCTGCTGCCTTTCGGCATCAGCTTTTTTCTTTATTTTGTCAATGATTCAATAATATTTACAACCTCTTCTATGGATAATCCCTCAGTTATCATTTGGAAGCCCACGTCTTTGTACATAAATTTCGCATAATAATATGAATTATACTTTCCTATCAAAACCTCTGTATTATTTATGATTGACATTTCCTCAATCTTTTCAAATTCAGCAAAACATGAAAATGGATATTTCCACTTTGCCACTTCCAAGTTAACGCTTCGTTTGAGATCTTTATTGGAATAATTGTGTACCGTTGTGTCATGATACACCTCTCCCGTACCGCCGTTTCTTTTGTAAATTCCATGAGTTCCTGTGCCGTTTTCAATTTCCCACTCTGTCAAATCTTCAGGTACTTTTGGAAACACATTTGTACCGTAATATTCGTTCAGCTCTTCATCTTCCATAACAACAAAATCATCAACAAGCAGGCAGATATACATTCTATACTTTGAAAATAAACCGTTGGCCTCATTTACTGTAATCTTATTTGCATTCTCTTTTTTATCTGTTACGCTGACTATAAGCTCCGATTGCTCTGTCTGTGTGCTTTTCACATTATCAGGCTGTTGTGCAAATATCACTGCGATTACAGCTATACATACGCCCAGCACAGGCACCACAACCTTAGCAATAAGATTTTTTCTTTTTTTCTTCGTCTGTTTATATTCTTCTATCCTTTGAAAAACACTGTTTGTCATTTCATTGCAGCTCTTCATAGCTAACCCCCTCCTTTTCAAGCTCTGATCTGAGTGCTGTCCTTGCGCGATACACAAGAGTTTCTATGCTGTGTTCGGATTTTTTCATTATTTTTGCAGATTCTCTTATGCTGAAATTCTCAAAATAGATAAGCCACAGTATCTGGCGGTATTGAGGAGAAATATGCCGAAGAGCTCTGTGAAGCACTCTCTTTCGCTCCTCTGTTATGTAAGAGCATTCAATATCTCTTTCGTCTGAAATACCTGCACAATCGTCAATGGATAAATGAGTGTCTTTCGCACGTCTTCGCAGATAATCAAATGCCGTATTTCGTGCGATAGTGTACAGCCATGTTTTAAATGATGCCTTTGCAATATTATACTTCGGCTTTTTTATGCCTATTTTTACAAAAGTATCCTCTGTCAGCTCCTCTGCAGTTCTGATATTATCGACAATGCCGTTCAAATAAAGGATCAATCCGTCCTTGTATTCTCTTATTATTATCGCAAGAGCGCTGTCATCACCGTTAAGAAAGCTTTTGTATGTCTCCGCTCCTTTGTCCATAATACCTCTCCTTTTTGAAAGACCTTTCACTTATTATACGACAGAATCGAAAAAACCTCACACTTATAAAATACAAAAATCCGCAGATTTTTTCTGCGGATTTTTGTATTTTATTGATCTGTTGATGATGTGTCTCCCTCGGGAGCAGGTCCGTTGCCTTCTGCATAAACAACAATGTATTCTCCGCCTGCTTCACCGATCATCCAAAGTGCAAGCTCACTTTCGATCGTATCTGCTTTGCCCGGGACTGCTCCGTTGGCATATACAGCTTCTTCGTGCTTTGCGTTCGGGTCCTTTACTAAGAATCTGACGGAATTACCCTTCTTTGTAAATCCGTAAATTATCATGTATTGTGCCTCATTTGTTCCTGTGCTGCTGTAATCGGCAAGCACGATATTTCCTCCGCGAAGCTCATCGAGGACCGCATCTATAGTTATGTCCTCACATTCCGCTGCTGCAACTCCGTTTTCCTCAAGCACTGTTACTATACGGCTCTGAGTCCACTCGTTTTCTGTTTTGTCAAGATATGCATTTCTGAGTGTCTCTACGGTATGTTCTTTCTTTCCGCTCCAGTGAAGCGCCATTGCCGCTGCCGCGACAGATACGTTTTTCCCTGCAAAATCGCCTGTTTCTCTGCTGGTCATGAACCAGTCAGCAGAGACATCATTATTTACCTTCTCGGCCTCTTCCTCGAGAACATAATAGTTATAATTCTCATAGAAGCTCTCGATACCTGCAAACACATCGCACATCTCGCTCATCGTCAGATAGTCATAATAATGATAGCTTCCTTCTGCATTCCATGATTTGAAGCAGTGCCTTGTAAAGTTTGCAGCAAGCATCGGAAGCTCTCTGCCTCTGATTTCATAATTGGGAGTAAAAAGCTCTGAGTCAGCAGGGAATTTGGGCATGATCGAATTTTCAGCCATGATCGCTGCGCTTTCATCCGAACAGTCGGAAAGCTTACTCTCTGCTTTTACTTCTGCGTCATAGCCTGCCTTCAATATAAGGAGCATATTTTTTGCAAGATCAAGCCTTGTAAGATTTTCCTCAGACTGTACCATTACGCTGTCAACCGTATTGTAAAGATTTGTATCGGAAACGATTCTGTCCCAATCGGTGCTGAGCTTTACAGCCGCCTCAGCCTCTGTGTCTTCCGCATTTTCCGCTGTATCTTCATTCACTTCGGCTTCGATTTCAAAATTATAGTTTATCCCTTCGGGAGCATACATTCTCAGATAAAGCTCTGCATACTTTATAAAATCGATAAGCTTTGCTCCGCCGCTGTACACACCGTAAACCTCGAAATTGAGCTCGCTCATAAGATATGCCAGGGTATCGACAAGCATTGTGGTAGTAGCATCACTGTTGTACACAAGCGCCTCGGTGTATTCATATTCAGGCACAAGTGCAAGTATCTTTTTTGATGCAGTTTCGGGAACCGAAGAAACAACCGATGAATAATCAACAGCCTTGCCTGTCCTGTTTTCATACCATGCCATGAGTATCTCCGCCATCTCTGCAGCGGTCAATGTCTCATTTATATTGTAGATGTCAACATCTATTCCGTAAGATGCAACCTTCATTGCATATTTGAGTGTTTCATAATCTGCAATACACTCTGGAACAATTGCTTCAACCTCACAGCTGCCTGCATCAAGAGTTATATCGGGAAGCATTATCTTCTGACCTTCAATACCCTCTATCCAGGAACAAAGCACAGCATTTCCGCCTGTTTTCTCAACACTGTAACGCATTTTTCCGACAAGCTCATTTAATTCATTGGAATTTGCAGTCTTGAGGGCGGATATCACCTCATCAAAGTATGGGGTGATTTTATTGTTGATGCTGCCTGCATTCCAGACGCCTCTGACATTCGGTTTCTGATAGGGATCTGTTCCCTCTGTGTCAACTCTTGCGCCAAAAAAGCCCGTACAGCCGCTGAGCACAAATGTCATGGACATTATTGCCGCAAGCAACACAGCAACTGCCGCAGTACCTCTTTTACTACGCATCACTATATCAATTCCTTTCATTTGCTCCTTAAGCAAAAATCTTATGAATTATAACATAGAGTTTTTTCTATTGCAATGTTCAAACAGTAAAGTATTTGTGACTTTTTGCTTTTTTGGAAAAAACTGTGCCAAAATGTGCTTTACATGCACATTTATGTAGGGTAAAATAATCTGAGCAAAGGGGTTGTTCTTTTATGAATGAACTGACAAAGGTCACTGTATATACCGACGGCGCATGCTCGGGCAATCCCGGTCCGGGCGGTTGGTGTGCAATACTTGTTTCTATGGGCAAGGAAAAAGAGCTTTCAGGCGGAAGCAGTCAGACTACAAACAACAGAATGGAGCTGACTGCCGTTATCAAAGCTCTCAAGGCGCTGAAAAGAAAATGCAGCGTACACATAATTACCGATTCAAAATATGTTGTAGACGGCATCACCAAGGGTTGGGCTCGTTCATGGCGTCTCAAGGGCTGGAAAAAAAGCGACGGAAAGCCTGCACTCAATCCCGAGCTTTGGGGCGAGCTGCTTGATCTTATCGATTCCCATGAGGTAACCTTTGAGTGGATAAAGGGTCACGCAGGTCACGAATATAACGAACGTTGTGACAGAGTTGCAGTTATGCAGACAGAACTGCACAGAAATTGAATAAATCGACAAAAAATCGGCAAACCTATTGCAAAGTGGACTAATTTAGTATATATTAAGAATCACAGAAAAAAATTGACTTTGAAAGGTCTTTGATAATTTTGGAAAAAAGGTTTGTTTATGCGGACAATGCGGCAACCACTCAGGTTTCCCGTCAGGTGTTCGATGCAATGAGCGAATTTTATCTCGATAATTACGGCAACCCTTCTTCGATATATTCAAAAGGTGTTCAGGCCGCAAAAGCTTTGATCGATGCACGTCAGACGCTTGCTGATTGTCTCGGTGCAAAGCCAAACGAGATCTTCATTACTTCCTGCGGTTCGGAGTCTGACAACTGGGCGATCAAAGGTGCCGCTCACATTCAGGCAAAAAAAGGCAAAAAGCACATTATCACTACCGCAATTGAGCATCATGCGGTGCTTCACACCTGCGCCGCTCTTGAAAAGGAAGGGTTTGAGGTAACTTATCTGCCTGTTGACAGCGACGGACTCATTACCGCCGCACAGGTAAACGATGCTATCCGAGATGATACCGCGCTTGTCACTGTTATTATGGCAAACAACGAAATCGGCACTATACAGCCTATTGCGGAAATTGGCGCCGTCTGTAAAGCAAAGGGTGTCATTTTCCACACCGATGCGGTTCAGGCAGTGGGACATATCCCCGTTAATGTCCGGGAGCTTAATGTTGATATGCTTTCCGTCTCGGGACATAAATTTCACGCTCCAAAGGGCGTTGGCCTGCTTTATGTTCGCACGGGACTTCGATTAGAAAATCTTATTGACGGCGGAGCACAGGAGCGCAGCCGCAGAGCAGGCACAGAAAATGTTGCAGGTATAGTCGGTATGTCCGTTGCTCTTAAATATGCGGTCGATAACATGGAGGCAACCTCCAAAAAGCTCACCGCTATGCGTGACAGGCTTATTCACGAGATCCTTAAAATTGAACGCTCCCATATAAACGGTTCGCGCACTCAGCGTCTTCCCGGAAATGCTAATTTCTGTTTTGAGGGTATAGAGGGCGAATCTCTGCTTCTTATGCTTGACAATGCCGGAGTATGTGCTTCTTCAGGCTCTGCATGCACCTCCGGTTCTCTTGATCCGAGCCATGTTCTTTTGGCTGTCGGTTTACCCAAGGAGATCGCGCATGGCTCTCTCAGACTGAGCTTTGACGATCTCAACGATGAATCTGATATTGACTATATTCTTGAGGTTCTGCCTCCTATCGTTCAGAAGCTTCGCGATATGTCTCCGCTTTGGGACAAGATCATCAAAGAAAATTAACGAGGTGTAAAATATGTATTCCGATAAAGTTCTCGATCATTTTTCCAATCCCCGAAATGTAGGTGAAATTCCCGATGCTGACGGTATCGGCGAGGTCGGCAATCCCCAGTGCGGCGATATCATGCGTATGTATCTTAAAATAGAGGGTAATGTTATTACCGATGTAAAGTTCAAGACCTTCGGCTGCGGAGCTGCTGTTGCTACCAGCTCAATGGCCACAGAAATGGTAAAGGGCAAAACCATCGACGATGCTCTCAAGCTGACCAACAAGGCTGTTATGGAGGCACTTGACGGACTTCCTCCCGTAAAGGTTCATTGCTCTGTTCTCGCAGAACAGGCAATCAAATCTGCCCTTTGGGATTATTACACCAAAAAGGGTGTCGATCCGCTTCCTATTGTCGGCGAGATTGGCGGCGACTGCCACGACTGCGATTGCTGCCACGGTTAAATAAATTAAGCTCATCTGTTACGGATGAGCTTAATTTATTTAATCCTTACAACGCAAATTGCTTCACGATCGAAACAAAAAGCAGCCCTCGACGCTCCACTTCGCCGAGGGCTGCTTTTTTGCTCATTACCAAAAAATTATAAGAAAGGAAAAAAATGAAGAAATAAGAAGTTTATTTAAGCGTAAGACCCTGCACTCCTTCGCTTTACTTCCTGATTATAGTATGAACTATAATTGTGAATTAGCTATGTATAATTTTAAGTAATTATGTAAATATTTACGTTGTTCAAGCAACCGCACAGAAAGGGAATAGTTTTTGTAGAATATTACCAAATAAGAAACTTTTTCTCACTTTCCGTAAGGCTGCTTTGATCTGCAGATTATACATTCAGCATTTTCAGTAATTCATCCTTACTGCGAAGTCCGACCGCATTATTTACAGCCTCTCCGTTTTTAAACACTAAAATTGTTGGTATGCTCATAATACCGTATCTTTCCGCGATATCGCCTGCCTCATCAATATTTACCTTTCCGACTGTATATGCTCCGTCCGATTCTTCAGCAAGTGAATCAACTATCGGTCCCTGCATACGGCACGGACCGCACCAGGGTGCCCAGAAATCGACAAGCACGATCTTTTCTCCGTTTATAACATTGTCAAAGTTTTCATTTGTCAGTTCCAATACTGCCATTTTATATTTTCCTTTCCGATTTAATTCTCTGTTTTATTATAGTATAATCCATTTTTATATCTAATACTTGAAAATATGATGAATTTTTTCTTCACAATCTGTAAAATGTTGTTTTTTTAAATTATAATAAAATTAAATTGATATTTTATTTTCTATATGCTATTATGTATTAAAGTATAATTGAAATATTATACTCAACTTCGATTTTAGCATATTGTGTGGTGATTTTATGCTTTGTCCGAATTGCGGTTTTACTTCTGCTCCCGGAACTGTTTTCTGCGGAAAATGCGGTGCGCGTTTATCCGCCGCTCCGGCGCAGCAGGCCCCCTATCAGACTCCTGCACCTCAACAGCCTGCGCCCGTTCCTCAAACGCAGATGTACGGAGGATATATGCCCCCACAGAGACCTGCATATACACCTTCGCCCACCGAATCCGCCGCTGCCTACAATCCCGGTGCAGAGGCTCCGGCAAGACCCTTCTATCCGTCTTACAGCGCCCCGATGATGCAGTCTCCGTATATTTCCGGTACTGCAAGAGCTTCGACTCCGGTCCTTTCGACAAGCAGAGAGGGTGCCGCTCAATACACCGCTGTTTCCACTAATGTTTATTCTCCTCAGGCAAAAGCCGCTGTTGTTGCATCAGAAAATGCAAACAAAAAGAAAAAAGCGGGCAAAGTCTTTATGACAATTACAGCTTTTCTGCTTCTCGCGGCTATGACCGGTATGCTGTATATCTCCGGTGTATTCAAGCAGAATGATAACAGCATATATATTCCGGATGCTTCGGGCGATAGTCAGACAAGCGTTACTCAGCCCGATAAAACCGAACCTGTGCTCAGCAGTACAGACAGCAATAACTCTGCTACGGATAATGACTCAACAGATACCGTTCCCGATGAACCACAGATCGAAGAACCTGTTGATAAGATTCCCGGCAATCTGAGCAGAACAACTTTTGCAGATGCAAATGCTTTTATTTCATCCTTTATCGAAGTCGGTCTTTCAAATATCAACGGTTCTATTTCATCTGATGCTCTCGTTGAGTTTGCTGTTGCAGGTCTTTCTCTCAACTCATCTGTCTTCAGTTATGATTCCGAAGGCTTCTCGATTGGTGACACAACTTATAACTACAGCATATCCGAAGCACTTGTAGGCCAGCGTATCGCCAGATATTTCGGTGAAAGCATACAGATCTTCCCGGCGACCGGCGACAGCGGTGACGGATGGCTTTACTATGGCAGCAGCTACTACTTTACTGATATTGCTCAGCCGAAGGGCTTCGCTGTTATAACCGATTACTCCGAAAGCGGAGATGTGATTGATGTTAAATTCAATGTCTATTCTCCAACGGAAAATGATGCAAAGTTTTATTCCATGACCGCAAAGGAAACGGAGGAGGACGGCTGTACTCTCATCGCAACCGGTGCGGCAACCTTTGGCAAAACCAACTATAACGGTCGTGACACCTATATAATTTCCTCAATACAGACCATTGCAAAATAAAAAACAGAGACCTCTGAGCAGAAAGCTCAGAGGTCTCTCATTTTATGTATACAGCATCTTTACAAGCTTTTCCACAAGCCCTTTCGGGAGTATTTTTTTGAGCATTGCTATGCTTTTATATGCAAAACCCACTGTTGTACGTATCGGCGGATTGCGGCGTTTCGCGATCTTCAGCACTGTCTTTGCAACGCTTTCGGGAGATTTACCGTTTTGCTCGTCCTTTGCCATTTTTGCCACAGACCGTTCGCAGTCCTCTTTATATACCGAGCCCTCGGGAATTTCCATGCTTCTGCAGGCTGTAAAGCCTGTTTTTGTGTCTCCCGGTGCTATGCACGCGGCACGTATTCCGTATTTTCCGGATTCCATTCTCAGACACTCACAGTAGCTTTCGAGCGCCGCCTTTGATGCGCTGTAATGAGACTGGAAAGGTATAGCTATAAAAGCGGCAACGGATGTGATTATTATAACCAAGCCTTTGCCCTGTTCCCTCATATGAGGAAGAAAACGTCTGTTGACATTGAGCACGCCGAAATAGTTCGTTTCCATCTGCTTATGTGCAGCTTCATTGCCCGTGTCCTCGGCTGCTCCGCCTATACCCATTCCTGCACAATGCACTATGATGTCGGGAAGCATGCCTGAGCTCTCAAGCGATTTATAGCATTCGTCTATGTTTTCCTCATTGCACACATCCATTTTCAGCGAGCGAATGCCTTCTGTCGGAGGTGCCGAACGTGAACAGGCACAAACATTGAAGCCTTTCTTTGCAAGCAGCTGTGCACAGGCGAGTCCTATTCCTCCGGACGCACCTGTTACCAGCACATTTTTGCCGTATCTGTATTTCATTTATTCCTCATCCTCTGCGTCAATTTCGCTTAGGATCTTATCTATCTGCTCCTGAGCCATTTCCTCGTTTATTATCTCCTGTATTTCCTCTTCTGTAGGCTCTGCATTTTCTGTCTGAATGAAGTCTAATGTATCATCAAAGAAATCTTGAACTTCATCACTGCTGTCAAATGCAAAGGACTCCCCGTCATCGTCACATCCGTCATCAAACAGGCATTCATCGCACATGCAGCGGCAATTTTCATCATCGCCGTTATAGAAATCCACATCATATCCGTCCCATTGGAAGTTTTTGGGTCTTCCCTCTGTCTGGCCGTTTATGATGTTTGTAACAGCGCCTACCACCTTCTTGTAGCCCTGTACGATCTTGCTGTTCTTATCGGTCTTTTCTATTTCCTCGACTACCTTTTTCGCAACTACGACTGCCGCAGCCGCAGCCGTGGCCGCTATCAGGATCTTACCGATTGTTTTCATGTAAATAATCTCCTTTCATTTTGGAACGAATTATTCGTTTTCACTAACTATTATTTTATATATTTCTGCCTTTTTTATTCCTGTTTCCGCCGCGGCCTTCTTTGCACTTTCGCTGGTCGAGAAACCGTTTTTCATATATTCTCTTGCTATTGCCGATGCATCATCAACGGTGTATTCCTTTTTCTCCTCTTCCCCTGCGCCCTCAATAACAAGTACGAACTCACCCTTCGGCGGCTTTTCTTTGTACCTCGCTATTGCTTCGCAAAGCGTTGTCCTTACCGTTTCCTCGTGCATTTTCGTAAGCTCGCGCGCTAAAGCTATACGCCTGTCACCCCATACAGAGTACATATCCTCAAGAGTTGCGAGAAGCTTATGAGGCGCCTCGTAGAATATCATTGTGCGTTTTTCGTTTTTTACCTCTTCCAGATGTGCAAAACGGCTTTTTTTAGCCACACTGAGAAATCCTTCAAATGTAAAACGTCCTGTGGGAAGTGCCGACAGTGCCAGTGCTGTTACGACAGCGCTCGGGCCCGGTATGCACAGAACCTCTATTCCTTTTTCGGCACACTGGGCAACAAGCATTTCTCCCGGGTCGCTTATGGCAGGCATACCTGCATCGGTCACAAGACAACAATTTTCACCGTTTAATATCCTTTGACATATCTGCTCACCGCGTTCAAGCTTATTATGCTCAAAATAACTTACAAGCGGTTTTTTTATTCCGAAATGGTTGAGCAATTTCAATGTGACACGAGTGTCCTCGGCAGCAATAAAATCGCATTCTGTAAGGTTTTCTATTGCTCTGGGACTTATATCGGAGAGGTTTCCTATAGGCGTACCTACAAGTATCAAGCGTCCTGTCAATTAAACCCCTCCCCATATTTTCCGTATATTCTGTGCATTTCTTCGGTTCGTGTTCCGTCTGCATTTTTCATTATCAAGGGTGCTTGTATCTCAAGAGAGCTTTTGCTCCCTTTTCTTCCCTCCACAAGAAAAAGCCATGGTGCTTTTCCATCTCTGTCATGCACAAAGCGCAGACGTTTCGGTTCGATTTTATGCTCTCTCATGCCCAAAAGGACATCGGTAAGTCTTTCGGGGCGATGACACATGCAGAATCTTCCGCCGTATTTGAGCACGAGCGCGGCAGCCTTACACACATCGTCTATTGTGCAGGTAAGTTCGGTGCGCGCCCTCGCTCTTGCGTCCTCGGGACTTATAAATCCGCTCCGAGGCTTGAAATACGGTGGATTGCAGGTGATAATATCGAAGCATTCGCTTTTAAATACACCTTTTATTTCACGCAGGTCGGCATTTATAAAGGTGAGCTTATCATTCCAGCCGTTTTCCCCCGCGCTTCTTTTCGCAAGCATTACAGCCGAAGGGTCTATCTCAAGACCTGTCGCGCATGCTGTTGTCCCGGCATTGCACCACAGAAGCGGTATTATTCCGCACCCTGTCCCGAGATCCAAAGCATTATCACGTTTTCTGGCAGATGCGAAATCGGCAAGAAGCACAGCATCTGTGCCAAAGGTATGAGAGGAACTTACATATATTATCTTTCCGCCGCCGAGCGGATCGCGACTTATGTTCTCCAAATACACACCTGCCTTAATAATTTTATATAATTATAACCGCTCTCATCAGTTCGGTCAACTAAGGATATGTTAATAATCATAGATATCGGCCATTGCCGACTCTTCGCTCGCAAGCTTCGAAGGGGATTTTCCAAACTGCGCTCGGAATGCTCGCAGAAATGTTGAATACTCCGAAAAACCGCATTCCTCACTCGCTTTTACCACCGGCACACCCTGATGCAGAAGCTCTGCCGCTCTGAGCAGGCGTTTTTTTCTAATATAGCTGTGTATTGTCTCTCCCGTTGCATCGCGGAAGATACGCATAAGGTGATAACGGCTTATAAAAAATTTCTTTGATATGCGCTCGATCGACATATCCTCTGTAAGATTGTCATTTATGAATTTAAGCACCGCCACTATTCGTTCGTCCTTCGGTTCGCTTTTTACCGTATGCGGACGCTTTGAGAAGGTTATTCTGTTTATAAGTATCATAAACTGAACAAAGAGCGCAGAGGAATACAGCTTCGCTCCGTATTTTTCACTTACGAGCGCAGGCTCCAGCTCTCGCAGCAGATCGGTTATTTTTGCAAGGTACTCACTGCCTATGCTGAGCACATGCTCATTTCTCTCTGCGGCAACGCGGAAGCAGTTCGAGAGTGACGGCTCATCATCACCTGTCTTTGAAATGTAATCGGGCATAACATAAAGAATATATCGGTCATAGGTTACATCGGGACTTATTTCAGGTCTGTGTATCTCATTATGGCGCACCAATGTAATATCTCCCGGTTTCAAATGATAGGTGTTTCCTTCTATGGTATAGGTAACATCGCCCTCGAGCATTACAACTATTTTGTCAAATTCGTGATAATGATAGTCGAAGGTTTTATCGGATTTATCCTTGATATGGAACAATCTGAAATTACTGTTTAAATAACCGCGCTTTTCGTACACCATACTTTCACCTCACAGCTTGATTGTATAGCACATTTTGCATCATTTCAAGCACTTAAAGGCATTATATTTTTTTCGATTATATCATATTATAATAACAGAAAAATATCGGAGGTTACTGCTATGAGTATTATTCTCAGAAAATATCACGGTCTTGGAAATGATTATCTTGTTCTCGACCCGTATAAGAATGATTTTGAGCTTAATCCCGCACGAATCAGATACATCTGTGACAGACATTTCGGCATTGGCTCCGACGGCATACTTTACGGCCCTATCCTCAAGGGTGATGAAATTTCTCTTCGCATATATAACCCCGACGGAAGCGAAGCGGAAAACAGCGGCAACGGTGTGCGAATTTTCGCTCATTATCTGCGTGATGCAGGCTATGTTACAGAAAAGAATTTTACATTCAGCACGCCCGGCGGCGAGATAAAGGTCGAATCGCTTAACGAGGACGGCAGCGAGAGCAAGGTCGCTCTCGGTGAGATAAACTATATGGATGACCCCAAAAAGGAAAGCCATGAAAAGCTTATCGGCAAGCGTATGATGCTTGACGGTATCGAGTGCTATGTTACATGTCTTACCATAGGAAATCCTCACTGCGTTATTCCCATGGAGAACATTTCAGCGCAGATGGTTCGCGAGATCGGCGAATATATCGAACGAACCGAAATTTTTGCAGAGCCTATAAACACAAACGTTATGGAGATAGTTGACAAGGAAAACATAAGGCTTGAGACCTATGAGCGCGGTGCAGGATATACTCTTGCATCCGGCACAAGTGCCACTGTTGCCGCAAGCGAGGCATTCCGCATGGGTCTGACCGGCAACAAGGTCACTGTCCACATGCCCGGCGGCGATCTGTCCGTTGAGATCGCAGAGGATGGCACTGTATTTATGTCAGGCCCCGTAACAGCTATCTGCACCCCCTGCCTTTCTGCGGATTTTGAGAAGCTGCTTATGGCACTCTGATTGCCTTTTTAATTTATCTTTTGCTTTGTATATGTTTAAAGCCTCGGGTTTCCCGAGGCTTTTTTATTTTATCTCATATTCGCGGGTTCGCTCATTTTTATTTATCCATATTTCCCGTTTCGTACATAACGGCGGTTATTGCAGCTATAGCGGCTGTTTCTGTTCTAAGTATACGTTTTCCTAGAGTTACGATTTTTGCTCCTGCTTCGACCAGTGCATTTATCTCCTCTTCCGCTATGCCGCCTTCAGGCCCTATAACGATCGCTATATCCCTTGCACTGCCGATAAATCCCGAGAGCGGTTCACCGCCTGCTTCATAGCAGACGATTGTCAGCTCGTGCTGCTTTACGCGATTTATAAGCTCCGTCCGGCTTATCATTTCAGATACCTGCGGTATGATCCCTCTGCCGCTCTGCTTCGCCGCTTCCAGCGCATGGCGCTGAAGCCTTGCAGATTTTTTTGCCGCACTTTTCTCGTCCGGTCGTGAAACGGAACGTGACATGAGCACAGGGACAATACTCACTGCTCCCAGCTCCACAGCCTTTTCCGTTATGAGCTCGAGCTTATCTGCCTTTGGGTATCCCTGATAAAGAGTCACCCTGCAATCAGGCTCGCTGACATTGGGTCTCGCCATTTTTATTCTGAGCAAAACTATATCGTCTAAAAACTTTTCTATAACACAGTCGTAATCTGTGCCCTCACAGTCACAGATCACAAGGCTCTCTCCCACTCTCATTCGAAGTGATCTCGAGATATGCGATGCATCTTCGCCTCCTATTACTGCAGCCATTTCACTTATTGCACTTTTTTCAACAAAGAACCTAGGCACATTCAGTCTCCTCATCTTTTTTATTTCCAAGCTTTTCGGCAAACCCGCAAAGAAGAAGTATGCCGACAGGTATTATCAGAATAAGACTTATCCACTGCGATGTACTGAACCACAGAAAACCGCCGCGTATCTCATCGTCACGCAAATATTCGATAATAAATCTGAAAACACCGTAGCAGATCATATACAGCCCTGTATGGCTGCCTCTTCTGCGTTCTTTTCCTGCATACAGCAAAAGTGCGATGCAAAGCAGCACATTAAATACCGCCTCAATAAGCTGTGTTGGGATAACCTTTTCCGTTAAGGACACTCCCGTTACGGCATTTTTAAATATTATACCGAAATGCTCCGATTCCCTTCCGTAACAGCAGCCTGCACAAAAGCAGCCAAGTCTGCCGAAGGCATGCGCGAGCGGAAGGCTTGGGATCGCCGCATCAAAATAATCTGCCATATTAAGCTTAAACACTCGGCAGTATCCAATCAATCCAAGCGCACCGCCTATAAAGCCTCCGTAAAAGACCAGTCCACTGCCTGCAAGATTTTTGAAATATTCAAGAGGATCGTTTATCAGCTGCGAGAAATTTCCGCAGTATAAATCAAATTCAGTAAGTAAAAAAAGAATTTTGGCGCCTATTATAGAGGTTATAAAGACTATCATCGAACCGGTGAGCATATCTATTCCCGATACCCGTTGGTTTTTCCCTGCGCGGTATACCGCCAGTATCACAGCCAGTATCAGTCCCAGTATTATCATGGTTCCGTACATCGGTATCTTTAAACCGAAAATATAAATATATGGAAGCATTATACTACAGCATCCTTTGTCAATCGTTCAGCCACGGAAGTTTTTCCCTTATCGATTCCTTTATATCGTTTGTTATGGGCTCAACGTATTCGGTCTTTGCCTCATCTACAAACTGATCCACGCAGATGCATGCAACAGTTACCGAACAAACAACAAACACTGCTATTATCGCAAATACAAGAGCCATTATCGACATTACGCCGCTTCGCTTTGCCTTTGCGGCAACGGCAAACACCAACGCAAGTCCCGCAGGAATAAGAAGCAGAAATTTAAGCTGCAGAACCATTTCAAGCAAATATACCGCTCCGACACTGCAAATTAAAGAAAGCAGTGAAAAAATCACATACGCAGGCATATCTTCTTTTTTTCCTCTGCGTTTTTCGGCGGCACGTCCCTCAGGGGTTCTGACTACACACACCGTTTCCTGATAATGATCTATCTGATTGTTGTCTCTGACTTTAAGCTGCCTGCTCATCTCAACACCGCTTTCTAAACCATAAATATTATATTTCTATATTATCATTCCTGTCCTTTTGTGTCAAGAAACACAGAAGGGCGTGCCGCAATGATATAAATCATATCAAAACGCAAATTTTTCGATGTCATTTTTTTTACAGATTGTTTAAATGCATTGCTATTCTTCTCATTGACAAGGAAACACCAAAATGATACTATTATTTTGCACATAAAAAATATTATCAGAAAGGAACAATAAGGATGAAAAAGTGTACGAAAATTGCGTTAAGTCTTTTGCTGCTTATTATTATGGCAGTATCTCCGGCTCTGGTTATGAATGTTTCCGCAGCCGAAACCCAAGAACTTTATATAGAAACAAGGTTCTCACAGTCCGATGCACGTGAAATGTTAGATCTCATCAACAAGTTCCGTACCGACAGCACCGGCGGTGCATGGTATTGGAATTCGGACGATACTACAAAAACAGTTTTCAACACCGGCAGCAATACCACTCTCGGTGTACTGAAATACGACTACGAGCTTGAAAAGGTCGCTATGCAGCGTGCTGCGGAAATCGCTGTATCCTTCAGCCACACCAGACCCACCGGCTCGACCTGTTTTTCTGCCTTCCCTTCTTCCGGCTACAACTATAAGGGCGAAAATCTGGCCGCAGGCTACGGTTCGGCATCAGCCGCTTTCGTTGGCTGGCAGGAAAATGACGATCCCTACAGCGGACAGGGACACAGAAGGAACATGCTCAACCCCAACTTTAATGCAATCGGTATCGGTCATGTATATGTAAACGGAGTTCATTACTGGACTCAGGCTCTTGGCTACACAACCAATACCACTACCCCGACAACTGCGGTAAATGACACCGTCATATCAGTCGTTACGGTTGACAGCTCAAAACTCTCACTCGAAAACACCGCACTTTCCGGCGAATCCTCCTATTCGCTTCTTACCGGCGAGAGCGTCACTGCCCCGAAAATTGTTAATCAGTACAATTTTGAAGAGCACTGGCCCGGTTATACATATGTAACTACTGTCCCCACTGCAGTAAACTGGCAGAGCAAAAACAGTGCTGTTGCTTATGTGGAAGACGGAAAAATCATTGCCGCCGGAATCGGCAGCACTGTATTGACCGCCTCCAATACAAATCTGCAGATAACAGTAACCGTCAAGCCTCCTATCGATATAACCACTCAGCCCAAAACCACATACGCAAAGCTCGGCTCAACTGCAAAATTCACTGTTGCCGCAAGCGGTGAGGGACTTACCTATGAGTGGTATTACAAAAATCCCGGCAGCTCCTCCTTCACCAAATCCACCAGCACCTCTGCCTCTTACAGTGCAGCCATGACCGAAAGCACCTCCGGCCAGCAGGTATACTGTGAGATTTCAGACAGCAAAGGCAATAAGGTTAAAACAAATACTGTTTACCTTTATATGGCTGCATCCATTACAAAGCAGCCCACAGATACCTCCGCTCCGATAGGCGGCAAGCTGTCTGTAAGTGTTTCCGCTCTCGGCGACGGACTTACCTATCAGTGGTATTATAAAAAGCCCGGCAGCTCCACATTTTCTAAATCCTCCGTCACCTCAGCCACCTACTCCACAACAATGCTGGCTGACTACAGCGGCAGACAGATGTACTGTGTTGTTACGGATAAAATGGGCAACACTGCAACCTCTGACACCTTTACCATCACCGGTACCGCTGCAAAAATTACAACTCAGCCCAAAACTACATACGCAAAATATGGAGCAACCGCTAAACTGACAATCGCTGCAAGCGGCGAGGGACTTACCTATCAGTGGTACTACAAAAAGTCCGGCAGCTCCTCCTTCACCAAATCCTCCGTTACATCTGCCACATACAGTGTAACAATGAGTGAGACATATTCCGACAGATTGGTGTATTGTGTTGTAACTGATAAATACGGAAATACAGCTCAGTCAAACACTGTAACTCTTCGCATGAAAGCAACCATCACCAAGCAGCCTGTCAGCACCTCTGTTCCCGAAGGCAGCAAGTTATCCGTGAGTGTTTCTGCAGTTGGTGACGGACTTACCTATCAGTGGTATTATAAGGCTCCCGGCAGCTCTTCTTATACCAAATCCACCATCACCTCTGCCACTTACTCCACAACAATGAAGTCAACCTACAGCGGCAGACAGATGTACTGTGTCGTAACTGACAAATACGGCTACTCCGAAACCTCGGACACTTTCACTATCACCGAATCATCCTTAAAAATAACCACTCAGCCTAAGACCACATACGCAAAAATCGGTTCAACAGTAAAAATCACTGTCGCAGCAAACGGTGAAGGACTTACCTATCAGTGGTATTATAAAAAGCCCGGCGCCTCTTCCTTCTCAAAGTCTTCTATCACCTCTGCTACCTACTCCACAACCATGATGGCTGACTACAGCGGCAGACAGATGTATTGTGTTGTTACCGACAAGTACGGCAACACTATTAAATCCAACACCATTTATCTCTATTCGGAACTTACAATCACCAAGCAGCCTGTCAGCACTACTGTTTCCGCAGGCAGCAAGTTATCTGTAAGTGTTACTGCTACAGGTGACGGACTTACCTATCAGTGGTATTACAAAAAGCCCGGCAGCTCCACCTTCACTAAATCCTCCATCACCTCCGCTACTTATTCCACAACCATGATGGCTGACTACAGCGGCAGGCAGATGTATTGCCTTGTTACCGACAAGTACGGCAACACCGCGATATCAAATATCATTACTATTTCTACTCCTTCCGTGAAAATAACCACTCAGCCTAAGACCACCTACGTAAAGATCGGCTCAACAGCTAAGCTGACCGTTGCCGCAAGCGGCGAGGGACTTACCTATCAGTGGTACTACAAGGCTCCCGGCAGCTCTGTCTATACAAAGTCCTCCATCACCTCTGCTACTTACAGCACTGCAATGAAGGAGCTCTATTCCGGCAGACTTATGTATTGTCTTGTAACCGACAAGTACGGTAACACCGCAAAATCCGATGCCGTTTACCTTTACATGGCAGCAACTATCACCAAGCAGCCTGTCAGCACTACTGCTTCCGCAGGCAGCAAGTTATCTGTCAGCGTTTCTGCCGTCGGTGACGGACTTACCTATCAGTGGTACTACAAGGCTCCCGGCAGCTCCTCCTACAGCAAATCCTCTTATACTTCCTCTACCTACTCTATTATTATGAAGGCTGACTACAGCGGCAGACAGATGTATTGCCTTGTTACCGATAAGTACGGCAATACTGCAAAATCCGATGTTTTCACCATCTCTACAACTTCTGTAAAAATAACCACTCAGCCCAAGACCACATACGTAAAAATCGGTTCAACAGTAAAGATTACTGTTGCCGCAAGCGGTGAGGGACTTACCTATCAGTGGTATTACAAGGCTCCCGGCAGCTCCTCCTTTACAAAGTCTTCCATTACCTCTGCTACTTACAGCACTGCAATGAAGGAGCTCTATTCCGGCAGACAGATGTATTGTGTTGTAACAGATAAGAATGGTAATTCTGTTAAATCCGATGTTGTTTACCTCTACATGGCAGCAACTATCACCAAGCAGCCTGTCACCACTACCGTTTTCGCAGACAGCAAGTTATCTGTCAGCGTTTCTGCTGTTGGCGACGGACTTACCTACCAGTGGTACTATAAAAAGCCCGGCAGCTCCTCCTTCACCAAATCCTCCATCACCTCCGCTACATACGCTACAACGATGAAGACCGACTACAGCGGCAGGCAGATGTATTGCGTTGTTACCGACAAGTACGGCAACACTGCAAAATCCGATACTATATATATTTACGCAGCAGCTCAGCCTGACAGCGACGGTTTCGGAACTGATGTGTCAATGTAAAATATCAGCATCTTTCCGTTGATTTTTTCAGACACAAAATAATGCTTAATTAAATTATTAAATTTGTAAGTGAATGGGTTTGGTTTTATACCAAACCCATTCACTTTTGCTTTCTATACTTTAGCACACAAAACCGCATAAATACAATAAAAACCACTAGTAAACTAGTGGTTTTCTCAGACCCTAGAAGGGTCATTACATGCTGACCCCTCTAAGGGGTACTGAGGGTTTGTCATCGCATCACATTCACAGGCAGCCACTAAAAGTGGCTGCTTTCTTTTGCCTTATTTATTCTTGCTACCCGTAAACGGGTCCATGTATTCTTTGAAGCTTATCTGGTCACTCGCCAGATCTTCTTCTAACTGGTTTCTTATGTAATCTCCTATTATTTTTGCATTCTTTCCTACCGTATCTACATAATACCCTCTGCACCAGAAATTTCTTCTGCCATTCTTGTATTTCAAATTTGCATGTCTATCGAAAATCATAAGTGCACTTTTACTCTTGAGCGTTCCTACGAATTGTGCTACACTCATATACGGTGGTATGCTCACTAACATATGAATATGATCTGGACATGCTTCCGCTTCTATTATCTCTACTTTTAATTCTTTACACAGTTTTCTTAATATCTCCCCTATATCTTTTCGTATCTCTTTATATATTACCTTTCTTCGATATTTCGGGGCAAATACGACATGATATTCACAGCGATACGTTGAATGTGATGTATGTTTTATTTCATTTTTCATTTGTTTAAAACCTCCTTGTTACTTTTGTGATGCGGTCGCCAAACCTTCACCATTGTATCATCGAGGTTTTATTTTTACCAAGGTATTTTTATTTACCCCTGGCAGAACCAGGGGTTTTATCAAGCCTAAAGGCGTCCAATAACAAACAGGGAGCCACCCCGGCTCCCTGTTTGTATCAATATTGTGACATTGCCCAAAGAACGGAAAAATTATTATTGCAATTCCGTTGTTCTTTTAATTAATTATAAAACTCAACTTCTCCGTCAAGAATAGTGCTATGTGTATTATTTCCGTTCTGATCTGACAGTATAAATGCAACGGAAACATCATATCCTTTAAAAACCTCCACCAACTGAGGATATAATTCATCCAGCATCCTTCGCGTCATTGTATTCTTTACAAATGTTGCCCCATCTTCACTGTCCAGACTTGAGGGGTATCGTGCAGTTACCAAATACATGGAAATTTCATAACCATCCATTTCTTTGATATATTCACCCTTGTAAACACAGCCACCATAAGCTTCATCATGCCATCCATTTACCAATTTATCTGCCTTTCTACAAGCGCCTTCAAGTGAATTGGAAGAACAAGCACACAGGGACAGGCACAACACAAACGCCAAGATTATTGAAATTACTTTTTTCATCATGTAATACCTCTTTCATTTTTTTGTTTTCAAAAAAACGGAACTATAGTGCTTACAATTATATATGTTTGCTTCCTGTTTGTCAAGTAAAAATGGAATTATAATTCCTGTATCAAAGCGAACGGGGGAAGAATAATGCTTATTTTTGATTTGCACGTTATCGGTAATAAACTGCTGACTATACGCAAGCGTATGGGCATGACACAGGCAGAAGTTGCAGAATCTGCCGGACTGTCTGATCGCACCTACGCAGATATAGAACGTGGAACAGTCAATATGCGAACAGAAACCATACTCCGTATATGCAATGTGCTTCATATCACTCCCGACGAAGTTCTTACCGAAGAAAGCACCTCACTGACCGCCCAGCAAACAGAACTATGGGAGCGTTTAAATGCTTGCAATCCAAAAGATAAAGAAACAGCCTTACAGCTTCTTTCTGTCTATCTGAAATCACTGGACTAAGGGTGGGATTATCCACCCTTTTCTCTTTCCTTTTGGTATGCTATACTAACATCACCACGGAGGGTAAAACCATGAACCACGGCAAATCAGTTATCGGTGTACGTCTGTTGCTGCTTAAAGACTATCTGCAAGCCAATGCCGGCAGAGACCGTTATGTGCGACGAGGCGAGCTTGAAGCGTATTTAGCCAGTAAAGGCTACGCAGTAGAGAAGAAAACGCTATACACGGATTTTGCTATACTCGAAACGGAATTCGGATTTCAGCTTCACGAAACGCTAATTTTTGCATAAAATCAGCCCGCATCCTTTCACCAAAATCCGGCAAAAAGGATGCGGGCTGACTTTCTCCGATAATCCAATCAAAACCAAAGAAAAAACACCCGAAACCGAAATTTCAGGTGTTTGTGGAGCTGATATCCAGATTCGAACTGGAGACCTCATCCTTACCAAGGATGCGCTCTACCTACTGAGCTATATCAGCGAATATGGCGACCCAGAACGGACTCGAACCGTCGACCTCTAGCGTGACAGGCTAGCGTTCTAACCAGCTGAACTACTGGGCCGTAAGCCCGTCGACAGAGGTTTATTGCCTCAAGCGACTCCGTTATTATATATGGGTATTCGCCAATTGTCAAGTGTTATTTCTAATTTTTATCTATTTTTTTGCAAGTGATGCGCTTACCTCAGACGATGAATCTATACAAAGAGCTACGCAAAGACACATAAGCTCATCTTCCTTGCGGCTCACCTCGACGACATATGTCTCACCCCAAGAAAACCATTTCTTGCTGTGTATCATAACAACACCGTCACGTGCGGTCAGCAGTCGGTATTCGCTCTTGAAATAATCGCCTTCGAGCTTCCAGCCGCTCTTTGTCATTTCATACTTTACGCCTGTTGCGATGTTCTTCTTTTTTAACGTTTCAAAGGGAACGCCATTGACCGAAATTTGAAATTTTGTTCCAAGCATTCCGCTTTTCTTTTCGATCTCTGCAGCAAGAGTGCCTCCGTTTGTATATACCTTAACAAGGTTTCCCGAAAGAAGCGAGCCTTTTACAGTCCATACATGACGTCTGTATTCGTCTGTCACCTCATACTCACGCGACTTGAGCAGTGTATTCTGAGTTATATACAGCATAATATGCACCTTCCTATTCTGCAGTTTTGTTTTCCGTTGAACGTTTTTGGCATATAAGTGTTTTTACCGTACGCAGCTCTTCCCCGTACAAAACCCGTGTCGGCAAATACAGAAGCGAGCCTGTTTTCGGTACAATAAGATATCCATAATAATCTTCTATGACCTCTGTGATATCCGAATAATTCATCGAGCATTCATTGCTTGGTGTTACAATTGATATTTCCTTAGCAAAGGTATATGTACACAAGGATGCTCTGTGCTGCAATCCGCGCCTGACATGTATCTGCAGCTTTCTTCTTCGTACCGCAAGATAGGCTATTCCCGCTATGGCAAAGCTGATTGCACCGAGAACGAGCAGTGTTGTAACAAAGCTGACCTGTTCAGGCTCTAAGTCGATCCAGCCGCCCGCTCTCATTATCCTCATGTACCACCATACAAAAAGGTAAGTTGCGAAAGGGAGCAGCATCAGTAAAATTACAAAAACAATTCTCCTCTGCTGCGCCTTTTTTCTCTTTGAAAAATATGTTTTTTCTGCTCTGAATATATCGTCAGGCGTCAATGACACTGTTACGCGAACATTTTCGCAATGTCCGTTCTGTTCCATCGGCGATCCCCCTAACTAAGTTTGCTGAAAATATAGGCTTAGAAGGATATTCTCGAGCTTATATACTCAGCAAGATCCTCGATCCTGATTCGCTCCTGCTCCATTGTATCTCGATCACGAACCGTTACACAGCCATCTGTCTCAGAATCAAAGTCGTATGTTACACAGAAAGGTGTACCGACCTCGTCCTGACGGCGGTAACGCTTACCGATAGAGCCTGTCTCATCAAAATCGGTCATAAAGAATTTGCCAAGCTCGTTGCGTATCTCCATTGCTTTGTCAGAAAGCTTTTTCGACAGCGGAAGTATTGCTGCCTTGTAGGGTGCAACAGCAGGATTCAGATGAAGAACGGTGCGAACATCATTCTTTTCCGCATCGATGACTTCTTCGTCGTAAGCTTCGCAAAGAAGCGCAAGAACAGTACGGTCAAGACCGTAGGTGGATTCGATTATGTAAGGAATATATTTTTCGTTTGTCACAGGATCAAGATAATCCATCTTCTGACCGCTGTATTCTTGATGACGGGTCAGGTCAAAGTCTGTTCTGTTGTGGGTGCCGTTTATCTCGCCCCAGCCAAACGGGAACAGAAATTCTATATCACATGCAGCCTTTGCATAATGGGCAAGCTTTTCATGATCGTGGAATCTGAGGTGATCTGCAGGAATACCGAGATCCTCATAATATTTCTTTCCGTATTCCTTGAAATAATCATACAGCTCGCCATCGGTACCTTCCTTGCAGAAGGTCTGGAACTCCATCTGCTCGAACTCGATAGTGCGGAAGGTAAAGTTGCCGGGGGTGATCTCATTTCTGAAGGCCTTGCCTATCTGACCTATGGAGAAGGGGAGCTTTGCTCTCATAGAGCGCTGAACATTGAGGAAGTTGACATACTCGCCCTGTGCATTCTCAGGACGCAGATAGATTATGCTCTTACTGTCGTTTGTAACACCTCTGAAGGTCTGGAACATGAGATTGAACTCACGTATGTCTGTAAAATTATGCTTGCCGCAGTGAGGGCAGGGAATGGAGTGAGCCTTGATATACTCAAACATTTCCTCCTTGGTCATGCCGTCAGCATGTGCTTCGGGATCAAAATCATCGATGAGGTTGTCTGCTCTGTGACGCATCTTGCATTCCTTGCAGTCGAGAAGCGGATCGGAAAAGCTCGATACGTGACCTGATGCTTCCCATACACGGGAGTTCATAAGGATATCCGCATCAACCTCAAAGCTGTTGTGGCGCTCCTGAATAAATCTCTTTCTCCATGTGTCCTTGACATTGTTCTTGAGCCTTGTTCCCAAAGGGCCGTAATCCCATGTGTTGGCAAGTCCGCCGTAGATTTCGGAGCCGGGGAAGATAAAGCCTCTGTTCTTACAGAGAGCTACGATTTTTTCCATTGATTTTTCTGTGTTAAGCATCGATTTCGACCTCGCTTATAATTTTTATCAGACGAATGCAAATACCGAGAATACATACGATACAGTATTTTCACCGTATGAAACATTCACGGTATAGATATAGTCGCCTGCTGTATTTTCCGGAATATTGAGCTTTCCCCCCACAGGTTCTATGGGAGTCGGAACAGAACCTTCTTCCGAATTTCTGTATGAAACCGTACATGTATCGGGCATCATGCTGAACTCCAGCGAAATGGTTTCTCCGCATCTGACACTGACTACAGAGCCGAGATTCTCAGAAAGGACCTCGTTTACGGTTCCATAGCTGTAGTTTTGACCATTCCACAAGACGTTTGTCGCAGATGCCAGAGAGCTGTCTGCTCCACAGTTTACGACAAGCCTCGGAAGATTGATAACTCCCATGGCATCGCTTGCGATTTCAGAGCGCATAATTTTGACTGCCTGCGCGTATGCCTGTACAGGATAGGTCTCTGTTACCGATGAACCGAACCACACCTGCACCGTGTCGCCTGCCTTAAGGTCAAGATGGGACAGCGATTCATCAAAGCCTTCTTTTCCTATTGCGGATTTTAAATCGACCGTTACGGTCGCTTTGCGGTATGCTTGCTCGTTTGTTTCATCGGTAACCTTTTCTGCTTCCACAAGCATCGTTGCCCTGTCAGCAGTTATTGATACGCTTGTTATTTTACCGATTATATCAGGTTCGACATTTGTCGGGATCGCCGAACCGCTTGTTACGACTACCGAACCGCTTGTCAGCGGAGGCTGTGGTTCTTCCTCTGCTTTATACGCGCAAGACGGTGCTGTCAGTACTGCAAACAAAACGAGAACAAGCAACAAAATAAACGTTACTTTTCTCATGTGGAGATTCCTCCTTAATTAGTTATATATTATTATAACAAATTATTAACAAAATGTAAATGGATATTTTTTCACATAAAATAGTTGGATTTTTTATAATTTGTGTTATAATAGCTAAAAGACTATTATGCAATATGATAAAAGATATATTATTTTTCTTTTGTCTGTTTTAAGGGGTGAGTTTTGTGACAGGTATGCTGTCGATCATTATGAATGCCAACGGTTTGTATGACTTTGGCGTGTGCGATTATTCTCTTGTTTCCGAAAAGCTTCTGCCATGCATGGCAAAGGGCAGGCTTCCAAAGGATGCCAGGGCTGTAATATCTGTCCTGTTCCCCTACAAGGTGCCTGTCGAAAAGGGCAATCTCTCCCTTTATGCCGCCGTTCCCGATTACCACGAAATCGCCGGACACATGCTTGACAACGCCTGTCTTGCGCTGCAAAACGCTTTTCCCGAGCATGATTTCGTATGGTTTATCGACAATTCGCCCATACCTGAGGTTTATACCGCATCACTTTGCGGCCTTGGGCAGATAGGCGACAACGGTCTGCTTATCAATCCGCGCTTCGGAACCTTCTGCTTTATCGGAGAGATTGTAACAAATCTCGAAGTGCCTTTTACAGGCAGCGAAGCTTCTTTCTGCGAGCATTGCGGTGCGTGCTGTTCCGCCTGCCCCGGCATGGCTCTTTCGGCACAGGGGTTTATACGTGATAACTGTATATCATACATTACACAGAAAAAGGGCGCCCTTTCTGAGCTTGAGGTCGAGCTTATCAGAAAAAACGGCTCTGTGTGGGGCTGTGACACCTGTCAGAATGTCTGCCCTCACAACAAGGATGCCGAAAACACATACATAGATGCTTTTTTGCGCCGAGCCAATCCCGATGTAAAGGAAAATGATCTTGCAAACGCATCCGATCGCGCGTATATGTGGCGAGGTCAGAGTGTTATCAAGAGAAACATGGATATTTTTAAAGATGATTAGGACACTCTTTTACAGAGTGTCCTCTTTATTTTTTATCTGTTCATCATATACTCAATGTATTCGTCATAGGTACATGCTCTGTCGATCACACCATCTTCGGTTATCTCGATTATTCTGTTTGCTATGGTTCCCATAAACTCATGGTCGTGAGAGGAGAAAAGAACTACGCCCTTAAAGCTTTCAACACCCTTGTTTACTGCCGTTATAGCCTCAAGATCCAGATGGTTTGTCGGCTGGTCAAGAACCAGTACATTGGATCCGAAAAGCATCATACGGCTGAGCATGCAGCGCACCTTTTCGCCTCCCGAAAGAACCTTTACCGGCTTTAGCACCTCATCGCCCGAAAACAGCATTTTTCCGAGGAAGCCGCGCAGATATGTCTGGGTCTGATCCTTCGACCACTGAGAAAGCCATTCAACAAGGTTCAGATCACAGTCATCAAAAAATTCACCGTTGTCTCTCGGCAGGTAGCTCTGTGTTGTGGAAACGCCCCAGTTGAAGGTTCCCTCATCGGGCCCAAGCTCTTCGAAAAGGATTTTGAAAAGAGTAGTCATCGCCAGGTCATTTTTTGAAATAAATGCAACCTTATCTGTCTTATTGAGCGCAAAGCTTACATTGTTGAGTATTTTCACGCCGTCAATAGTCTTTGATAAGCCGTTTACGCGAAGTATTTCCTTTCCTGGCTCTCTGTCCATCGTAAAACCGACAAAGGGATATCTTCGTGTTGAGCAGGGCAGTTCTTCAACGCTGAGCTTTTCAATAAGCTTTCTCCTTGCCGTTGCCTGCTTTGCTTTTGATTTATTGGCGGAGAAACGGGAGACGAAGTTCTGCAGCTCGGCGATCTTCTCACTTGCCTTTCTGTGCTGGTCTGCGAGAAGCCTCTGTATAAGCTGGCTCGATTCATACCAGAAATCGTAGTTGCCCACATAGATCTTGATGCTGTTATAATCTATATCGCAAATGTGAGTGCAGACATTGTTGAGGAAGTGACGGTCATGGGATACGACCAGCACTGTACCGGGGTAATCCATCAGAAATTCCTCAAGCCAAGCTATGCTCTTTATGTCAAGATGGTTTGTAGGCTCGTCCAGCAGAAGTATCTCAGGCTGACCGAAAAGTGCCTGTGCAAGGAGGATCTTTACCTTTGCGGCATCGGGTACACTGCTCATTATTGTATGCTCGTCAAGCTCGTCAAGCCCCAGGCCGCGAAGAAGCTTTACCGCATCGGTCTCGGCATCCCAGCCGCCCATTTCGGCAAATTCTCCCTCAAGCTCTGATGCTCTTTCTCCGTCCTCGTCGGAGAAATCCTCTTTCATGTAGAGCGCGTCCTTCTCCTTCATGATTTCATAAAGGCGGCGGTTGCCCATGATAACGGTATCCAGAACCTCGTATTCATCGTATTTGA
>JAZSNH010000047.1:0-22213 GCA_045536305.1 Acutalibacteraceae bacterium
GACCTTGCGGTCGGGGATTTTTGCTCATTGCGCGAAATTAAGATCAGCAGCAGCCGCAGCCACAGCCATAGCCGTTGCCTGTGTATGCTGTTTCGTTGTTGCAGTTATTGCAGTTATTGCAGTTGTTGCAATCATTCTGGAAACCGTAGCCGTCGTTCTGCTTTACAAGCAGAAAAACGAGTACAAGAATCAGTACCCATGTGCAGGTGTTGCCACCAAAAAGTCTATTGCAGCACATATTATTTTTCCTCCTTTTTTCAGATTTCACTATATACTATGCTGACAGGAGGCAATGTGTGAAACATTAGATTTCAAAAGCATACGCGAGTAAAAGAGAGATTTCATTAGATTGAGCGGTTGTACAAGCGTGTTTTTGACTAAATTTGACTTTGACTTTCTTTGACTTTCGTTTTACAATAAGGTCAAAGAAAGTCAAAGAGGTGTTTTCCATGAATATAAGCGAACTGGTTGCAAGAGCAATAATTGAAATGCTTGAGGAATCTGATGGTATTGCAGAAATCCAGCGTAACGATCTTGCTCAATCTATGGGATGCGCCCCCAGCCAGATAAATTATGTCATTACCTCACGGTTTACACCGGAGCACGGATATTCAGTAGAAAGCAGACGCGGCGGAGGCGGATATATTCGTATTACAAGGGTTAGAAACGATAAACCTACAGTGCTCATGCACCTTGTAAACTGTATAGGCGGAAGCCTTGACACCAAAACCGCACGTGCTATGATAAACAATTTGCTTATGAACGACATCATTTCCAATGAAGTTTGCAAAGTTATGCTCGCTGCATGCTCAGACAATGCATACAGAGACATTTCACCTGTATATCGTGATGTCATTCGTGCAGCGGTTCTCAAACAAATGCTGATTAACCTTGAATAAGGAGGACTAAAATATGTTATGTACAAACTGCGGAAAAAACCATGCAACCGTACACATCACAAAAACAGTAAACGGAATTACAAAGGAGTATATGCTTTGCCACGAGTGTGCTGCAAAAAGTGAATTCACTCCATCCCTCTCCGATTTCGATTCACTGCTTAAAAGTGCATTTTCGTTTATGCCCCGAAGTGTTCGCACAAAACACAAGACCTGTCCTGTCTGCGGCTCGACCCTTCATTCCATTTCAGAAAGCGGAAAGCTTGGCTGCGCTCAGTGCTACGAAGTATTTGCCGATGAGCTCAAGCCTGCCATCGCACGCATACACGCCAATGCCGTATATGTTGCAGGCAACGGACTGCCTCCTTCCGAGGAAAAAGAAGATAACAGACTCTCTGCCCTTAAGGCACAGCTTGCAAAGGCTGTTCAGGAGGAAAGCTATGAGCTGGCGGCAAAGCTTCGCGATGAGATAAGAGAACTGGAGGGAAAATAAGATGAGCGAAAAATGGTTTGACAAATCGGGAAAAAATTATGAAACCGCAGTGAGCACAAGAGTGCGCTTTGCACGCAATGTAGAAGGTTTTCCTTTCCCTCACATGATGAATGCAGCTATGAAAGCAGAGCTTATCGGAAAGGTTCGTCAGGCATTGTGCGAGGGTAACTCAGCCATCAGCGGAGATATCAGATATATCGATATGACATCGCTGAGTGAAACAGAGATCCTTTCCATGGTGGAGCGGCATCTTATATCTCCCGATTATGCTTCTCGCTCTCAGGGCAGAGCTTTGCTCATTACCGAAGATGAATCGGTAAGCCTTATGCTTTGCGAAGAGGATCACATCAGACTTCAGGTGATGAAAAGCGGTCTTTCCCTTGAGGAAACCTACGATTACGCAGAAAAGCTGTGCAGGCTTCTTTCCGAAAATCTTAAATTTTCATTTTCGGAGCAATACGGTTATCTCACCGCATGTCCGACAAACCTCGGCACCGCTATGAGGGCATCGGTTATGCTTCATCTGCCTGCGCTTGAAAAAAGCGGAGCTCTTGCCCGATTTGCAGAACAGCTTTCAAAGCTGGGGCTTACTATTCGCGGTGTATATGGAGAGGGCACGAGATCAATAGCCTCCATGTATCAGCTTTCAAATCAGACCACCCTCGGCATCAGCGAGGGCGATACTGTCGCAAAGCTGAGCAAGCTTTGCAGTTCATTGATCGAAGCGGAGAAGAAAGCGCGAAAGGATATGCTTTCGATCGTCACTGTCCAGGACAGTGTATGGAGAGCCTTCGCAACACTTAAATACGGCAGATTGCTCAGCGGAAATGAGTTTTCAGAGCTTTATTCATCTCTTCGTCTGGGTGCCTCCGAAGGTGTTTTTGAAAACCTGACTGTTGATAAGCTCGCAGGACTGTTTGAGCATGCTCAGGCTGCTACACTCTGCTGTGAGCAGGGCTGCTCATTGTCTGCCTCGGAACGCGATATTAAAAGAGCAGAGACAGTCAGAAAATGTTTAGAGTAAAGGAGTAATGTTAAATGGCCAATATGTATAACTTTCAGGGGATGAGCGAAAAAGCCAACGAGGCCATGAACAACGCTATCGCATTCGCTCAGGAAAGCGGTCACAGCTTTATCGGAAGCGAGCATATCCTCGTAGGACTTCTGTCTGTCGATTCAAGTGTGGCAGAAAGTATCCTCACCGAGAGAGGAGTTTCTTTGGACGGAATTTCCCAATGTGTTCTTGAGGTACACGGAAAGGGCATAAGATCTTCCTTAAATCCCAACGATATGACCCCCAGAGCCAAGCGCATTCTTCAGAATTCAAAAATAGTCGCAGTGCATCTTGATAGCAGCTATATCGGCACCGAGCACCTGCTTCTTGCGCTTCTGAGCGACAAGGACAGCTATGCATGCCGTTTTATAATTGAGGAAGGCGGCGATCTTGACAAGATAGGCGCTGATACCTTAGCTGCTGCCCAGGGACAGGATATCTCTTCCCCTCACAATGCATCCTCTTCATCGGGAAATTATGACATGCCCTCTCAAGGCAGAAAGAAAACATCAACCAAGACTCTTGACCAGTATGGCAGGGATCTGACACAGGAAGCCAAAAACGGAAAGATAGATCCTGTTATCGGCAGAGACACCGAGATCGAGCGTGTTGTTCAGATCCTTTCCAGAAGGACAAAAAACAACCCTTGTCTCATTGGTGAACCCGGTGTCGGCAAAACAGCAATTGCTGAAGGTCTTGCCGCGAAGATAGCCGAGGGCAGTGTTCCCGAATCGCTGAGAAACAAGAGGATCATATCTCTTGATCTTACAGGTATGGTTGCAGGAACCAAATATCGCGGAGATTTTGAGGAACGTATTAAAGCAGCTATTGATGAAGTAAACAAAGACGGCGATATAATACTATTCATTGATGAAGTTCACACCCTTGTCGGTGCAGGCTCCTCCGAAGGCGCCACCGACGCCGCCAATATATTAAAGCCGCAGCTTGCGCGCGGTGCTTTTCAGCTTATCGGAGCGACCACCCTCGATGAATATCGCAAGTATATTGAAAAGGATGCCGCTCTTGAAAGACGTTTTCAGCCTGTGACAGTGGGTGAACCCAGCGAGGAGGATTCTGTACTGATCCTCAAGGGTCTGCGTGACCGTTATGAGGCTCATCACAAGGTAAGTATCCCCGACGAGGCTATCGAAGCTGCCGTAAAGCTTTCCTCCCGATACATCACCGATCGTTTCCTTCCCGACAAGGCGATCGATCTGATCGATGAAGCAGCCTCAAGAGTCCGTTTAAGCCGCCAGACAATGCCTGAATCCATCCATGCGCTTGAGGAAAAGCTTTTAAAACTTGGCGCGAACAAAAAAGAGGCAGCTAAGGTTCAGGATTTCGAAAATGCAGCCAAACTAAAATCCGAAGAGGAGGCTACAAGACAAGAACTGAGTCGTGCCAAGGCCGATTGGGAAAACAATGCAAACGGCGAAAGGATTCAGGTCACCGCAGAGGATATCGCTTACGTGACCTCTCAGTGGACAGGTGTCCCCGTAAAACAGCTTACCACAGAGGAAAGTGAAAGGCTTTTAAAACTCGAAAGCGAGCTTCATGAGAGGATCGTCGGTCAGGAAACTGCTGTTACCGCTGTAGCAAAAGCTATCAGACGCGGCAGAGCGGGACTTAAGGATCCAAAGCGTCCTATCGGTTCATTTCTTTTCCTTGGTCCTACCGGTGTCGGTAAGACAGAGCTCTGCAAAGCACTTGCACAATCTATGTTCGGTTCTGAAGATGCAATAGTAAGAATTGATATGTCCGAATATATGGAAAAGCATTCTATTTCCAAGCTGATCGGCTCTCCTCCCGGTTATGTGGGCTTTGATGAGGGAGGTCAGCTTACGGAAAAGGTTCGCCGCAGACCATATTCTGTCGTTCTTTTTGACGAGGTTGAAAAAGCCCATCCCGATGTATGGAATATGATGCTTCAGATACTCGACGACGGCAGGATCACCGATTCCACGGGAAGAACGGTAGATTTTAAAAATACCGTTATCATTATGACATCCAATCTGGGTGCAGCTTACCTAACTCAAGGAAAAACTTCTCTTGGCTTCGGCGGTTCCTCCGACAGCAGTGACGCAGATTACGAGCGTATGCGCGAGCTTATTATGGCTGAGTTAAAAAATACATTCAGACCTGAATTTTTAAACAGACTGGACGATACCATTATATTCCGCAAGCTAACCGAAAAGGATATTGAGCAGATAGCTGAAAAAATGCTGTCTTCTCTTAAAAAGCGAATTTCCGATCTTGGAATTGAAATAAGCTTTGATGAAAGTGCTGTTTCTGCTGTTGCAAAGGCCGGCTTTGACGATGTTTACGGAGCGAGACCTCTTCGCAGGGCCATCCAGAGCAACATCGAGGATTCATTCTCTGAGCAGATACTTGACGGCAGTGTACAGAACGGTGACAAGATTATTTGTAAATATACCGAGGACAAATTTGTTTTTGAAAAAGTATAGCAAAAGAAGCTATCGGGTCTACCGATAGCTTCTTTGTCATATTCACATAAATTATCTGCGGTTTTCTATTGCTGCGCAAACGATCGTTAATCAGTTCATATCAAAATCTGTAAAATCGAAGGTTGCAAAGTAATCGGCAGGGGTCTCTGCTCGGCGTATCATTTTTACCGAGCCGTCCTCGCAGAGGAGAAGCTCTGCACTTCTGAGCTTGCCGTTGTAATTATAGCCCATCGAGAAGCCGTGAGCGCCTGTGTCGTGAATATAAATATAATCACCCATTTCGATCTCAGGAAGCATTCTGTCAATGGCAAATTTGTCATTGTTTTCGCAAAGTGATCCTGTCACATCATACATGTGATCGCATTCGGCATTTTCTTTTCCGAGGACCGTAATGTGGTGATATGCACCATACATCGCAGGACGCATAAGATTGCATGCACAGGCATCGACACCTATATAATTCTTATGGGTGTTTTTACGATGTATCGCCTGTGCTACGACCGCTCCGTACGGGGCAAGCATAAATCTTCCGAGCTCGGAAAAAATAGCACAGTCGCCAAGACCTGCAGGAACCATGATTCGTTCAAAGACCTCTTTTACTCTGCTTCCTACATATGAAATATCAATAGGCTCCTGATCGGGACGATAAGGTATTCCCACGCCGCCCGAGAGATTTATAAAGCTTACAGAAACACCTGTTTCTTCCTTAAGCTCAACGGCGACATTAAAAAGGATCTCCGCAAGGGTAGGATAATACTCGGGATCGGTGGTATTGCTCGACAGGAAGGAGTGCAGTCCGAAGCGCTTTACACCCTCTGCCTTCAGAATCTTGAAGCCCTCTGTTATCTGCTCTCTGGTAAATCCGTATTTTGCATCTCTCGGCATATCCATTATTGCGTTGCCAAGTCTAAACTCGCCGCCCGGATTATAGCGGCAGCAGATAGTTTCAGGCAATCCGCAGGTCTTCTTTAAAAATTCGATGTGAGTGATATCATCGAGGTTGATTATGGCATCAAGCTCACGGGCAAGCACAAACTCTTCGGGAGGTGTTGCATTTGATGAAAACATTATCTCATTCCCGACTGCGCCGACAGCCTTGCTCAGTTTCAGCTCGGTATAGGAAGAGCAGTCCATTCCGCAGCCTTCTTCCCTTAGTATCTGCATGATAAACGGATTAGGTGTTGCTTTTACTGCAAAATATTCCTTGAACCCTTTGTTCCAGGAAAATGCGTTATAAAATTTTCTTGCATTTTCTCTTATGCCTTTTTCATCGTAGATGTGAAAAGGTGTGGGAAACTGCTTTACAATCTCTTCTACCTTTTCTTTTGTTACAAATGCTTCTTTTTTCATGGTCTTTTACTCCTCCAATGCATCCAGTCCGTATTTTATAAGACGCAGTTCATATTTAAGTGAATCCTTGATTACATTCACAAGATTTTCTTTTTCCGAATAAAGGCAGCTTGCTCCATCGCCTGTAAGCACCTTTTTTGAATCGACTATCAGCCTTATCTGTTCACCTCTGTCAGAGGTTTTGAAAACCTGAGCCTTGGCGATTTCAATATCCGAATCGGTTATTATCACAAGCTTTTTGCCTGATTCGGTCATTTGGTTAATCGCTCTTTCAAAGCATTTTACTGTTTTCGCACTTGCTGCGAGATAGGCTCTCTTTTCCGCCTTGACAAGAAGATTATATATTTTATTTTCTATATTTGCACTGCCGTTTATTGTAAGATAGCCCTCAGATTGTGACTCCGTGCCCGGCAGCATTTCTTTCAGATATTTCGCTGCCTCCTGCTGCTTTCTTATTCTGTTTTCGCAAAATTCCGCAACAGAAACCGATGTGTATTTTACAGGTGTTCCCTCTATAATATATGCTCCGCCCTTTTCGCAGAGTGTTGCCAGTGCGGTATATGTATTGGAGCGGGAAATCCCGGTCAGCTTTGCAAGCTCATAGCCTGTATAGCTTTCCCTTTTCAATAGCTCAGTATATATTGTCGCCTCAAGTCTTGTCAAGCCGAAAAGCGACAGCATTTCATAAGTATCCATCCCTATCACCTGCGTGGTTCTTTATAGGAACACTATACCACCTTTTTTGTATTTGTCAAGAGATTCAAAGAAAAAGCAGTCAGCACAGGCTGACTGCTTTTTCTTTGAATAAGTCAAATTAACTGCTTATTGCAAAGATGCGTTCACAAAGATCATCTTTTGTCGTTTTTAACCGATCTCAGTATCAGCAGGCATGCGCCTGAGAGACAGAATATGGTGAAAATAAGCACCAGCCATGTGAGAATAAGATTCCACGGGCTGTGTTCGTACATGGGAACGATATACTGCCCGATCATATTTTCAAGCTGCTGTCCGCTGTATTGTGTGCTTAGTATCCTGCGGTAATATGCATCGAGCAGGGCGTTGCAGTCGGCTATGTTTCCAAGCGCCTGCATCGACCATCGGCTTGCACAGAACCACGAAATGATATTTGTTGCTCCCTCAAGGGTAAACAGTATTCCGGAAAAAAGGAGCTGAGGAATAAGCAGTATCGGTGCGAACACCATAGCTCTGTCAGGATTTTTTGCCACCGAGGAAACCAGCATTCCCAATGCAGAGGATGACACCATTACAAGAAATATTGTAAACAATATCTCTATAAACGGTGCATTTCCCAGACTGCCGCCTTTTGGCATTCCGACAACCAGCGCAAAAACCGTTACTGTAAGAAGGCTTTGTATAAAGCACAGCCCCGATTGAACGAGCAGCTTCGATGCTATATATGAATCAAGACGCATATCGGACATGTATTCTCTTCTTAATATACCGCGTTCCTTGCATATCTCCTGTATTGAGTTCATAAGTCCTACCCATACAGCCGCACATGACAGGGAAAACAGCATCTGCTGAGACAGGAATGTCATTTCAAACACATTGTCTCCTGCGACCAGCGACAGCAGCAATGCTATCAGCGGCCCCTGCAGAAGAAGGAATGCAAGCCTTATTTTATCGTGCCAGAGAAGATTTACATAGCGTTTTGCCATAACAACAGTCTGTTTTCCGAATGGCTTTTTTGCATTGCTGTATTCTCTTTTTTCTGAGGTTTGTGTTACCTCGGCTATCTTGGCTTGCTTTGAATTGTTGAACCTTATCTCCCAGCCCTGAGGATCCTTCTCGACCTTCAAATATGCTTCGGCAAGGTCATTGACCCCAAAGAACTCAAGCGCACCCTTTGGATGCCCAAAATATGCCATATATCCGCCGCTGCCGAGAAATATCATTTTATCGCACAGATGCAGGTTCTGGGTCGTATGAGTAATTGCCACTATGGTCTTTCCCTTGCGGCTCATCTTCTGGAGCAGCAGCATAAGACTTCGCTCTGTTCCCGGGTCAAGTCCCGAGGACGGCTCATCAAGGAAAAACAGACTGGGGTCGTCAACGAGCTCGACCGCAATGGATGCTCTCTTTTTCTGACCGCCTGACATTTTGCGTATCATCGTATTTTCATGCCCTGTCAGCTCGACCATATCGATTACCTCTGCCACTCGGGATGCATATTCCTCTTTAGTGGAGTCGGGCGACATTCGCAGTTGAGCTACATACATAAGCATTTCCTGCAGTGTCAGATTTTCATGCACAATATCCTGCTGCGGCACATAGCCGATAACACTCTGTAAAACCTCATAGTTGTCGTAAAGGTCAACTCCGTTTACAAGAACCGAGCCCGTTGACGGTTTGTCAAATCCGTTCAAGCAATTCATAAGTGTAGACTTGCCGCTTCCGGATCCTCCGATTATGGCAACAAACTCACAGGGCTTTATTTTTAAGCTTGTATCATCGAGTATGTATTTGCTTTTACCCTTTATACGCACCGACCGTGCGATATTTTTTGCTACAAGCTCAAGACCGCGCGATTCAGTCTTATAGCTTAAAAGGCCCTCATCATTATCGAACATAAGCTTGGTGTTCGCTATGCAGATAAGATCACGGTCAAAAAGCAGCACCGGTACTGTAACAGGCGTTCCGTTGAGAGTTACCGAGGTCCTGCTTCCGCTTTCCGGAATAAGAACATATCCTTCCGCTGTTTTTCTGACTCTTGCCTGCACAAGGGAAAGAGTTACGTGATTTATTCTGATCTCGCACTCTTCTCCTCTGCCTATCCTTGTCTCCCCTTCCCCAAGGGAATAATCCATCCACCCCGAACCGTCATTGTATGAATAGTACGCAATGGATATTCCGCAGAAGCATGGCTCTTCGGGGTCATCGATGCGGATATCGGAATAATCATCAAGCTCTCCGAATGCGGTCGGTTCTCCGTTGAGAAAAATTCCGTTTGTACTTGAATCGTCGCATATATAACACTTGTCGCCTATCAGCTCAAATCTTCCGTGGCGTCTTGAAATTATGGGAGAATTTATTACTATATCGCACTCTTCGCTTCTGCCGAACGTTATTGCGGCCTTTCCGAATGCCGAAAGTGAATATTCCTCTCTGCTGTTGTCTGCATATACAATTGTTATATTATGCATTGCCCCTTCATTCTGCACAGCGGAAATCTCATCGATTGCCATTTTGTTCACCTCTTATCACACAAGCTGCATTGAGTATGCGGTCAGAATTTTTTCTGTTGAGAAAAACAGATTTATTTCTTCGGTCCCGTAATCGCTTTTTACCGAATATTTCAGTACATAAGCACCCTCTTCGGTCGCATCCTCCACTCCCAGTCTGTAGAAAACACAGTAAGGAGAAATAAGATTTATGCCAAGATATTCGTCATAATAGGATTGCCCGAAAATCGATTGAAACTCATCGTTTTCATAGTCAAAAGAAGCCGAATATTCGGGAAGCAAGGTCTCTACAGCTTTATTGAGTGTCATTCCGCAGTGTATTCCCGCAGGACCTGTAAAGGTGTCGCTTTCTATCCCTGCATAAAAAAGGCCGTTGCCGTTAAATTCAAAACGGTCTTTATTCAATATAATGACGGTTGTTCGCTCGCCGTCAATAACATTATCGGCTCCGTATTTCTTCTCAAAATCTGCCGCCTTCATTCTTCCGAAGCCGTAATATTCGGTAAGTATCCCCTTATATATTCCGGCCTTCTGAATTTGCTCAGGCTGCTGTGTTATGTTTGCCTCATCTGTTTTTTCCGTTTCCTGCAAAGCGGGAGTTTCCTGCGGTGCGTCATAATAATCCGTTACGCTTTCCTGCTTGCCGCAGGCACTGAAAAAAAGCATGATCAAGATTGCAATTGCTGCATATATTTTATTTTTCATAATGCTCCTTTCGACACACTTGTCAACAATCGGGTTATATGTTAGAATAAACGAAGAAAGCGGGGTAAAAAATATGGATGAAAACGTAGTTGCAGTCTCTCATGTTTTAACCGAAGTCGATGCTGATTGTGCCATTGCCGCACTTTCGGACGCGGGCATAAATGCCGCAAAGCAGTATATCAATGCACCCGGCGGCTCAACTTTGCTGGCTTTTCCGAGTGCTATGGGCTTCGGCGCTTCTGAGGGCTATGACATTCTGGTCGTCAGGGAGGCTCTGAAGGAAGCTCGCGAGGTGCTTATCGGTGCAGGCTTTGCTGAGCCCGAGGAGGAGCTTTCCGAAAAAAGCTCCGAGGATACCGTTTCCGAAAACACAGAGACATCTGAAAACAAAGAGGTAACCGAAAACACAGCCGCACAGGCAAGCGAAAATCCCAGAAAGGCTTCCGTTCTTCTTATGATCCTCTTTCTTGCTGCCGCGGCATTGTTTGTAATCGGTGTGGATAAGGTCATTGATCTTATAAAATCATTTTTCTGATAATACTCATAATTTTAAAAACATTGCAGAAAACCGTCCTTTTGCGGCGGTTTTTTTATTTTTTATACAACCGATTAAGACAAATTATCAAAGCCCTATAAGTATAAAATCTTAATGCGGATATGCTTTATTTTAGCATTATCGGGAAACAATGTAAAGAGTAATCAAGTTAAGCCGATATTTGCATCAACAAGTCCATAATCACCCTTAAAATGTGTATATTTCTCATTATAAAGTCGGCCTCAACGCAAAATATATATGTGCGGATTCTTAATCTTCGGAGGTCACGATGAAAAAGAAATTTAAATTTTTTCTTATATTTCTATTCTCTGTCCTCTTTTTTACCTCTGTATCATCTCTTTATATAAGAGAAACCACTCCCGATTTGATACATGTGATAAGAGGACATTCTGCACAGCTCGATACGGGTTTTATCTATTCCACACTTTCTTTTGACGATGCCGCTGTTATCGCTGACAGCAGCGGCAAAACAGTATTTGATTCAAAGCTTAAGCTTTTTGGATTTATTCCTGTAAAAAATATAGAAACACATCTTATAGAAGAAAAAAAGCTTCATCTCTCCGGCAGAGCCTTTGGAATCAAGCTCTATACCGAAGGCGTTGTTGTTATCGGACTTGAAAACATATCAACGTCGGGCGGTCAATGCTGTCCCGGAAGCAGTGCCGGATTGTCGGTAGGAGATTCCATTTTGGAGATCGACGGCGTGGAGCTTTCTAATGCCGCACAGCTTTCGGATTTAGTATTGGACAGCAACGGTGATATAATGTGTCTGACCATCGCCAAAACTGACGGTACTATTACCCAAGGCAGGCTGACCCCTGTTTTTTCTGAGTCTGAGGGCTGTTACAAGGCAGGCGTTTGGGTTCGCGACAGCATTGCAGGCATCGGAACTATGACCTATGTCGATCCCAAAACCAACACCTTCGGCGGTCTCGGACACGGTATATGTGACACTGATACAGGAAAGCTTCTGCCTTTCGGCGACGGTCAGATCGTATCGGTGGTGGTTACCGGGGTTACAAAGGGTGCAGGCGGTCTTCCCGGTGAGCTGCACGGTTATTTCGGAAGCAAAACACTCGGCACTCTGCGCGAAAATTCTTCGAGCGGCGTTTTCGGTGTTATAAGCGATAAAGATTTTGTTTCAGACGAGCTTTACGAAATAACTATGAAACAGGATATAAAAGAAGGGCATGCTCAGATTCTTACAACTCTGCCCGGAAAAAGTAAGCCTCAGCTTTGTGAGGCTGCTGTTGAACGCATAAATTACAACAGTAAAAACCCTGGAAAAAATATGGTTTTGAAAATCATTGATCCTGAGCTTATCGATGCCACAGGCGGTATAGTTCAGGGCATGAGCGGAAGTCCTATCATTCAGGACGGAAAAATCATCGGTGCGGTGACTCATGTTTTTGTAAATGACCCGACGAGAGGGTACGGGATTTTTATTGAGAATATGCTTGGTGCGGCCGGGTAAAGCTTCCCTCTGAACATGGAGGCTTGCACGGTAAAGCTCTGACGAAGAAAAACAAACGTTATCTCTCCCCCAGTCAGCCGTACAGGCTGACAGCCCCCTCGTCAGAGGGGGCTTGGACAGATTATCATACGAAGTGCAACAGAAAAAAATATACAATATGCCGCGATCGGCACTGTAAAGGAGAATTGCTTTATGGAATTTTCAAAGGTTCCCATTGGCTTTGGAATGGCACTCGCTCAGAATGAAAAAGCATTGGCCGTATATTCTTCTATGACGCACGCTCAGAAACAAACAATACTGAGCAGGGCGCACAACGCACAGTCCGAAGCAGAGATGCATCGGATCGTTGAATCCATTGCAGATAATAAAGCATAGCTTAATATATTTATACCTTCTTCGTTTGGGGACAAGGACATTCGCGCCTTGTCCCCAAGCTTTTTATTTCAGCAAAAAGGACAGAATTGAGAAAACTCAATTCTGTCCCAGAGCTTATTTTTTTGCTTCTTCAAGCTTTGCTTTCCTTCGGTTTTTAACTTCATCCGACATAGGAATGATATCTCCTGCCGCCATGAGCGCCTGTCTTGTCATCAGCGGTCCGAAAAGCTCATATATGAGCACTGCAAACAGGGTGATATTTCTTATAAGATGTCCATCTTCCCCGAGCTGCATTGCGGTTGTACACATACCCAGTGCAACGCCTGCCTGCGGCAGCAATGTTATACCGAGATATTTGCATATTGACGGTTCGCACTTCATTGCTTTTGCACTTATGAAGGAACCGATATATTTTCCCGCAGAACGGAAAATAATGTAAATCAAACCGATGAAGACTATTGCCGCGTCCGTAAACACATTAAGCTCAAGCTCTGCGCCGCTTATAACGAAAAACAGTGCAAACAGCGGAGATGTCCACTTGTCTGCCGCAGCCATCAGGTCGTGAGACAACGGGCAGGTGTTGCAGAACATGGTGCCGAGCATCATACATACAAGCAATGACGAAAAGCTGATATGCACAGGTCCTATATGGAAATCCATCATTGCAAGCGATGCTGTGAGAAATACAAACGCAATCGTCATATTCAAGCGGTTTGTGTTGGAATTAAACAGCTTTTCAAGCAATGTAAGGATCCATCCCATCACCGCGCCAAGAAGCAGCGAGCATACTATCTCGACCAAGGGATTTACGATTATGGAGATAAGGTCAACAGAGCCGCTTATAAGAGTTTTTGCAATTCCAAAGCTTACCGCAAAAACCACAAGTCCCACTGCGTCATCCAACGCTACAACAGGCAGAAGCAGATTTGTGAGCGCGCCCTTTGCCTTATACTGACGCACGACCATGAGTGTTGCGGCAGGTGCGGTCGCTGTTGCAATCGCGCCAAGAGTGAGAAGCTGCGGAACGCTGAGCTTATCGGGCATTATAAGATGCACCGCATACAGCGACAGGTCGACAAGCAAGGTTGCCATCAGCGCCTGAACTATGCCTATGACCGTTGCATTTCTGCCTGTCTGCTTTAAATCACCTATTCTGAACTCATTGCCTATTGAAAAGGCAATAAAGCCCAATGCAACTTCAGATATAAGCGCAAGGTGCGTTACATCGTCCATACTGCCAAAGCCCACGCCTTTTATATCAAGCGCGCCAAGGCAATACGGGCCGATAAGCACTCCCGAAATAAGATAGGCTGTTACCGACGGCAGCTTCAGCGGCTTGAAGAGTCTTGTCATCAAAAGACCTGCCAAAAGCGCTACTGATACCGACAATAGTGTATTCAAAATAATCCCTTCTTCTTTTTATTCTGCTTCTTTTTTTATCTTTTTGTTTTTGATTTTTTCTGCCCACTTTTCCATTTTCTCTCGCGGAAGAAGGAAATTGACAAGCAGTGCAATGATAACACCTACTGCAGTATCGATTATCCTGTTTACGGAATAAGAAATATACGTATCTACAGGGGTATTGAAAAGTATTATACACAGGACGACTCCGCCCGGCTGTATTGCCCCCGGCCATCGCAAGAGCTGACTTATAAGTATCATAACTATTATTCCCAAACCGAGCAGCAGCAGCATCAGCGCATGCATTTTTCCGTCGGGATAGAACATTATATATATTCGGAACAGACCCATACCCAGAACACCGCCTATAACGGTCCCAAACAGTCGGTTGCCTCCATTGAGCCATGAATTGCCCATATCACTGCCAATACCGAAAATTGCACCTATACATGCAAAGGTCGGATTTCTGTCTGCAATAAAATATATCAGCGCACATAATGTTGCGGCAATTGCCGTTTTTATGTTCCGCATCCCTATTCGAAGTCTCTTCGGCGCTTCGTTCATCTGTTACCCTCACATTCAATTTTTAAATCAGCCTATGGATTTTACTACTATATGTTGAAAAAAGCAAGGTTTTGTGATTTTTTAATATACTTATATAATTTTAAAAACGAATCAGATAAAAAAATATATTATCCGTCCTCACTACAGCTGACAGAATCGTCTTAGGTTGTACAGCAAATACTTTATAACTTTGCCGTGCTTTTTTGAATTTTGATTATTCATATAAAAAAATCAATCTTTTATGAGCTGTTCATTTTACATAATACAGACGAATAGGCTCGGAGCAGGAATTCTATTGTCGAATTTTGTACGAATGTGACGAAAATACACAAAATTCTTTTATATTCTCTTTCGATTAACCTCTTGATATTTTAAAAATATGGTGATAAAATGTCACTGCCACATAAAAAATCACCAATGATAGGGGAACCGAAAAATGAAAGAAAAGTACATCGCAATCGTAACAGAAGACAGTGAAAAGCAAATGGCAGTATGCCGTCAGTATTTCGAAGATATCGGAATAAATACTCTTCGATGCCACAAGGACGGCAGAGAGCTTATCAATATGATAACCTCTCAGAAGCCTGATTTTGTCCTTGCCGATGCATATATGGACAATATCGACGGCATTGGTATTCTTGAAACTGTTGCTTCCATGCCCGAACCCGAAAGACCCAAGGTCATACTTATGAGCGAATACCATAATTTAAGGCTTCAAAGGGAAGCTCTTGATAAAGGCGCTCTCGACATGATTTGGAGACCGCTCGATTATCGTGCTGTTGCAAATCTTCTCCACAGCATCAACCAATCCGATACTCAGAAGGAAAACATCGTATCTGCAAACGATATGGAAATAAATATCACACGCATTATGCATCAGATCGGTGTCCCTGCACATATCAAGGGATATCATTATCTCAGATTTGCTATTCTTACCGCTATTGAAGACCCTTCCATTATAAATGCAATTACAAAACAGCTTTATCCTCATGTCGCAAAGCATTTTGAAACCACTCCCTCCCGCGTTGAAAGAGCGATACGCCACGCTATCGAGGTTGCCTGGGACAGAGGAAATGTCGATGTGCTCAATTCCTATTTTGGATATACTATACACAACTCCAGAGGTAAGCCCACCAATTCGGAGTTCATCGCTATGATCTCCGATAAGCTTCGGCTTGGTATAAGAGTTGCCTGAAGGGATGATGACGATCGGATTTGAATAGGTTTGGACATTATTATGTGGCGTCCAATCTTATTCAAGGTTCGGTAACGTCATTACATATATCCGCAAAAAAGCTCGGATGATTCGAGCTTTTTTGCTTTTACAGCACCTAAAGCCGAAAGACGCCCGGCGTTTATAATCGGTCGCTTTGTAAACAGCGGTATCTGTCTTTGCATAAAGACAGATACCGCTGTTTGTACACTTTCCAAAAACCTGTCATGGGACGATACACCGAAGAAGTCAGTTAAGCCATGGCCTCAACCGGTGGTTTTTCTCAGTCTTTCAGCAAGTGCTTCGTCGGGCTTTACGTACACCGTTGTCTGGTGTGTATATATAACAAAGCCCGGCTTTGAACCGCTTGGCTTTGAAATATGGCGTATCTTCGTAAAATCGACCGCCACCTGCCCCGACTGCCTTGCCTTGCTGTGAACAGCCGCCAGTATCGCCGCCTGCTCTATGGTTCTCGGCGGCACCTCTTTCCCGTCCGCTTTGATAACAGTGTGAGAACCCGGGATTTTAAGAGTATGCAGCCATATATCCTCCTTCATTGAACGACGCAGCGTAAGCTCATCATTCTGACGGTTGTTTCTGCCCACCAAAATCGTAAAGCCGTCGTCGGAGATAAATTCATGCATTTCGAGAGCCTTTGTTTTCTGCTTTTTCGCGTTCCCCGATAAGCGCAGATATCCCTGCTCCTCAAGCTCGGCTCGTATTTCTGCAAGCTCACGTTCAAAGCGAGCACGTGACAATGCATCGAGCACTGTCTCAAGGTAATCCATTTCCGCTAAGCCAAGCTTCATCTGTTCCTCAAGATGTGCCTGAGCACTCTGCGCTCTGCGATATGCCTTGTAATATTTTTGCGCGTTCTGTGATGGGGTAAGCATCTCGTCAAGCTTTACCTCTACCTCAGGACAGCTTTCATCGTAATAATTTACAAGTCGAGCGACAGAATCGCCTTTTTTGATAAGATGCATATTTGAGGTTATAAGATCGCCGTAAAGACGAAGCTCTTCGCGCTTTTGAGAATTTTTAAGCTCGGCAGCCTGCGCTGCATATTTGCGGTTCGCTCTGTCAAATGCGTTGTTTACCGTCTTTATAAGCTCTGAGGATTTTACCCTTATTCGCTCTATCAGATCACGTTCGGAATAATAGCTGTCAAGCAGCTTTGAAAAGCTGTCTGATATCTCTGTTTGATATGTGTTTCCGTACTGAGTGATGGGCATGTATGAAAAGTCCTGTGGCTTTACACCATTATACAGCACTGTGGGGATACCTGCACCGTCAAGAGATCTTGCGAGCTTTTCTAAGTTTGCCTTGAGCCGCTCTTTTGACAGCTCCGACAAATCCCCTGTTATTACATCTCCCGAGCAGGAGCAATATGCGATCTCTCGGGAAACAAGCGGCGAAATACCCTGTACGCTGTCGATGACGGCCTTTGAAAGAGGCAGTGTTTTCTTCGACAATATTTCTCTGCAGCAAGCCTCCACCCCGTCCTGTGTCAGGCTCTTTTTGTCCTGAGGCGGTACCTCCTGATAAAAAAGACCCGGCAGGACAAGCCGCTGTGAGCTCATTTCGTAGTCAACACGCTTTATAGAATCTATCACTCTGCCTGTTTCATCAATGAATACGATATTTGAGTATCTGCCCATTATCTCCATCGCGATTGTTAGGGTTATTTCGTCGCCGAGCTCGCTGTGCGCCCAGAAATCAATGAGCAGTACGCGCTCAAAGGAGCTCTGTCTGATATCCGAAATCCTCGCACCCGATAAACGCTTACGCAGAAGCATACAGAACATCGGCGGTACTGCGGGGTTTTCTATCTCCGCTTTTGTGAAATGGATTCGAGGTGAGTTGGCTCGGGCGCAAAGGAGCAGCTTTTCATTGCAGTCCTTCCCCCTCAGTCCGATGACCAGCTCTTCCTTTGAGGGCTGATATACCTTATCTACTTTTGCGCCTATCGCGCGTTTTAATTCGTTCTTTATGAAGTTTAACATTACACCGTCAAGCGGCATGGGTATCTCTCCTTTTGGAGCTGCATTTTATGTTCGATAATTTATTCTATCGGTTGTGCCATTTCATAGAATGATATTTTGATGCTTCCTCCGTAAAGCCAGCAGATCTATACAGCTCGTATCCATCATCTGTAGCTTTCAGCTCCACCGTGCTTAAATTTTTGACACGCGCATCCGAAAGAAGTCTTTCCACTATTTTCTTTGCATATCCTCTGCGTCGGTATTTCGGTTTTGTATATACATTAAGCACCGTTCCTGTTTTGCCGGTTATAAACGCCGGACTCATCGGCTTTTCAATCACTAATAAAAAAGCACAGGCAACTGCTTCCTGATTTTCTCTTACAAGATAACAAAAGAGGTTTTTATTAAGATTTTTTTCAAAGTAGGACGGAAGCTCTTGTCTTATTTTTGTTATATCATCCTCGCTTAGCTCACCGTAATCTTCTTTTAAATATGCCAATCTTAATTCTGTCAAGGAAATGATATCTGCATTTTCGGCGATTTCAACATTCATTTATCTTCCTCCAGGCTCTCAGCAGTATCCAAGGATATAGTCGTTCTGAGTAGTGAGAAATTCTGTGTCGGGGAATTTTTCTGCAAGGATATTTCGAAGGGCAGCTATTGCGGGATATTCTGTCTCGTAATGTCCTGCGGCGGCAAGCATTATACCTGCCTTATGTGCTCCGAGATAGTGGTGGTAGCCTGTGTCCCCAGTTAAGAGAACATCTGCCCCATGCTCGGCACAGATACCGTAATATTCTCCTCCTCCGCCGCCGATGACTGCCGCTCTCTTTATTTTGCTCTTGCCCTTTGTATATGTAATATTCTTTGCACCTATTGCTTTCTTTGCGTACTCTATAAACTCTTCCGCTTCCATTTCTTCGGGCAAATCGCCTATACGCGCCATGGGCACAGGCTCATTGTCAACTGTTATAGATTCTACATTCGTAAGGCCAAGCAGTGATGCGAGCACATGATTTACCCCGAGCTTCGCACTGTCTAAGTTTGTATGCGCGGCGATAGTCTGTATTCCGCTGCATGCAAGCCTGTATACAAGGTCGGTGCTCAAAAGCTTCTTTATCGGATTGAATATCAGGGGATGATGGGTGATTATAAGCTGTGCCTTTTTTTCAATTGCAAAGTCAATGACTTCATCGGTAACATCAAGAGCCATTACGACAATTTTTGCTTCTTTTTCGATATCTCCCACCGAAAAACCCGATTTATCCCAATCCATCTGTGTATCAAATGGAGCAAGCTCATTTATGGCATCAAAAATATCCGTAATTTTTGTCATATTTATTCCTCCGATAACTTTTCAAGCTCTGAGATAATATATTCCACGCTGTCCATAAGTATTTCGTCATTTTTATAGCTTAATCCCTTTAACTGATCTCTGAGCATTTTTGCCTGCTTTTTCAAAAGTCTTCTTGCTGAGTCATTTTGACACGGCACAAGCTTTCCCGTGAAAATTTCAAGCTCCGAGGGAACAACCTTGTTTCCCGTGTAACGGCTGTTTATTACTGTGTAATCTCTGCCTGAATCGGTCACTGCCGTTTCCGATTCAATTGAAAATTCGTTCATCATAAGCCAGCTGCGAAGTATACTTGACTTGGACATCGGCTGAAGAATGAGATTATACTTTGTATCCCTTATCCACGGTGCCGCTTCGAGAATCTGAACAATAAGCTCTCCGCCCATTCCTGCAATTACTATATCAGACGCCTCATCGGGTGCTATTTTATCCAGTCCTCCGCCAAGACGCACATCAATCAGTTCTGTAAGGCCATATTCCTTTACAAGGCTCACTGCGCTTTCATAGGGCTTCTGTGCAATATCCGATGCTATTGCTCTCTCACAGATACCGCTATGTACAAGATAAACAGGAAGTTTTGCATGATCTGTTCCGATATCTGCCGAAATCGAGCCTTTTCTGACAAGCTCTGCACAGGCCAAAAGCCGCTCGCCCAGCTTAAACATTTTCTTGTTTTCCATCTTTTCACCTTTTTAAAAACACGCCGATAAAATCGGCTTTTTCTCCGCTTGATTTTATTTTGCTGCGAGGTGTGCGTTTATCTTTGCGATAAGCTCATCACAGTCAACACCGTGCACCATGCAAGCCTGCTCAACTGTTTCGCCTCTTGAATGAGGGCAGCCGAGGCAATGCATTCCCATTTCAAGGAAGTAAGGTGCGGTTGTTGCATCGATATCAAGAATATCGCCGATAATGGTATCTTTTGTGATCTGCATTTTTGTTTCCTCCATTTTATGTGCTTTATAATATTATTATAACCCGTTCACGACTCAATTGCAATACAAAGTACGCTGTACTTTTATTTTATCACATACTCTCTTCATATTTTTCTTCGGTATCGTTCCATCTATACACCTTATAGTTTCCATCCTCTTCGATATTCTTTTCCATGCATATTAACAGCTCCATACTGCCGTCACCGTCTGTGTCCTCAAGGTGTGCGAGATCGTAGCAGCTTATAACATTGCTTTCATAGGTTATTGTATCTGTAATCGCTTCGGGGGTATTCTTTCTTGCGTATGTGAGATAGTACTCCCCTTCTGCCTGAGCTCTATATATTCTGAAAATATAGGTTTCGGCATCTTTTACTGTTCCCTCAAATGAAAACACTTCGCCGTTTTCATTGTTAATTACATTCAGATATGAATTCTTGCGCAGGAAATTTAAATATTCCTGTTCATCAAAAATAAAGGCTTCATCCACACTTTCAAACCTATCGTTCATCATTCGGTAAAGATCAAGGGTCGCCTGCCGATACAGTTTCGCCTTGCACGCCGATGCTTCGCCCGATGCACCTGTACCGTAAAATATGTCATCTGACCATTCGACACCGTCGTTTTGATAAGCACTTGACCACTCGTACGCCATATATATTTCTCCATAGGCTTCTACATATTCCTCAAATGCTTTGGCAGATTCGTCTATATCATGCTGCAGCGATTCTACTTTCGGGTTTGCCATACCTCGCAGCAGCTGATAGGCGTTCTCAAGCTCAGCCTTCCATATCTCTTTTTCACAGTATGCCGCCGCTGCCGTTTCCGGTGTACTGTATGTTTCTACCATATATTTGTCGTAAAAGCGGTCAATGGGATTATTTTCCCAATCATGCAAATCTATCGGAAGAACTGCGGTGCAGTGTTTATTATCTTCCGAAATATAAATCACGGTCAGATTTTCATCGTATTTGTCAAATGCGGCTCCAAGAATTGCATCTTCAATTGGCATATCCGCGCATAACAGCAGTTTGTAATCACGCGAGTCTGTACCCAGACTGCTTTTTACAGTTAGTACCGATTCGCCCTCTTCGTTCCTGCCAATTATCGCAACATACCCGTTCCCCCACGCAAGAGGATTTTCATACACATTTGAAACTGAATCACTGTACGGGCACACGTACTGCACTGTATACTCCGCACTGTCATCGATATATATACAAATATTCGAGAATTCCTTAAACGTGATAAGCGGCTTTACCTTACTTTCACCCTCAAGCAGAATTTCTCTGTCATTATTATATATTATGTAATCATAGGTCTCTTTATTTCCGCTTGATATCTGCTTAATTTTCCAGAATTCTCCCTCTTCGCAGGTTTCGCTGCTTCTGCAGCCGCACAGCAGCAGTATCATCAGTATTAGTGCAAATATTACTCTTTTCATTTTCATCTCTCCGCAGCTTTACATTTTTTCGTCTTAAATTATAATATTCTGTAATTATAACAGTCAATAAACTTTATGTAAACTTTGGCAAAGTATTGGTCTTCATAAACTATTTATTCTCTCTTCCACATCTTTTGGTTGACAAATCGAACAGTTTAAAATATAATTATTGACGCTGTCAGCAAGATAGATGGAGAGTTGTCCGAGTGGTCGAAGGTGCAGCACTCGAAATTCGCCAAACTCATGTCAGCTTTGTCTGAGAGAAATGGCTTGTTTATCAGCTTTTCCGCATTTCACAATTTAATATTTTCTGCAGTTCTTTCCGTCAGTTCTTTCCAAACCCGATTTGAATGATTTTTTGAGTTCGAAAAGGTTTGAAAAAGCAAGAAAAAATGACGGCAAAAACATAGATGGAGAGTTGTCCGAGTGGTCGAAGGTGCAGCACTCGAAATGCTGTGTACAGAAATGTACCTAGGGTTCGAATCCCTAACTCTCCGCCACGAAAAAAGTCACTTTTGTCTACTGACAAAGGTGACTTTTTTCAATGATATCCGTTCCTGTCGGAACGGGTGATATATCTTCGATATGATATCCACCTACGGTGGATGATATATGCCTTCGGCATATGAAGAAACGGATATTATATCATATTTGCATTGCAAATATATCATACGGTAACGCCGTATATCATATCGCGCAAGCGATATATCATTGAAAAGCACAACATTTTATGATATAATACTGACGAAAGA
>JAZSNH010000095.1:0-15897 GCA_045536305.1 Acutalibacteraceae bacterium
CTGAGAGGTACGATATGAACACTCGAATTTTTCATCTCGGTTTCTTCGTATATTGTTGTGTGTCGGAGCAGGCATTTTGCCTGCTCTTTTTATGTATATACTGTTACATCTTTCTTGAAATTATTTTCAAGATGTGAGATATTTCACATTGAAAGCTTACTAAGTAAGTGTAACGGAAAGGATGTGACATATTTGAATGATCATGAAATAATCAGGCTGTTCTTTGAGCGCTCGGAGCATGCCGTTGCTTGCTTGATTGTCAAATATGAAACAGCTATCAGAAAAGTAGCGTCATGTATCCTTAAGGATCCGCAGGATGTTGAGGAATGCGTTAATGATACATACCTTCAGATATGGAACACTGTTCCGCCTCAGCAGCCTAAATCACTTGGCGCATTCTCCTGCCGAGTAGCGAGGAACATAGCATTAAACAAGTATCATTTCAATTCAGCACGCAAGCGCAACAGCTATTACGACGCTGCGCTTGATGAGCTCAGCGGAAGCATCCCCTCTTTGACTACTGTCGAATCGGAGTATGATGCAAAAGAACTTGCCGAAAGCATCAACCGTTTCCTCAGGGGACTTCCACCTGAGGAACGCTATTTATTTATGCATAGATACTGGCTCGGCGCCGCAGTATCCGAGATTGCAAAATCATTGAATGTTACAGCACACGCTGTTTCGGTTCGTCTTTTCCGTATACGCAAAAAGCTTAATAAACATCTTAAAAAGGAGGGGGGCATTGCGTGAACAGCAAACTGATATGCGATGCTTTGAACCTGATCGATGATACCTACATCGAAGAAAATATATTATTCAAAAACATCTCCGCGGCGGCTCCTTCAGAAAGGAACATGAGCATGAATGCGAACAACATCAGAAAACCCCGAAAAAGTCTGAAAAAAATGATCGCACTTGGCATTGCCGCATGTATCGTACTTTCACTTGTTATAACCGCAAGTGCATCTAATCTCTGGAATATTCGCGATATTTTCAGAAAAACAGGACGGGAGATTTCCGAGCAGGCGTATGACTATGTCGTGCCTCAGTCCGTTTCTGCTACAGGAAAGAACTGGGAGTGCGTCATTACCGAATCTCTGTGCGACAGCAGTGAGATAACGGTGACGGTCGAATTTACTTGCTCTCAGGAATATCTCCTTGTTCCGTCCTACGATTCATCCAACAGCAGTACAAGCTGTATCGGAATAGAATCTGATATGACAATCGCAGAATATGCCGCTTCTCAGGATAAAAAGCTAATGTTCATAGATTCACGTTTTCTTAACTGCGAAGCCTTTGATGTAATAGCTTCATACGCTCACTTTGAGCGTATAGCAGACAACAAAGCGATAATGCTGACACATGCCAACATAGAAAAGCACTCACTCTTTGAAAAGGGAATATGCACGGTGTACGTTGACGGCTCGAAGCATGAATTGAATTTTGATATATCCGAAGCACCTGCATCCTTTGAATCGGTTTACGTGCCTGCAAATCCTGATGCTGTATACGGTATAACCGCAGGAAACATGATCGCTGCAGAAACTCCGCTGGGAATAAGTATTGAAATAATGTTTTTCGTTAACGATTTCGATGCCTTTGATCGCATGGAAATGAAGTGCGGTGGCATAAACGGTCTGTTGGGTGGTTTTTCACAAGGGGTTGACGGTAATTGGTATTTAACGCAGAACAACGGATGCGGTGAGCTTACGGATACTGTTACTGTACATGTGCTTGATTCAGAGACTCATGAATCCATCGGCGACATCATATTTAAAAAGAAGTAAAAAATCTCACACTCAAATAACACAAAAGAGCCTTTCTTCTGAAAGGCTCTTTTGTGTTAAATCATTTGCATTCACACCTCACAGCGAGGATATAAATCTGTCAAACGCCGTTTGTCCGCTTTCATTTCGCTTAAAAACCCCTGCATCCTCAAGAACCTCAAGAAATACGCTGCCCACCTCTTTTTCTATTATGGCTCGGGCATTGCATTCGGAAAAATCAGGGTATCTGCACAAAATATCCTTCGCCCACGCTTCGTGCTGCTTAAGCTCCGGTGCAGAAAAAAGCGAACTTTTTCCAAGCATCGCCTGTTCGAGCAGCACAAGCTCATCGGCAAGTCTGGAGGGCAGAACAGCAAGTCCCATGACCTCTATCAGTCCGATATTTTCTTTCTTGATATGATGAAGAGACGGATTGGGATGAAACACACCCAAAGGACGACTTTCGGAAGTGATATTGTTTCTCAGCACAAGATCGCACTCATAGCACCCGCCGTTTTTTCTTGCGATGGGCGTTATTGTATTATGCAAAACACCGTCTGTTACCGCAAAAATGCCTGCGCTCTCATCGCTGTACTCACGCCATTGTGCAAGTATTCTGCTGCAGCAGGCTGTCACCTCCTGTCTGCTTTCGGAGGAAATTCTGATAACCGACATCGGCCATTTTACTATTCCTGCATTCACATTCGGAAAGTCATCGAGCAAAAATGACCTTTCTATAGGCGCCTTCGCCATTGCAAAAGTATATCTTCCGCCCTGGAAATGCTCATGACTGAGAATTGATCCTCCCACAATAGGCAGCTCAGCATTTGAACCGACAAAATAATGAGGAATATAGTCGATAATATCAAACAGCTTTTCAAAAACGGTATTGTCTATCTTCATCGGGACATGCTCACAGTTGAAAACAATGCAGTGCTCGTTGTAATAGCCGTACGGGGAATACTGCAGCTGCCACTTTTCATTGTTGACCTCGATAGGAACAGGCCGCAGGTTCTGCCTTGCAGGATGTGACGCATGGCCCGGGAATCCTGCGTTTTCGGGGCAGAGCTGACATTTCGGATATGCAGCGGAGCTTTGTGCTCTTGCAGCCGCAATATCGCGCGGATCCTTTTCGGGCTTTGAGCGGTTTATTGTTATATCCAATTTTCCGTATTCACATTCATAAGTCCATTTAAAATCCTTTGCTATGCGTCCTGCCCGTACATAATTGAGCTTTTGGCACAGCTTAAAATAGCTGTCGGTTGCCTTCTTCGGATTTATCGCGTAATTTTTGATAAACTCCGAAATGACCTCTCGCGGCATAGGGGTAAAAATTCCCATAAGCTTTGTATCAAAAAGATCGCGATTGTTTGCGCTGTCCGAAATTATTCCGTTTTTGCATGCATGCTCTATCAATGGGGCAAGAATATCATCAATTGCTTCATCTGTGAATTTCACATCGGAAGTCTCCCATTCCGAAATACCCAAAGCATCCATAAGAGCATTTCTTACGACATATATATCGTCCTCTGTGATAAGTCCGTTCTTAACGGCATAATCAATCAGTTTTTCTGCTGCAGAGCAAATCACAGCTTTTTCACCTCATTTGCAACGGCTTACAGCGAGATGCTGTCGATAAGCCCAAGCTCCTCTTCGGTAAATGATGTATTTTTAAGCGCGCCTATATTGTCGATGATCTGCTCCGCCTTTGAGGCTCCTATCAGCACGCTTGTAATAACATCATCACGTAATATCCAGCTCAATGCCATTTCCGCCAATGTCTGTCCGCGTTCCGAGGCGACGGCATTAAGCCTGCGTATCTGATCGAGCCGCTGCTCGGTAAGCGCATTTTCATTAAGGAATATTCCGCTCGTTCTTATTCTGCTATCTGACGGGATACCGTTAAGATAGCGGTCTGTCAGCATACCCTGTGCAAGGGGGCTGAAGCAGATTATGCCTTTTCCTATCCTTCCCGATGTTTCCTTTAAACCGTTGTTTTCAATCGTTCTGTCAAATATTGAATATTTATTCTGATTGATGATAAACGGACAGTGCAGCTCCTGCAGTATAGCCGATGCCTTTTCAAGAGTCTCACCGTCATAATTGGAAAGACCTGCATACAGCGCCTTGCCGCTTACTACAGCCTGCGCCAGCGCACCCATTGTTTCCTCCAGCGGAGTTTCGGGGTCCATTCTGTGGTGATAAAATATATCAACATAATCAATGCCCATACGCGCAAGGCTCTGATCAAGACTTGCAAGCAGATATTTTCTGCTGCCCCAGTTTCCGTAAGGGCCTTCCCACATGTCGTAGCCTGCCTTTGTGCTGATGATAAGCTCATCACGGTAGGGCATAAGGCTTTCTTTCAGGATACGGCCGAAATTTGTTTCCGCACTTCCTGCGGAGGGGCCGTAATTATTTGCAAGGTCAAAATGGGTTATTCCATTATCAAATGCGGTAAAGCACAGCTTTTTCATGTTTTCCGTATTTGCGGCATCTCCAAAGTTATGCCACAAGCCAAGCGATACCGCCGGAAGCTTCAATCCGCTTTTTCCGCAGCGATTATATATCATGCTGTTGTATCTGCCGTCCGATGCTACGTACATATTAAACACCTCAATTTTAGATTTTTATATAAATTCAATGCCCTCATTGTCAGGATAATTCCGTACATGAAGGCACTTAATTTATTTTATCGTTTTCAAGTCCTGCGCAAAAAGCCGTATTTGCTTCGATACAGCCATTTTTGCAGACTGTGCCGACACACTCTCTGCCGCCTCGGTTAACAAATACAATTTAACATCAATCGTTTGCTTTGTAAACCTTTTCCAATTATTTTATATATGATCGCAAATGTTTTCTTTTTGTTTTTTCTCTTTCTGTTGTATTCATCAAAAAGATGTGATAAATTATATGTGCATTATTTTTTTGGGGGGCTTCATAAGTGTTCAAGCTAAAATCAACAAAGCACCTTCTGCTCGGAATATTTGATTTCATTATCATCGGGATCGTGATTTACGGTCTTACAGACTGGGTGTATGACGGCTATCCGTCATGGGTCCCGTATTTTATAATGATTTTCTTCTTTGTTATGGCTTCTGTCAGATTGTACAAGTTTTCAACTTATCTGAAAAAAAATGATTCCCTTGATCATCACAACATAGACTCTCTTTTTTCCGAAGACTGCGACGAGACGGATGCTGATGATCTCAGGCACTGACAGCATTTTATTTCCTAAGGTATCTCTCAGAGCGTTTATGCTTATATTCAAGCCACACCCTATTATCGGGTGTGGCTTTCGTTTATATTCTTATTTTTCTGCCTTTGAAAGATAAGCCGCCGTATATATACAGCCTACCATACCTGCGCCGCCCGCTATATTGCCAAGGCTTACGGGAATGAGATTTTTCACAAAATATGCTCCCCATGTCAATGCTTCGGGAGTGTCGATTGATGAGTAAGCACTGCAGGAATCGGCGAGAAGTCCTGCGGGAATATAATACATATTTGCAACACTGTGTTCAAAGCCGCACAGCACAAACATCATTATCGGCATAAATATGGCGAGAAATTTTCCTGCCGCACTCTTTGTCGCAAAGCTCATCCACACTGCTGTACATACAAGAATATTGCACAGCACGCCTTTAAAAAATGCCTCATGAAATTCCATTGCCGTCTTTGCGCCTGCCACGTTTATCGTTGTCTGAGCAAGTGCGCTCGAAAACATCGACAGCTGACCGCTGTATACGACAAGGGCCGCTATCAGCAAGGCTCCGATAAAGTTTCCGATGTACACAAGCCCCCAGTTGCGAAGCATCTGCATAAGGGATATTTCTCTTTTCAGAACCGCTATTATCATAAGGTTATTTCCTGTAAACAGCTCGCTGCCTGCAATTATTACCATTGCAAGTCCGCCGGGAAATACGCAGGCACCTGCAATTCGCGCCGCCGAACCATCAAGTGTGCAGAGTGCTGTATTGGACGCTGCTGATGCAAAAGCTATAAACATACCTGCCATTATTCCAAGCAGCAGTGTTTTTACAGCGCTCATTTCGGTCTTTGCCCTGGATGCAGCTATATAGTTCACCGCAATTTCTTTTGGTGTCAGCACAAAATAACCCCCTGTGATTTTTAATATATAAAAACTATAGCACAAAACACCTTTTACAGTCAATCTTTGCAGTATCTGCCGATGAGCTAAGTGTCTTTATATCTGTTTAAGTGTATGTGAACAATACGTATAAATCATTGACATGACCTATGCTGTTGTTGGATAATAAGAACACTAACAATTTCATTTAAGCAGGAAGGTTTATTTTATGATAAAGATACTGTTGGTTGAGGACGACAAGGACATAGTCGAAAATCTTACCGAGTTTCTGTCTGGCGAGGGCTATACGGTAAAGAGCGCTTCGGGACAGACCGATGCTCTTCGGCTTATGGAAAACGAGCCATTTGACCTTGCTCTTCTTGACATTTCTCTGTCCGAGGGCAACGGCTTTTCTGCGTGCAGGGCGATAAAATCGGAATACGATATACCCGTTATCTTCCTTACCGCTTCGGGAGATGAATACAGCACCGTCACAGGCTTTGAGCTCGGTGCCGATGATTACATAGCAAAACCGTTTCGCCCAAGGGAGCTTGTAACAAGGATAAAAAATATTATAAGACTCACAGGCGGTGCAGGCTCTGCCGTTCGGCTCGGCGAGGTTACGGTCGATACTGTAAAGGGTACCGCAAGCAAAAACGGCAAGGATCTGTATCTCTCGGCACTTGAATATCGTCTGCTGCTTGTTTTTATCAATAACAGAGGCTCTGTTCTTTCCCGCACACAGCTTCTTGAGGCTATCTGGGACATCGCAGGAGATTTTGTCAACGACAACACGCTGACTGTTTATATCAAGCGGCTGAGAGAAAAAATAGAAAACGACCCTCAGAACCCTGAAATCATAAAGACCGTGCGAGGGCTCGGATATAAGGTTGATGCACAATGAAATTTTTACGCAATTCGGAAGTCAAACGGGGCTTATTGATAATTTGCGGAATATCCGCTCTTGCAGTTACAGGCGCATTTGTCTGGGACAATCGCTTCGGTGTGTTCTCTCTCGCGCTGTGTGCTGTGCTCACAGCGGTGCATGCCATAATCACATACAGACGATATAAGAGATTATACGAGCTTTCGGCGGATATCGACCGTATACTTCACGGCGGCAGCGAAAATATTTCACTGAACAGATACGCCGAGGGTGAGCTTGGTGTTCTGCAAAGCGAAATCTTTAAAATGACCGTGCGTCTGCGCGAGCATAAGCAGCAGCTTATAAACGACAAGATATTCCTTGCCGATTCGATTGCAGATATTTCTCACCAGATAAGAACACCGCTGACCTCCATAAATCTGCTGACACAGATGCTTTCCAAAAAGGATATTCCGGAAGAAAAGAGAATAAGGCTTGTCCGTGAGCTTTCGGGACTTTTAAGACGAATAGACTGGCTTATTACCGCACTGCTTAAAATATCAAAGCTTGATGCGGGAACGGTGCAGTTTAAAAGCGAGACTGTCGCCTGGTCGAAGCTGATAGACACCGCCGTCTCTCCCCTGCTTGTGCCTATTGAGCTTCGTGAGCAAACCCTGACAATCATCGCAGAGGGTTATTTTACAGGGGATACGGCATGGACCTGTGAGGCTATAGGAAACATTTTAAAAAATTGTATGGAGCATACGCAGACGGGCGGCATTATTAAAATTATCGCATCAGAAACCCCTCTTTATTCCGAGATAACAATATCTGACAACGGCGAAGGAATAGATCATGACGATCTTCCTCATATCTTCGAGCGGTTTTATAAAGGAAAAAATTCCGACGGCAGCAGCTTTGGCATAGGACTTGCACTTTCGCGAATGATAATCACCGCCCAGAACGGTACGATCAAGGCAGAAAATATACCTGCAGGCGGCGCAGTCTTTACGGTCAGGTTTTACAAGGGAACCGTGTAGCACACGGCTCCCTTGATTTGCTAAAGTGACGTTTTTGTTATTTTAGAGTCACCGTGCTGTAATTTTAACGATATAAAATGAGCTCGCAATCAACGAAAAGGAGAAATCATTATGGAAATACTGAGAGTCGAAAACCTTTGCAAAACCTATGGCAAGGGCGAAAATCAGGTAAAGGCGCTTGACGGCGTTTCTTTTTCGGTAAATAAGGGCGAGTTTATTGCAATTATAGGCCCCTCCGGTTCGGGCAAATCAACACTTCTGCATATTTTGGGCGGTGTTGACAAGCCGACAGACGGAAAGGTTTATATGGACGGCTGTGACGTATATGCTCAGAACGATGAACAGCTTGCTATTTTCCGCCGCAGACAGGTCGGGCTTATCTATCAGTTCTATAATCTTATACCTGTTCTCAATGTCACCGAAAACATCGTATTGCCTGTGCTTATGGATGGACAGAAGGTAAACAAGGACCGTCTTGGAGAGCTTATAAACACCTTAAAGCTCGGCGGAAGAGAAAACCACCTGCCCAATCAGCTATCAGGCGGTCAGCAGCAGAGGGTTTCGATCGGCAGAGCTTTGATGAATGCTCCTGCAGTTGTGCTGGCAGACGAGCCTACAGGCAACCTTGACTCAACAAACAGTCAGGAAATAGTTGAACTTCTGAAGATGTCCAACAAAAAGTATAATCAGACCCTTATAATCATAACACACGATGAAAATATCGCCCTGCAGGCAGACCGCATCATTGCTATTGAGGACGGAAAAATCACCCGTGACGAGGTGATACGCAAATGAATATTTTCAACAAGGTGACCTTAAAATCTTTGCAAAAGAATAAGACGCGCACTATTGTCACCATTATAGGAATAATTCTTTCTGCGGCAATGATATGCGCGGTGACGACCTTTACAAGCAGCATGCAGAATTTTGTTCTGCAAACGGCTGTTTTTTATGACGGAGCATGGCACGGCAGAGGCATCAACACCGATAAATCGACATTTGAAAAGGTCGATTCGTCAAAGGAAACAGACGATGCTGTGTATGTAAAGCAGCTTGGATATGCGGTTCTTGAGGACTGTCAGAACGAATTTAAACCTTATCTTTATCTCCTCGGTGCAGATGAAGACATCGGAGAAATGATACCTGTTCATATCATTCACGGCCGATATCCTCAGAATGATAACGAAATTTTACTTCCCGATCACATTTTTTCAAACGGTAATCTTAAGTTTAATATTGGCGATACTCTCACCCTTGATATCGGAGAGCGTATGTGCGACGGATTTAAAATGACACAGGAGAGTCCCTGCTACAGCTACGACCGAAACGGAAACGAAGTGCTCGACGAAGAAACAATAGCGGTAAGAGAAACGAAAACCTTCACCGTTGTCGGCTTTTACAGCCGCACAAGCATTGTGATCGAGCCCATTACCGCTCCCGGCTACACTGCCTTTACCGCCGACACCGTATTGAGCGATGACAGCGTGTGCGATGTTTATTTCACAATGAAGGACAGTGAAAAGGTGTATTCCTTCATCAGTGAAATGAAGCTTGAGGGCGGCTGGAACACCGATGTTCTCATGTATCAGGGCACCACACGTTTTGACAGCTTCGAAAAGATGCTATACAGCCTTGCGGCTATTGTTACGCTGCTTATAATGTTCGGATCGGTTTCGCTTATTTATAATGCCTTTGCAATTTCCGTTTCCGAAAGGACAAAGCAGTTCGGACTGCTCTCTTCTGTGGGAGCAACAAAAAAACAGCTTCGCAGAATGGTTATTTTCGAGGCGCTGGCTGTAAGCACTGTGGGCATTCCGCTCGGTATCGGCGCAGGTATCGGCGGAATCGGCATAACTCTTCATTTTCTGGGCGATAAATTTTCATCGTTCGGCGTTTCCTCTGTGCCTCTGACACTCAGCGTTTCTCCCCTGTCTGTCGTCATTGCGGCAGTGGTCGCACTGATTACTGTTCTTATTTCTGCCTGGATACCATCAAAAAGGGCTACGAGAATATCCGCTGTTGAGGCGATAAGACAAAGCCGCGATATCAGCACAAAGAACAGACAGGTTCGAACCTCGCGTCTTACCTACAGGCTGTTCGGACTTCCCGGCGTCCTTGCAAACAAGCATTACAAGCGCAGCAAAAAGAAATATAGAGCAACTATCCTCAGCCTTTTTATGAGCATAGTTCTGTTTATTTCCGCTTCTGCCTTTACCGATTATCTTATGAAATCGGTAAACGGAGGGCTTGGCGGTGAAAATTTTGATCTGGTCATTTATGCGGACTCAGAGTATTTTGAAAATTTGACCCCCGACGAGCTTCTGAGCAAAATAAGATCATCAAATGCCGTTACAAGCGCGGCATATTCTGATTCCTTTTATATCAGCGCCGACATAAGCCGTGACTCTCTGACGGAAAGAGGCCTGCATATAATCGATAATTATTTTTATGCGGACGATGCGAAAAGAACGGACAATACACCTATCCCTGCTTATCTCACCATTATTGACGACGAGTCCTTTAAAGACATTTTAAAGCAATGCGGTCTGCGAGAAGAAGAGTTTATGGATGCGGAAAATCCTCTTGCAGTGGTGATCGACGGCAGTGTTTCCTTCAATGATGAAAAAGGAAAGTACGAAGCTGTAAAATATCTCAATAACGACCGCTGTGAGTTTTACTGCAAAACAACACGGAATATAGACGGATATTACACCTACGGTGAGATCGTCGCCGAAGACGGCAGAGAAATGCTCCGATATGCAAAAATCAGCGATGCGGATTACGCGTACAGCGAATATCTCGATGTGCCGATCGAAGAAGCATATACATTATACACACTGAAAACAGGAAAGGTCATTCATGAAAGCCTTGTCAACATGCGCGTCGGCAGCGATAGGGTCAATCTTGTATATCCCATAAGCCTTTTCGAATCTGTTTTTCCGGAATATCGTGAGCTTGATCTTACCTATTTTATTTCCTCCGAGGATCACACCGAGAGCTTTGAAGCTATAAAAGCATTGTTTATTGAAAACGGCATCAATAGCGGCAATCTCGTTAATTACGCCGAGCAGGAAGAAATGAGCAGGAATATCGTACTGATAATCAAGGTGTTTTCCTACGGCTTCATTATTCTGATCTCTCTTATTGCATCGGCTAATGTCTTCAACACCATTTCAACAAACATAAGCCTGCGCCGCAGAGAATTTGCAATGCTTAAATCCGTTGGCATGGCATCGAAGGATTTCAATAAGATGATGAACTTTGAATGTCTGCTTTACGGCACAAGGGCTCTGCTTTACGGACTGCCCGTTTCAATCGTTATGACCTATTTTATCTGGCTTGCAACAAACGAAGGCTACGAAACTGCATTCACTTTGCCGTGGACAGCAATCATAATTGCTGTGTTCAGTGTTTTTGCAGTCGTATCTGCAACAATGATGTACGCAATGAGCAGGATAAAAAAGGATAATCCCATCGACGCTCTGAAAAACGAAAATCTGTAATTTTAAGATATATTCTTTTTAGCAGGCAAAGCAGCCGCCGAATATTGCGTAAATTGATCGCAATATCAGGCGGCTGCTTTTGTTTTTTCTGTTTTGTTTACCTTTTTTTAATTATTCGTCAGTTGTCCTCTGACTGATTTGTGTTCACTTCCTGCACATCAAACAAAATCTCTATTTCATCAAAAATTGATGTATTTTCCAAGGTTCCCATCAATTTATTCCACTGACTTTCTGTTCCGCTGAAATAAATTTTCTCAAGTGCAGGACATTCGAGAAATACATCTTCACCCAGAGCAATCTGCGGATTCTTTATATAAACCTCGGCAAGCGATTCGCATCCGTTGAAAGCTCTTTCCCCAATGACGGTCACTGACTTAGGAATTGTTATCTCCGTAAGACCCGATGATTGGAATGAGCGGGCATCAATAATAAGTATACTGTCCGGCAGGGTGATTCTGTTCAGTTCGAAAGCTCCTCTGAATGCTCGATTATAAATTGCAGCAACCCCATCAGGCACAGTATATTCTCCGCTGCGTGCAAGAGGGTAAGCAAATAGAACTGTCATATCCTTTGTGTACATAACTCCGTTTTTAGCAGTGAAATATTCATTTTCAGGATCCACAGTTATTTCTCGCAAAGCAAGGCAGGTGGCAAAACAGCTTTCACCGACAGACGATACTGTGCTTGAAAAATGAATAGTCTCAAGTGATCTGCAGCCGGCAAATGCAGATTCACCAAGCGTTTTAACGCCTTCCGGCAAAATCAGATTCTTAAGTTTTTCGCAAGAATCAAATGCATTGTCTTTGATTTCACGAAGTGATGACGGAAGGTCAATGTTCTCAATTGATGATTTATAAAATGCTCTTACTCCAATTTTGCTGATGCTGCCTTTTATTTCCACTTCTTCAAGAGAACTGCAATATGCAAATGTTCCCTGCGGAACAGAATTTATTCTCTCTCCGATAACGACCCTTCTCAATGACTCACAATGTTCAAAAACATCTTCTTCCATTGTAATCACATAATCGGGGATTTCAACCTCTTCAAGTGATGTGCAATAGCCAAATGCACTTTCACATACTTTAGATACAGTTATAGGAATATTGATATTCTTTAGATTTTCGCATTTGTAGAATGCTCCGTCACCTATAATCGACAGCCCGTGAGGAAGCTCAATATCTGTCAGTGAAACGCATCTCCCGAAGGCTCTTGCTCCGATGTATTTCAATTTAGAGGGTAGATTGACATTATTCAGAGATACACACCCATTGAACACATCTGCGCCGATTTCAACACAGGATTCCGGCAATGTTACCGAGGTTATATCCTTGTTGTTCATAAACACAAAATTGTCAAGGCCAAACACCGTATAGTCTCCAATGGTGTCGGGTATTGATACTTCTGTATCAATACCAATATATTTACTCAAATATGCCCCGCATTCGGGATGAACTCTGTATTTGTAGTCGCCGTCAGTATATTCGGTTTCTCCAATACCTACAAAATGCAGCACATAATTCGGAGTGTATTTATCCTCCAAAAGCTCACTCTCAATCAGCCAATTCTCCAAACCGTCCCATTCATACTGCGGCTCAACAGGCTCAGGCTGAAAGTATGTCACTGCATCTTCATACGAAACAGTCATTCTTTCGGAATCATCTGACACTTCGCTCATCGATACAAGCATGATAACAGAAGTGATTATAAGGCAACCAATGAGAATTGCCGCAGAAAAACATATACTGATTATCAAAGCAAGCTTTTTGCTTTTCTTCATACATATCCACCCTTTGTTTTTACCGATTCGGCAAAGATACTGCCGAGATCAAAGGTGCGTGTAACATCCCCATCATCGGTAGAATAAGTAACGGTTATTTCCGTATTATCGTAGGAAAGCTCGGCATACGAAATAATGTGACCCTCTGCAGACACTGCGTCCTCTGCCAGGATCATCGATCGTCCTTCACCAAACACCTCGGAAACAACGATCCGACGCGAATACGAGGGGCAATAGACGACCAGCGGCCAGCTTATCAATCCGACATTTTCATAGCATTGGCTCTTTATGCCTGCCTCCGTATCATAGAAGTAATGGACTGTATTTCTGTCCTCCGATGTATCAAGATGTACAATGTTTTCATCTAATTGCTCACAGGCTGCATGGTTGAAATCTTCGGTATACGCTTCTTCAAGAACAGTACCGTCGTTTTTATAAATTATGTAATGAGTGCTTTCCAGCGATACACGCTCGCAAAAAAACTTTTCGGGATACTCAATGGGCGGTTCATAGAGGAAGTATCCTTCAGGTGTAACAAGGTTAAGCCAGCCTTCTTCATAATTAACTTCGGCTGCAACGCCGAGAATAGCCGAAAAATCATCGATATTCATTCTTACATAATAGTCGGAAGCATCATATCCGTCCTCAAGACCCCACATTTCTTTTGAGTATACGGCAGAGGTCGGAATCATGTAAAAATCATTTATCCAGAAGTAGGACTCGGTTGGAATATATTCCTGACAGTATGTGGATGCAGTATAGGTCTTTCCTCCAAGAAACCATTCTGCACTGTAGTTGGCGATAATTGTACTCATTTGCATTGTAAGTTCGGATGAATAAGTACCACCAAGCAGTTCAACAAGATACCTGAAATTGCGGTCGTCCCCTATGCTGTCGGGCGGAAGATCATAGTCTTTGGCCGGCGCACAAATTCTGATATCGGCGTAATATCCGTTCAGCTTCCAATCATAGTCGAAGGTAAAATTCGGATCAAGAGTAAAGCCGTTACATTCCTTAACCTCCACCGGAACACCGTCTATGCGAAGCTCTGTAATCATAGGCTTTACAATTTCTGCTCTTATTTCGTCAGTTATCAGAGAATCCTTAAGCGAGAGGCTATCGAGCAGGTTAATATATTTCTCCTTAATATCGGAAAGAAGTGCTGATTTTGTATAATAATATGTATCATGATTTATTGTGTAGTAAAGAAGTACTATCTCATCATTTCTTCCGAAAACCTTTTCGTCAAGACAAACGCTAAGCGTTGGTCTTGTTCGAATATCCCTGAGAAGACCTGTAAGCTCTTCTTCAATCACCTGAAAGTTATACAGCTCGTTTGTCTTTTCAAGGTACTTATAGACGTTGCTGAGTTGGTCATAGCTTGATACTGTGACAACTGCATCCTGCCCTGAAACAGTTACATCAAGACCGTAGAATTCAGCTACCTGAGCAGCCGCATCACGCTTGTAGCTCATCATGCGCTCGTAGTAATTGCACCTTGCGTGAGGATAATAATACTGCACACCCTCATCAGCTCCGTAACCATAGTCAGAATAATCGGAATAGATATGAATATCAAATGGCATAGACTCGGAGTGCAGAGTATAAACCGTGCATTGAGTTTCATCGAATTCCAAAGGCTCGTATTCCTCAGTTATTGAAAAATCGGTGTCAAACAAACGCTCCGCTGCCTTTTCCAATTCCTTCGATGTGTATTTTTCGTATACATAGTAAGGCTCATATTCCTTTACTGCGCCGGTATTCTCTTCCTCAGGAATATTAAAATCACAGGCAGAAAGAATGATCATCATAAATACGGCTGCTAATATGCAAGAAAATATCCTTTTCAAAGCAAAACCCCCTCCTGATACATTATTACAATAATTTAAACCACATTTTAAAGCATTTGGCAACAAAACGGCGTAAATTTTTAGTCTTGCAGACTCAACCTTGCAGAAAATCAGCCTGCTTCATTAACAAAACCGTACGATGAAAACACTTATGCATATTTTGCATCTCTGAGAGGCTTTTCCCAGAAGACCTCACCGCCAAGCTGTGCCGAAAGCTCATCTATGTGACCTCTGAATTCGTCGAGCATATCTGCTTCACGCTTTTTGGAGCGGCGGCCCTTTTTATTATAAAGCTCTTTACTCAGGCAGGCATCATAGGTCACCGCAAAATCTGTCGGGTCCTTAAATGGGAAGAATGTAACACTCGCCTCATATTTTATATATCCTTCGTCGGAGGTTGCGGTGAAATTTACAAGTGCGGCTCTGCGCTCATCGCTGTTGTAAATGCAGTGTGCGTTAAAATATTGACTGTATACATTTATGACTTTCATTTTATTTTCTCCCGTTATGTTTATTTTCAAATGCAATCTTATTATTTATCGATCATGCAGACTCTTTCAGCTTGGTTGAGCTTCTTTTATGCCTGTATCCTAATAATACAACAACTCAACATTGAAAATCAACCGGTTCTTCATAACAGCTAAAGCATGGCAATACTATTTTCTTCTGACAGAATCAATCATTTTTACTAATGTTTTTCGTCTATGGCATGCAACCTCCCCGGGCTATCCTTACAGCACTGCTCGTTTATACATCTCAAAATCCACTTAAAGATAGTCATTTGACTAGTATTTTTTAAAAACTTCTCGGAAATTCCCCAAAAAAAGTTGCAAGTACGATACTTTACTGGCGTTTTCAGAATCAACAAAAAGAAGCCACAAACCGCACAATCATGCGATTTGTGGCTTCTTTGGGTGCCGAAAAGGCAAAACATAAACCCCCAGTTAAACTGGGGGTTGGTAAAGAAATCTTTAGAAAGAGAAATATCCTCCTTGTGATAAGATAG
>JAZSNH010000031.1:0-30389 GCA_045536305.1 Acutalibacteraceae bacterium
TGGCCTCCGACTTCTGCTTGCCGCAGTCGCAGAAGGATTTGCCTGCACACTGAGAATACCACTCGGCAGCGAGGGCGAATGGTCGCAGGAAGTTCTCGGCTATCCAAAGAATTATCTCGCACCGTGTTTATCGCTGTCGGCAAGCCTCAGGAGAACGCACAGAGAGCGAAGCAGAAGGATTATTCTCTCTCGGAGCGGATACATTACGATAACTGGTAAGTGCTGTTTTTTCATTAAAAATTGATTTCAGCACATGGGAAGTGTATAATAAATATATCAACGTAAGGATGTTTTACATATGAGCAATACGGATGATTTTATAATTAAAAATGGTGTACTGAAAGAGTATGTTGGCGATGATGAAGAAGTAATCATTCCCGAAGGGGTTGTCAAAATCGGAGAAGGAGCATTTTCTGGTCGTGAAGATATCGAAATTGTTACTGCCCCTGACGGTGTGACAAGTTTCGGCGAAAAAGCATTCTTCGGCTGCGTTTCGCTTACACATATCAATATTCCCGACAGTACAACTGAAATTGGCGATAGCGCATTCTGGGGCTGTGAGAGCTTAAAAGTTACTATCCCTGACAGCGTGATAACCATAGGGGAGGGAGCGTTTGGCTGTTGCGATGAGCTTGCAGATGAAGACGGCTTTGTCATCATCCGAAGTGTCTTATACCATTATAGTGGAGACAATATTGACATTGTAATTCCCGAAGGTGTTACAAAAATAGGGGAAGAAGCATTTGCTTTTCAGGAAGATCTTGAGAGTGTAGTAATTCCCGCCAGTGTGATGAGTATCGGCTGCAACGCATTCAGCAGTGAAAGCATGACAATTAGTGCACCGAAAGGCAGCTGTGCCGAAGCCTATGCAAAAGAAAATAATATTCCATTTGCTGAAGAATAAAAGAAAACGCCGACAGAAAAAATCTGTCGGCGTAATATATTTGCTCAAAATTTACTTGAGCATTTCATAAAGCTCGTTAACACGTTTCTCTGTAATGCGTGCAGCCTCTGTGTTGACGACAAATGAGTAAAGAGAGCCGCCTTCAAACTCAGCTCCGGCTTCTGTAACGGCCTTGTCTCTTTCTGCAGCCCACACAATCTGATCGTCCTGCAGCTTTGAGTATTCGTCTTCGGACAGGCGAGTCTTCAGTGCATCAAGCATATAATTCAAAGCACCGTCCCAAAGCTCGGCAAGTTCTGTTGACTTGATATTCAGCTCTGTCTGTGTCAGGGGATCATTCTCAAAAGATGTATTGATGGCATCGGACTGTACCTTGACGGATGCAAGGTATTCGTCTATGGCTTCGTTGTTCACGGTATTATTCTGTTCCGTCACTGTTTTCTCCTGATTTATATTTGCGTCCGGTGCTTCATTTGTGCAGCCTGCGGCAAATCCCGCCGTAAGAATAACGAGTGCCAGCATAAGTATCAGTACAGTTTTTTTCATAAATAATTACCTTCACTTTCTATTTATTTAAACATATTGAAAAGTCTCAGCGGACTTAAGCGCCATAGTTTTGTGCCTTTCTGCTCCGGGATTTAATAGACCTGCGATTGTCAGTTCTTCCTATAATGATTTTATCATTACCTCTGATTCTCCTGCAAAATCGTTGTCAGAAGCATATTCAAGATTATCGCCGATTTAAATTATACACAACATATTTGTGAAAATCAAGGTTGTATTGTGCAATGGTCGGTTGCTGATGCCGGTCACGACAGAAAACTTCCACACCGCCGACTCGGAATGACTGCCATTTCGATGGACTATAAGTTTGATATAGTGTTTATAGTACGGTATAATTAAATTATAGTTGATAAAATTCGTCGGAGGAATCAGACTGAGATGAGAAATAAAATGAAGAAAATACTGATTGCGGCAGTATGTGCACTTCTTGCACTCTGCATTATCTGCCCTGCTATCATTGCAATCATACACAGCGTGGTTATGGGCAGATATGATTATGATACATATTTTTCTGACCGCTATCTTACATACGACGATGTAAAGAGTGAATATCCGAGGAAAACGCTTCATTTTGAATCGGGAGAAAATACTCTTTCTGCATATCTTTACGGAGAGAAAAACAACAAAGGACTTATCGTCGCTGCTCCGGGGCATACTGACACAAACGACATCAAGCTGTATGAAATCCGATACTTCGTCGATGCAGGGTATCAGGTCATCTGCTTTGATTACACAGGCTGCTACACAAGCGGCGGCAAGGCTTTCGGCGGATATACGCAAGCGGTATATGACCTTGATGCATTGCTCGATTACATAAAAAGCAGTGATTTATTTACAGATACCGATGTATATCTTTTCGGACACAGTCTTGGCGGTTATGCGGTGACAGCTGTACTCGCAAAGGGTCACAATGTACAGGCGGTCTATCTGCCTCGGGATTCGATACAGCAGAGGAGCAGTGGCAGTATTCCATCAGCAAATACACAGGCTTTTTATATCCCGTTATCAAACCTTTCAACAGCCTTTTTATAAGCATAAAATATGGCGACGATAAGACTTTGTCCGCTGTGGACGGAATAAACAGCACCGATGTGCCGGTGTTGGTCATAAGTGCGCAGGAGGATTCATTTTACGGCGGCACAAGCCTAATTTACCGCCGTAAAAAAGAAATAACCAATCCGAATTGCACCTTTATCCTTATGGACGAAGAAAACCATAACGGGCATTACGATTATTTTCTGACTGACGAAGCTCTTGCCTATCAGGAAAACACACATGAAACGGGTATAGACAAAGAGCTGTATATGGAGCACGATGACGATGTAATGCAGATGATTATCGATTTTTTCGATAACATACAGAAAAATTGAAAAGCACGGAGGATAAATTATGAGCGACATTAAAACCGGTATTTACCGCCACTATAAAGGAAATATGTATGAGGTCATCGGTATTGCGTGCCACTCCGAAACCCTTGAGCCGATGGTCGTTTATCGTGCGCTGTACGGTGAGCACGGACTTTGGGTGCGTCCTGCATACATGTGGGACGAGGAAGTGGAAACAGGCGGCGAGAAAATTAAAAGATTTACATACATAGAGCAGTGAAAAGGAGACGGATATGTATACTACTAAAAAGACAAGAGGGCAGCAGAGAAAATACAAAAGGCTCCTTCGATGGCTTGAAACCTTCGAGCCGTTCCAGCACACAGACGAAGAGGAGGAGCATTTTCACGTCCCTTGCGGCGTATGGCTTGCCATGTCCAAAACCTCAGGAAAGATAAAGACTGCCTTTTGCAGAAAATGGCTTGAGAAAACCGAGGAATTCATTGCCAAAAAGCCCAAGGATCTGCCCTTCTGCAAGGTGGTTGCCGCAATTACCTCTCCTGATGTCAGGAACTCTCAGATAATCATCTTTTATGATGAGTGGTACTACTCCACATTCTGGGATCGGAACAGCAAGTATCAGAAATGGACTCCCCTTGAGAAGGGCTCCTTTGCAAAGGAGAGAAACATCACAACAGCCTTGCCCGAAAAGGGCTACCGAGAGGATAATTTCGACGATGATTTTACCTACGGTACAGATATATGGTTTTACGGCGAATGGCCGCAGGATATTTAGAGGCAGAATACAGAACAGCCGCAGAGCATTTTGCTCTGCGGCTGTGTTTGCACATTGGTCTGACTTTGCATTTTGCGGCTGAAAATATCTTTAAGGCGAGTGAAAAACAGGTTAAAAAATGCGTCGTTCAGGTGGCTTTTGTACCCTTACCGGCATTGGAAAAATCGGGTGTAAATCGAAACTTATCAGACGACATAAAAAATAAAAATGCTGTGTTTTCCTGTGTTAACATCTATAAATCAGTAAAAGTCATTATTTGTTTTTATTTCTGTAGGCACTATTTTTGCGAAAAGTACTTGTATGCTTTACAGTGACGTGATACAATACGGACGACAAGGCAACATTTAATAAGGGATGTGGTTTGCCCGATTATCGTACCGTTGGTTACCAACGGGAAAATAGACGGAAAGAGCAATAAATCATAAGTGAATACAAAAACAACAGGCTGCAATGCGGTCTTTGTTTTGATGTCATAAATGATTTTTGCTTTGTATAAAAATAGTCTATCTAAGGCTGCAGAGTAATATCTGTGGCCCTTTTTTTGTGCCTTGTCAAATAAATAAGAGGAGAATTTTTAATGATAAATTTCAGAAAAATCGAAAATCCCGATGATAAAACAGAAATAACTCTGAAAATAATGAACGCCCTGCCCGAATGGTTCTCGCCCCCTGAAGATATTGCCGAAAAGTCGTTGATACACCGTAATTATCCCTTTTTTGCAGCATTCTGCGATGGCGAGGCTGTTGGACTTTCCGTACTGAAGATACACAATAAATACACTGCGGACATTTACACCCTCGGCATATTGAAGGAATATCACCGACACGGAATAGGTCATCGGCTTATGGAGATCTGCACTGATTATTGCATGGATAACGGCTATAAGTTTCTTACTGTCAAAACACTGGATGAATCGGCCGAATATGAGCCTTATAACGTGACCAGAGCATTTTACAAAAAGGAAGGGTTTTATCCGCTTGAGGTATTCACAAACTTCTGGGACGAGGAGAATCCCTGCCTTTTCATGGTAAAAGTAATATAAGAGGTAAATGAAATTGATTTTGACGCAGCTTATGCATCTCGCGCAGGATCTGGCTGTTGTGTTGTGCATGGGCAAGTGATATAATGAATTTATTAAGCTGCAGAAAATCAGAATTTGCAAAGCTTTATTACAGCCTTAAAATGGCTGCATTGTTAAACTGAATGAGGAATGAGAAGGTTATGCAAAAGGTAAAAAGAGAACAATACTCTGACTTTATAGAATTAGCAAAAGCGAACACCTGCAATACAGTTTATCCGATGTCGGTGGCAGAAGGAGTGCAGAGCGGAGACATCTACACAGATGATTTGAATGCGCCGCAGTATGCATTGTTCTGGCATGTGAGCGGATTTGCTTATCTGACGGGACAGCCGAAGAAAGAGGAATTGGATGAAATATATGCACTTATGAAAAATGAGAGCGGAAAAAATCCGAGACGCTTTGTGCTGGAGATAAAAGATGAGCAAACAGCAAGCTATTTTCAGAAAAAGGAAGATGTGGAGATACATCCGCGATATGGTTTTCGTTTAAAAGAACTGAAACCGGAAGGAGAAATCCCGGAAGGATATGAGCTGAAAGAGATAGATGAAAAGCTGTTTTCTGAAATCAAGGGAAAGATCGTGCCTTCGAGCTTCTGGAGCAGTGCAGAAGATTTTATGACAAAAGGGAAGGGGTATTGTCTGATGCAAGGCGGAGAGGCCGCGGCGGCAGCCTTTTCTGCGGCAGTCAGCAGCAATCAGGTGGATATAGGCATTGAGACAAGGGAAGAGCACCGCCGAAAAGGGCTTGCAGCTGTTGTGGCGAAGAAGATGGCGGCGTATGCTCTGAGCATCGGAAAAGAACCGGTGTGGGATTGCGAAGCGTCAAACATCGGTTCAAGAGCGACAGCGGAAAAGATCGGGTTTAAAATCGTGGCAGAGTATGCATATTATAAGGTCTGACAGAAAAATTCTTTATATCAGCCGTAACGGCACCGAGGTTTTCCTCGGTGCCGTTTTGTTATGATTAAAATATGCCGCATAAAGCGTATCTGCGGCCATGCGCCTCGGAGAAGGCGAAGAAACGGATATATTCCTTTATTTCCAGGGGCGCTTTCGGCCGAGCCAGCCGTTTTCCTGCCAATATTCCTTTTCTGTCACCGAAGAACCCATGCCGTTTTTCTGCATCATTCTCATTATTCCGAACATAAAGCGGGTTTTAAGACCTACTGAGGGTCTGCCTGTATCGGACAGCTTCACAGCAAGCTTTGAGACATCCTTTTCTATTTTTGCTTTTTTCTTCGGAGCGACCGAATCCCAGTTCATAGCCTGCACCGCAATGCCGTATTTTTCTATCTGCGGCACGCCCATATAGAAAAGAGCATTTGCCACATCTTCTATGGCGGTTTTGGTTCCCCTGCCTGCAGCGGCAGAAATTACAACGGCATTTTTTGAGAACATACAGGCTCTTGGTCTGTGAACCATCCACCATGTAAATGTCAGATCGATAAATGATTTCATCGGAGCGGAAGCTCTCATGCAATAGGTCGGTGTGGTAAATATCAGCAGATCGGCTTTTTCGACCGCAGCCATTATTATTTTCTTTTCGTCATAGAACGGGCAGTTCTCGTCACCGTCAATGCATTTGTAACAGCCGAGGCAGAAGTGATCAAGATCCTTTGGCAGAAAAAATTCGGTTATTTCCTTTTCCGCAGTGATCTTGTCTGCGAGTATTCGTCCGATATTGTAGGAGCTTCCCTTGTGGTTTTGTCCGTGAATAAGTACTATTTTCATTATTAAACATCCTTTCTGTATAGCCGACTGAATTGACGTATATGTCGTTCAAGCAAAGCAGTCACCGAAGGTTCTCTTTCCGGGTGACGGTCGCACAGTGAAAGCATCAGGTTTATCGGCGCGTAAAACTGCAGTGCCATTACATCGGTATCTGCGGTTTTCAGTGTTCCGTCGGCGCACAGCATAGAAAATAAAGCCGCCTGATATGACAACGGTTCATCTGCATACTGTCGAGTAAAAAGCTGTGCGAGCTCGCCGTTGTGATATTGCTCTATCGTCAGCATCTTGCGGAACTTCTGAGTGTATTCGTCATGAAGAAAGTAGGAGAACAGTCCAAGCCCCATTTTTACAAGCTCATCCTCTGATACCTTTGAAAATATCATTGCGTCAGCGTTTGCATCGTTGCCGTTCATGCCGTTTAAGCTTGCGTTTGCATCGTAGCTTTCTTTCATTTCGTCGAGAATGGCGTTAAAAATATCACGCTTGCTTTTGTAGTGCTTGTAAAGCGACGGCGCCTTGATTCCTACTGCCTCGGCGATCTGCGCGACAAAGACATTTGTGTAGCCGTTTTCCGAAAACAAAGTCAGCGCAGCATCCAGAATTTTTCTTTTTGTGTCCAAACAAATCATCTCCACAGCATCGAAATTTACAGCCAAAGACATCAGGCTAATTGTCGTTAGCCTGATTATAAGCTAATTACAATTAGCTGTCAAGAGTTTTTTGCAATGGACGAAAAAAAGACAACTGCAGGATAAGCTGCGCTATCCTGCAGTTGTCTTTTATATATTACTTCATCAATTCCTCCAGACGGCGTATCTCTCGACAGAAGAAATCAACGCTTTCGCCCTCGGTCGTCCAATCCTCGCGAATAAGCTGCAGCGCCTGACGGTTCATTTCGATTGCCGCAGGATAGTTGCCCATAATTTCATAAATGTGCGAGACAGCCTGCTCGCAATCACAGAATCGCGGCTTTGGGCGCATGGGCATCGCCTTTTTATAGGCAAGTATCGCTTCTTCATATCGGCAGAGCTTTACCATACAATCGGCATACTCTGCCCAGACTATCCATTTTTCGGGACTGTGTTCGGTCATCTTTTGCCACCAATCAAGCGCATTGGGCAGGTCACATTCCGCCTTGCAGATGTTGCCCATATACATTTCGTAGTGGTAGGAATGCTCCAATTGCTTCATGGCTTCGGCGTACGCTCTCGCTTCCTTTGTGCGTCCGTCCGCTATCAGAAGATCAAGCAGCCAAAAATAGCCGCGGATATCCTCGGGATGGCTCTGGACCACCTGCTTATAGAAGTCGATAAGAGAGTGGTGATTGATAAAATTCCAATCCTGATAAGGGCCGTTCTCTGCATCAAAAATGGCATTGTGAGCCTCTTTTCTTCCGGGAAGGAGAGTAAGAGCCTTTCGCGCCAGAGGGGAAGCAAGCTCGTGATACTCGTCGGCGCGTTTGTTATAGAGCATGGCAAGCAGAAGAGTCGCTTTGCTCTGCGAATCCTCCTTGCTCATACAGTCCTTAAGATACTGCTCTGCATTTTTGAAATCCTCTTCGGAGAGGAATCTTACGCTGTCGAGCATATTCTCAACCCGTTCCAGCTTGCTCTCGTCGGTCATATCAAAGAGAGAATCAATGCTCACACCGAAGATCACAGAAAGCTCGGGCAGGATCTGAATATCAGGCATATTTGTGCCTGATTCCCATTTTGAAACCGCCTGCGCCGAAACTCCAAGACGGTTTGCAAGCTGCTCTTGAGTCATGGAGGAGGCAAGGCGCATGGTTTTGATTTTTGTACCAATGTTAATATTCATTATATCTTCCGCCTTTCTTTTTTCTGCCTTAAGTATATCATTATTTTCAGAGATTTCTATAACCGCGTCGTTGAACGAACTTGACTGTTCGGTCAGTGTCAGACAGCAATGGCTTTTGACGTGAGCAGATATTAAGATAGTGCGGAACAATGCTTTTACTGCAAAAAATCAGGGAGAGGATCATTCCTCTCCCTGATTTCAGACTGTTAAAGAATCCCCCTAATGCCTCCCTCTGATGAGAAGAGTGAAGGGGATTTGAAAATCACATGGCAAAACAGCTTTCAGACTACCCCTTTGTCATCGATGTTCACCTTTGACGAGACTGTTGACAGCTCTTTATAATGCTGCAAATGTATACCGATATGACCTATCGCAAGTATCACACAGCCGATAAGCATCCATATAACCCTGCCGTATATTCCAAGAAGGAAAAAGGCTATAACAGGCAGGGTTGCACCGGCTACGGGAATGCCTAAAACACTGCTGTAAAAATCGTTCAGCTTCCGATCGCTTTTAAAATAGCGTATCCACCACACCTCATAAAGCACCATTGCGGCAAAAGCCGCCGCAAGCCATAACAGCCAAGGAGAACGGCCGTGGGGATTAAAATCGGAAAAACAGAGGGCACAGCAGGTTGTCACAGCTTCGCCCAAGCGCTCGAGAAAAGCGAGCAGCTTGTTTTCGTTTTCCGAAGTGTACCCTTCGGGCATATTCTTTGACCAGATAATATTGGGGATAAAAAGCATGAGCAGAAATATCAATCCCACGTATGAAAAGCCGAGATGTCCAAGCATGATGATGCTCCTTTTCAGATGTATTAAAAACGGTGCGGTGCGATTCTCAGCTGCAGTCCCATGTGTACAGCACGCATGAAAAATTCTTGTTTTTCAAATCGTCCGAATTTATGAAGAAAGAGCCCACTCCTGCGTCGCCCCACATGATCTCGCAGCTTCTGCCCTTTGTAAAATCCGAGTCGATCTGCAAAAGCAGTGTGTCAAATCTTTGCAGATTATCTGTGTATCGCGGATCAAACTGGGTAAAGTAGGGATATCCGAGAATCCAGTGTCCGATATTCGGGTTTGGATGTTCATTGTGCCATTCATCGGGAATTATCAGAAATACCGATTCATCCTCGGGTATATCAATACCAAGCTCTTTTGCGGTGTTCAGGAAGAGCTCTTCAAAATCATATACCTCCATACCCATAGACACATCAGTGGCTTCTATGTTCAGGGCAATCTCGCCTGTGATAGGAGTCAGGACATCACAGGTTTCTGTTTTGGCAGAGGAGGGGATACCCATGCTTCGTACATCCTCTTCGGTTATGCTCTTATCAATTTTTTCATGCCACACGACACGAAAACCGTCGGCTTTTGTTCCGTCATTGAAATTACATCCGTACAGATCATCATCCCGGCGAATAAAGAACTGAAGCAGTCCGCAGCTCGGCAGCAGATCGTTTTCGCCTGTATCCTCAAGGTTGATCTGAGCGAGAAGCATCAGCTTTTCACCGTTGTTATCAGTAGGATACTCAATGCTTTTGTCCCAATATGGCAAGCCTCCGAATTTGCTGTCAAACAGAGTGGGAGTGCGGATCGAATCGGGCCTAAGACGGAATGCACTGCGCGAGGTCAGCTTGTTGAGACGCTCCATTATGGCGTCGGTCTGCTCGATAGTCAGCATGAAATCCTCCGAGTCGGCACTGTCATTTTTGTGCGTGTCAAAAATTCCCATTACATATACCTCCTGTGTGTTTTATTTACAGTTTGCCGTTTATAGCCGTGCCTGTTTTATAATCGTAGCATCATCCGATGCAAAACACAACAATAGAAGCAGAAAAAATCGGGACAAAAAGACAGCAGAGGAAAAGCTTCCGCTGCTGTCTGAATGTACGTACCTGTTTCGTCAATCAAGCTTGAGTATAAGCTCAAGCACACGTCTGACGCATACCGTAAGATCGTCTCTTGTAAGAACACCGATCTCCATGGCCTTTTTAACGCGTGCGGGGAATCCGCAGGCCATTTTTATGTCATTGCCGGCTTTGATCTCCTTGTAATGCTCGCCTCTTGTCCACCAGTCGGTGGTAACAACGCCGTTAAAGCCCCATTCGCCGCGCAGAATATCCTCAAGAAGCTCTCTGCTTTCGGAGGCACGGCGGCCGTTAATGGCGTTGTAGGAAGACATTATTACCCATGGGTCTGATTCCTTTACCGCCATTTCAAAGCCCTTCAGATATATCTCTCTGAGAGCTCTTTCGGAAACTCTTGAATCGCTGTGCTTACGGTTGGTTTCCTTGTTGTTGCATGCAAAGTGCTTGACGGTTGCGCCTACGCCCTGAGACTGTATGCCCGATACCATGGCAGCGGCGATTTTTCCCGTTACATAAGGATCCTCGGAATAATATTCAAAGTTTCTGCCGCACAGCGGATTGCGGTGTATGTTGATCGCAGGAGTCAGCCATACTGCAAGGTTGTTTTCCTTCAGCTCTTTTCCGCCTGCCGCACCTACCATTTCGACAAGCTCGGGATCCCATGTGGCGGCGAGCAGGGTTGCACAGGGCCATGCGGTGGTGCATACGCCGCATTCTTCCTTTATTCTTACGCCGGCAGGGCCGTCGGCGGTCATAACGTTGGGAACGCCGTAATCGGGCAGATTGCCGAAGCCGAAGGTGTTTGCAACACCGGTGTTAGGCTGTCCGCCAAGCATATATATCAGCTCGTCGTCGCTGAGCTGAGCGATAAATTCATCAAGAGTGGCTTTTCCCTCTGCGACATCTATCAGAGCAATAACGCCCTCGGTCAGAGAGCACTTTGCCAGATATCCGGCATGACCTCTGATCTCAGGAGCAATCGCTTCCTCCGAGCCGGGCTTCATTTTCTCAAAAGCGCACTCATTTAAATCGTGAGGCTCGGAAACGGGAAGCTCTTCAAAGCTTCCGTCTGACAGCATACGCTTTTTAAGAGAGGTCGGAGTAAGCTTTGCGGAAAGCTGCTCTGTCACTTCGTCATTTTCAACGATCACTGCAAAATCGGTTTTGACCACATCTCTTACGCTGACTCCGACGTAAATTTCATAGCGGCCCTTTTCGAGAACGTAAGCGGATTTTGCAATTTTGCCGAGATCATCAAAGGAAGCCATTGATGCCCTCGGGAAAGACATTGTAACAAGCTGTGACTGACCGGGCTGCAGAAGTGAGGTTTTTGCAAATGCCTTCAGCTCCTTTGCAGGCTTCTTGAGAAGTCCCTGAGGGGCGGCGACATAGACCTGAACTACCTCTTTGCCGGCGCACTCGCCGATGTTTGTAACCTTTACAGACACATTTACAGAGCCGTCTGCCTCCCATGCAGTATGTTCCTCCAAAGAAAATTTCGTGTATGAAAGGCCGAAGCCGAACGGATAGCAGACCTTTTCCGCTGCACCCGAAACGGTCTCAAAATATCTGTAGCCGACATAAATATCATCTGTGTAATCGACAAAATCGAAGGATTCGTGGAAATTATCGGTGGACGGATAATCCTCTATTTTCGAAGTAAAGGTATCGGTGAGCTTGCCCGACGGATTGACCTTTCCTGTGAGTATCTCGGCGGCGGCAAGTCCGCCCTCCATACCGCCCTGCCATGCGATAAGGGCAGAGGAGATGGCATTGCTGTTCTTTATCCATGAGGTGTCTATGATTCCGCCGATATTGAGTACAGCGATAATTTTATCAAACTGCGCCTCTACCTGACCGATCATTTCCTTTTCCTCGCGTGTGAGATAAAAATCTCCGTCAGGGAACACCCTTGCAGAGGTGCTCGGCATGGTCTGTCCCGTTACCCACGGTATGTTTTCCCAGTTGCATTCAACGCTGGAGCGATCCCAGCCCTCGCCGGAAAAGCGGCTGAGCACGATTATTGCCGTATCGGCAAAGGCTCTCGCGCCTCTGACCTGTTCATCGGTCAGGGAAGGCTCTGATATCATACCCGGCTGAGCACCGTCGTCATACTGCTCCTGTACATATTCTCTGTAATAATCAGCAAGCGGCTCATAGACCGATATCTCGTCTCCAAGCGCCTTGATGCCGTCATAAATACTGCGTACATAAGCGGTGGTAACATCGCCGCTTCCGCCGCCGCCCTTTACATAGTCAAAGCTGCCCTTGCCGAACAGCGCGACTTTACTGCCGAGGCTGAGGGGGAGCAGTCCCTTTTCGTTTTTGAGAAGCACCATGCCTTCTCCGGCGGCTTTTTTTGAGAGTGCGATGTGTTCCTCGCATGCCGTGACATATCTGCCAGGCTCAAGAGGAAGATTTGGCTGAAAATTAGTTCTGGTCCATTTTTTCATTGTTGTTTCTCTTTCCGGCGTATCGCCTGTAATTATTTTTTGATGAAAGCCCCCGAGCTTTTGCCGCTTTTCGTATGAGCGGTGCAGCTCAGACCTTTCATCTGTAAATCTATCCAAAATACAGTGTAATATATAATTCTCAATTTTACAACATCAACATTGCCATTTTTTGATAATTATTTCGCGGCAAAGGGTGCGGGCGAAAGAAAAACAAATTGCAGATCGGCTTGAAATAGCTGTTTCAGAGCGCAAAAACACAGCAAAAAACGGGTGGATTTATGCGCTTGTACAAAGGATAAAGAAAAAGACAAATTATTTCTTGATATTTCCAGTTTCGTATGTTATTATTTAAACTACCATAGGCCGTAATGGCTGAAAGCTTATGCGGCAAAATTCTCTATTGGCTTTTGCCGATAAAACTAATCAGGGAGGATCTATTTTTATGAAAAGAACATTAAGCATTCTTCTGGCAGTGATTCTTTTGTTCTCGGTATTTGCCGGCTGTGCAAAGCAGGAACAGCCCTCCGGGAATGAAAACAGCGCAGTTTCCGACAGCACAGTGAACGTAGGCACCGATCCCGAGCAGGAAGCTGATGTCCCCAATGTTTATGCAGACGGAAGAGCACGTCCCTCCAACTGCGGAGCACTTCAGGTAATCAACGGCAAGCTTTGCTCTGAAAAGGGCGAGCCCGTAATTCTTCGCGGCGTAAGCTCCTATGGTCTTGTTACAGCAGAGTCTTTCCTGAACGATCAGCTTTTCAGTGAGCTTGCACAGGATACAGGTGTCAACGTATTCAGACTTGCAATGTACACCTACGGTGTCGGTATCGTCGGTTACTGCACCGATGGTGATAAGGTACGTCATAAGGAAGCAATCCATAAGGGCGTTGAGACTGCAAAGAAGCACGACATGTATGCTCTTATCGACTGGCATATCCTCAGCGACGGCGACCCCAACATCTACATTGAAGATGCAAAGGAATTCTTCGGCGAAATGGCAGAAAAGTACTGTGACTACAATAACGTCATATATGAAATCTGCAACGAGCCCAACGGCGTGGACTGGGCACCTGTAAAGAAGTATGCCGAGACCATCATCCCCATCATCCGCGAAAAGGATCCCAATGCGGTCATAATCGTCGGCAACCCCGATTGGTCCAAGGATCTCAATGCTGTAATGGCAGATCCGCTCGATTTTGACAACATCATGTATACATTCCACTTCTATGCTGCATCCCATAAGGATGATTGGCGCAACATAGTTGAGAATGCAAGCAAGAACAACCTGCCCATCTTCGTTACCGAGTACGGCATCTCTGCATCAAGCGGCGGATTCCCCATCGATATCGAAGAGGCTGACAAGTGGATCGACCTCTTGGAGCGTGAGAAGATCTCCCACTGCATGTGGTCTTACTCCAAGGTCGGCGAAGCATCCTCTGCTATCAGATTCAGCGTTCCCAAGTACAACGGCTTTACCGAGGACGATTATTCCGAAACCGGTAAGTGGCTCATAAACATGATCAAGACACGCGGCGAAAACGACAACTATTGATTTGCCGTCGATCAAAAACCGCGCAGATAGACATTGAATGAAACAAAGACCGTATCAAAGGCGTAAGCCTTTGATACGGTCTTTTTGCATGACAAACGATTTTACAAAGAGAAAACGGTAAAGGAATCCTTCTCCTCGGAAAGAGCAGCCTCACTGCCGAATATGCAGACAGCGTTTCCGTCTGCCATCTGCTCAAACAGCTCGCAGAGCAGGAGCAGGTCGTCCTTTTTAAGTGAGAGCATCTGCTCGCGTATACGCACCTTATCCTCATAGCTTATATCGCAGAGGAAGTTATTGTCAGCCAGTTGGCCGCGCTTTGAGGGAGCCATAAGAGGCTCTGCGGAAGAAATGGTGCTTATGATATACTTTTCTATCCCCTCGTCATCTGAGACAAATCTGCGGATAAACTCAGCGGTATCACGGTATATCTGCAGTGAACGCAGAGGAGATGGGTCTCTGTAGGAATAGAACAGAAGCTCACCTGATTCGCTCGCCTTAAAGCCGCAGCCGTAGGCACCGCCGCGAACGCGGATCTCACTCCAGAGATACCCAAAGCTGAGAATGGTCGAAAGCACAGGGAGACTTCCGTCGAAGCTTTTTCCGTAATGATTTAAATTTCCGCAGAAGGCGGCGTAGGAAACAGCCGAAGGAATCAGTATCGCTTCTCTTTTTGGCTGACCGCCGATATCAACGGTCATTGTGTCGATGCCGAGCCTGTCAAGCTCTGATCTGAGCTCATCGATGAATATACAGAGCTCGGAATGGGGAGCGAGGGCGGTTTCGGAAATGAGCAGTCTGTGTGTGCCGAATATCTGAGAAGGGATGTTTTGGGCAAAGGTGCGCAGAGACAAGAGCTGCTTTTCAAAATCGTCCTTAAACTGCCTGAGATAACAGAAATAATCATATCCGCTCACATTCTCCGAAATAAAAGCAGAGGCGGAAAAGTTCGACTGAGCGCGTTTTACCGCATAGCTGTGCCCCTCTGAGATAAATCTGCGGTTATAGCTTTCAATGCGCTGAAGCAGCAGCTCGCGTATCTGAGCATCGCAGGTGTAATCCGTTTCTTTAAGTATCTCGCATATAAGTGAGCAGGCCTCTTTGATATAAACCTCCAGAACGCCGAGTGATACAACAAAGTAAGGCTTGCAGGAGGTGCTGCTTCCCTTTACGGGGAAGGCTTTTATACTGTAATCAACGGTGCCGATATACTGCTTGATCATTCGCTGCAGCTGTGCGGCGGTGTACTTTGCGGTGGGCAGTTCGCCAAAAAGCTCGGATATAAATGAGAGCATACGGAGGTTTTCGACAGATTGGTCAGCAACAGAGAAATAAAGATTTAAATGAACAACGCCGTTTGATGAAAGCGGATGGAAAAGCACCCTGACGCCTTCTTTTTCCGAAGAGACCGTATCGAGCCATTCAGGCTTGTCACTGACATCGGACAGTGACAGCACAGGCAGTGTCGCCAGTGCTTCGGGCGTGTCGGCTGAGCATTGCCATTTTTCAAGCTCGGCATTTTGTGTCCGTATTTCCTGTTTTTGCTGTTCATTAAGGGCAGAAAGCGCATCGGCAAGCCTTTTCTGCTCTTTTGCCATATCCTCGTCGCCCTTTGTGTTGGAGGGAACAAGGAAAAGCTCTGCAGTATGCTCGTTGTCAAGCAGCAGCTCGCGCAGCAGTGCTTCATAATAGCCTGTGTCTATCTCATATCGAAGCTCGGCAAGTATAGCGTCATTCTCAAGATAAAGAAGAGGATCTCCGTCGTGGAGCCAGGAATTGAGAGCGTTGATGTTTCGGATTATGCCGCGCGGCTCCTGCTCTTCTCTGAGGGCAAATTCATATTGGCTCAAAATCGCTCTGAGCTCGTCCTTTTCAAGGCCTTTTTCAATAAGCTCGGAGGCTGTTGTGCGAATTATGCCGCACAGCGCGTCGCGATGCTCATACTCGGTGTTGCGTATATGCAGTACGGAATAAGGCTGCAGAACACTGTCGTCTACGTATATGCTCATATCCTGAGCCAGTCCGCTTTCGAGAACAGCGCGCTTGAGCGGTGATTCATTGGTGTCTGCAAGGTATGCACCCAAAACGGAAAGCGCCATGGTCTTCTTTCTGTCGCTCCAATGGCTGAGAATCTTGCCGTGAACCATCTGGGTCTTGTTTTTGCAAGGCTCGTCCTTGCCTATGGCGTAATAACGGACCTCTGAGCGTGCTGATACAGGCTTCTGCGGCTTTATTTCGTGGGTTGCCTCAGAATATTCGAATTTGTCAAGATACCCCTCTGAAATAAGGGGGAGTATTTTGTGAATAGGGACATTGCCGTCAAGATATATCTTGGCGTTGGTGGGATTGTAGAAATCCCTGTGTGCCGTTATAAACTGCTCATAGCTCAGCTCGGGAATATATTCGGGATCGCCGCCCGATACATATTGATAGCAGTTGTCGGGGAAAAGCATGCGGCAGATACCGTAGTTTAACTGACGGTCAACAGATGACACCGCGCCCTTCATTTCGTTGAACACGACGCCCTTATAAATAGCCTGAGAATCGTCCTCGCTCAGCTCATAATGCCAGCCCTCCTGATGGAATATGGAAGGATTTTTGTAAATAGAGGGGAAGAAGACCGCATCAAGATATACCCCTGCGAGATTGAGGTAATCCTGCTCGTTTCGGCTTGAAACGGGATAAAGAGTCTTATCGGAAAAGGTCATGGCGTTGAGGAAGGTGTTCATAGAGCTTTTAAGAAGATCAAGGAAGGGTTCCTTGACAGGATAATTGTCCGAGCCGCACAGAACGGAATGCTCTAAAATATGAAATACACCGGTGTCATCATGAGGAAGAGTCTTGAAGGCGACCGAAAAAACCATGTTGCTTTCCTTGTTGTCGAGCCATACAAGCTGCGCGCCTGTTTTGATATGACGCATTTCCCATAAGGTGCCGTTAAGCTCAGAGCTCTCACGCCTGTTTGTGATCTGAAAACCGTACAGAATATCATTTACATTCATTTTTATACTCCTTTTGCTGTTGTGAAAACGCAGAAATATCAGAAAAAATAAATATACCTCTTTCAGTATAAAGACTGAAAGAGAAAGTTGCAAGAGAAAAACAGGTGAAATTTCGGTGCGGTAAAACGGCGCATTGTTATCCTTGACGCTTTGTGGTAAGATAATTCCAAGGCTGTAAGATTGTAATCGGGCTTAGAATATGTTAGTATAACAGAAGCATCCGTAAATTGCCGAAAATCGGTACAGATAGGAGAAGCTCTATGAAATTTATTCATCTTTCCGATCTGCACATCGGAAAACGTGTCAACGAATTTTCCATGATAGAGGATCAGGAATATATACTCACCAAAACGATAAATATAATTGACGAAGAAAAACCGCAGGCGGTTATAATTGCGGGTGATGTGTACGACAAGTCCGTGCCCTCTGCGGAAGCCGTACAGCTTTTTGACGATTTTCTTGTGAGGCTTGCGGCAAGAGGACTCAAGGTGCTTGTCATCAGCGGAAATCACGATTCCGCAGAGAGAATAGCCTTCGGCGGAAGGCTTATGGACAGCAGAGGGATACATCTGTCGCCGGTATTCGACGGCTGTATAGAGCCGATCACTCTTTCAGATGAATTTGGAGAAGCCGATTTTTATCTGCTCCCGTTCATAAAGCCCGTCCATGTACGCAGATTTTATCCCGAAGAGGATATCGTAAGCTACAGCGATGCATTACGAACTGTAATATACAATATGAATATTACAAAAACCAAACGGAATATACTTGTAACACATCAATTTGTAACAGGTGCATCAAGGTCTGATTCCGAGGATATTTCCGTAGGCGGAACAGATAATGTGGATGCGTCGGTTTTCGAAGACTTTGACTATGTAGCGCTGGGACATATCCACGGCCCTCAGAGCATAGGCAGAGAGACAGTGCGCTATTGCGGAACCTTGCTGAAATATTCCTTCTCGGAAAAGGATCATGAAAAATCGGTCACCGTGGTAGAAATGAAGGAAAAGGGAAATGTTGAAATCAGAACGGTGCCGCTTGTTCCGAGGCACGATATGAGGGAGATAAAGGGTACATACGACGAGCTTACGTTAAAGGCAAATTATGAAGGGACTGCCACCGACGATTATATACATATAATACTGACCGATGAAGAGGATGTGCCCGATGCCGTAGCGCGGCTGAGGACAGTATATCCTAACCTTATGAAGCTCGATTACGACAATACAAGAACCCGCACCATATCATACATAGAAGGTGCAGAGGACATGGAGAGAAAATCCGAGATAGAGCTTTTCTGTGAATTTTACGAAAAGCAGAACGGTCAGCCGATGAATGAGGAGCAGCTCAGATTTTCCGAGGATTTATTTGAAAAGATCAAGGAGAGTATGAAATGAGACCTATAAAGCTTACGGTGTCAGCCTTTGGTCCGTACGCAAAAAAACATGAAATAGAGCTTTCAAAGCTGGGCGAAAACGGACTCTATCTTATCACAGGAGATACGGGTGCTGGAAAGACGACCATATTCGATGCCATAACATACGCTCTTTACGGTGAACCGAGCGGCAACAGCAGAGAGGTATCCATGCTCAGATCGAAGTATGCGGACGATGATACGCCGACAGAGGTGGAGCTTATCTTTTCCTACGCAGGAAAGGTGTATACCGTAAAGAGAAATCCCGAATATATGCGAAAAAAGAAAAGCGGCGAGGGCTATACGTCACAGAGCGCCGGAGCACAGCTTATCTTTCCCGACGGCAGAGCGGAAACACAGGCAAAGACCGTGAAAAAATGCATAGAAGAAATTCTGGGCGTTAACAGAGAGCAGTTCTGCCAGATCGCAATGATAGCACAGGGCGATTTTTTAAAGCTGCTGCTTGCAAAAACGGAGGACAGGCAGAAAATATTCCGTGAAATATTCAAAACGAGCATATACAGAGGCTTTCAGGACAGAGTAAAGACGGAATCTGCCTGTGTCGGAAAGGAAAGAGACAACGCCAAAAACAGCGTTTCTCAGTATATAAGCGGCATACTGTGCGATGAGGATAATACGCTTTCAATAGATGTCGAAAAGGCAAAAAACGGCGAAATGCTGACAGAGGAAGTCGTCGGACTGCTCGAAAGGCTCATTGACGAGGACAGAAGGCTTGCGGAAGCCCTCAGAGATGAAGCTGCACAGGCGGATAAAAAGCTTTACGATCTCACCGCTGTGCTTACCAAGGCGCAGGAGCAGAAAAAGACCTCGGCCGAGCTAGATGGTGCAAAGGCATACCTTGCAGAGAATGAGCCAAAGCTTGAAATTCTGAAAACGGCGCTTGATAATGCAAAGGAAAAAAACGATGAAGCAGAACGGCTTTCGAAGGAAATTTCGCAGATAGAGACTGAGCTACCGATTTACGATGAAGCCGAAGAAAAGAAAAGGGCAATAAACGACCTTCGGGCTATACTTGCGGCCGATATAAACAACAGAGACAGAACAGAAAAGATAATTGCCGAGCTCAAAGGGCAGACAGCCTCACTCAGGGAGGAGCAGAAAATCCTTGAGAATGCCGCGGAAGAAAAGACGCGCCTGATGAGAGAAAAGGAAAAGGAAGAGCAGCGCAGAGCTGCGGCGGCAGAGCTTCGAAAAGACCTCGGAAGTCTTAAAAGACTCTGTGATGAATACAGGCTTGCAAAGGACAGATACACAAAAGCTGCGGAAAAAGCCGACAGCTCTCTCCGCGATGCCTTGGAAAAACGCCGTGCTTTCAATAATGAGCAGGCGGGCATCATGGCAGCGTCTCTTACAGATGGCGAGCCGTGTCCCGTATGCGGTTCTCTCTGCCATCCGAGCAAGGCGGTAAAATCCGAAAACGCGCCGACACAGGCACAGGTCGAGAGCGCGGAGGAAGCAGCGCAGAGGGCACAGCAGCAGGCAAATAACGAAAGTGCAAGAGCGGCGGAGATAAGAGGAAATGTTACAATATCCGAAGCGGCTGTCAAAAGGAAGATATCGGAGCAGCTCGGTGAATGCGATATTAGCGAAGCGGTAAGCAAAACCGACAGGCTTATAGAAGAAACCGACAAAACGATCGAAAAGCTCAGTGTGCAGATTGGCACAGAGGAGCTGAGAGTAAAGAAAAAGGCAGATATTGATTCTATTATTCCCAAAAAGGAAGAGGAGCTTGAAAAAAGGTCAGAGGAGATAGCTCTGCTGAAGGAGAAAATATCGTCCGAAGAGGCGCGCGAGGCAGAAATGGTAAAGCAAAGCGGTGAGCTTGCGAAAAAAATGAGGTTTGAAAGCCGCGCTCAGGCTCAGAATGCGATCGGAGAGATTGCACAGAAGCGACTCGAAATAAAAAAAGCTGTCGAAGAGGCAGAAAAGAGATATTCGGAGCACGACAAAGCTCTTGCTCAGCTTCGCGCAAGGATCGACCAGCTTAATAAGCTGCTTTCGGACGGAGAAAGTATAGACGAAGAGGAAAAGCTCAGGGAAAGAAGCGAGCTTACCGTCAGAAGAAATGAGCTTTCCGACAAAACGGAAAGGATCACTCACAGACTTTCGACAAACGAAACGGTTCTTGAAAATATACTTAAAAAATCAGATGAGCTGATGCGTCTCGACAAGAAATGGACATGGGTAAATTCCCTTTCAAACACCGCAAACGGCAATATAAGCGGCAAAGAGAAGATCATGCTTGAGACCTATATACAGATGACCTACTTTGACCGTATACTCAGGCGCGCAAACATACACCTTATGAAGATGTCGGGAGGAAAGTATGAGCTGAAACGCCGCGAAGAGGCAGAAAACCTGAGAAGTCAGAGCGGACTTGAGCTTGATGTGACAGACCATTACAACGGAAGCACACGAAGCGTAAAATCCCTGTCGGGCGGTGAATCCTTTATTGCATCACTGTCGCTTGCGCTTGGACTTTCCGAGGAAATACAGGCATCGGCAGGTGGCATAAGGCTCGATTCAATGTTTGTTGACGAGGGCTTCGGCTCGCTTGACGAGGATACACTGCAGCAGGCCATGCGCGCGCTGTACAGTCTGACAGAGGGCAACCGCCTTGTCGGAATCATATCCCACGTATCGGAATTGAGAAGAGAGATCGACAGACAGATCGTTGTAAAAAAAGAAAAATCAGGCGGAAGCACAGTCTCTGTTCTGGTGTAAGAAAAACCCACCCTTTATTGCATTCGGCAGTAAAGGGTGGGTTAAAAAATCGATTCGGTAAAAGCAGAAGGCCTTGCATAGATTATCGATTGTGTCTTCTTTTATAATCGCTGAGTCTCTTTTTATCCTCTATTTCAAGATCTCTTTCTCCCGAAAGGGATTCAAGATGATGGGTGAATTCATGAAGGATGGTCGCCCTGATAACAGAACGCAGAGCATCCTCGGAAATATCGCCGTAGATCTTCATAAAAGAGCCGTAGTAAAGTATTATATGCCTGCCCATCATGCGGTTGTGCGTGTATTCGCCCATGACAAACAAGGGCTGAGAGGGGACACTGTCCTCGTGGTTTTTTACTCTTTCAACTATTACAATACCACCGTTGAGCTGATTGAAAAACTCCTCGGGAACATCGGCGACAGCTTCCTCGGCAAGCTCTTCAAAACGGTCTAAGGTTATCATTTTTCGCACCTCCGCAAACATACTGTGCAAATTGATTATATCAAGGTGCAGTATATTTTTCAATCCGCAGTAAAATAAAAAAGGAGCAGATATCATAAGATATCTGCTCCTTTTGGTGATCCACCGGGGAATCGAACCCCGGACACCTTGATTAAAAGTCAAGTGCTCTGCCGGCTGAGCTAGTGGATCATATTTGGCTGGGATGGCTGGACTCGAACCAGCGAATGCCAGAGTCAAAGTCTGGTGCCTTACCGCTTGGCTACACCCCAGTATCCCACATATTGTAAAATAGTGCGGCAAGTAAAGATTACCGCACCGAAGCTTTAAAAATGGGGTGAGATGTCGGAGTCGAACCGACGACCTCCAGGGCCACAACCTGGCACTCTAACCAACTGAGCTAATCCCACCGTATGTGGCGCGCCAACAGGGACTCGAACCCCGGGCCTACTGCTTAGAAGGCAGTTGCTCTATCCAACTGAGCTATTGGCGCAAAATATACCCTTTCGGGTATGGAGCGGATGATGGGAATCGAACCCACACGACCAGCTTGGAAGGCTGGAGTTCTACCACTAAACTACATCCGCACAACAAAGCGATATGAATTTTAGCACGCTTTGCCTGTTTTGTCAAGCAATAAAATATTTATATGAGAAAATTATTTTATCATTAAAAGGTATACAAAGGAAAAGGATGAAATAACGCCTGCAAGAAGAGATAAAAAGTTAGCGGCAAGCAGTAATAAGCAGATGCCTTTTGAGAATAATTCCCTGCGAAATGCGGAAACAGAATATATTATTCCCGACATTGCCGCGTAAATTCCGATGCCAAAAACGGCAGAGAGAAGAAGGCCTGCCGCAGTACAAAGGTAAAAACAGAGAGGACGCTCTTCTTTTTCCGCAAAGCGGTGCAAAAGAGGGAATAAAGGGAAAAACGCGAAAAGCGCGGCGAATACGCCGAAAAGCGCGGCATAGCCGATATAATCGGGAGTACCTGCCAGAGGAGAAGCCGCAAGAGAGGAAAGAGAAAGGGAGAGCAGAAGCCATGCGGCTATGTCGCTGTAACGGCGGAGAAGACCTTTCTCTTCTTCGCTTTTCTCATTTTTTTTAACAAAGAACGGCAAAACAAATCTTAAACACACAGCGCTTGCCGCAACCGCTCCAAATATGGGAAATGCAGCTGACTGAAGCGCATTCAGAGTGATCTCGGGGTTGTTTCCGAACGCAAAATTTCTGTACAGCATAAAAACAGCAATGAATAAAGCAAACACAGCGGCACACAGGCCGAGTGACAGCAGGATTTTCTTTTTCATGATCAATTCCTCCGAATCGGCTCATTCGATGTATAAAAGGATTGTAGCACAGATAAAAGCCTTTTTCAACAGAACACTGCAATACAAAATCGTACTGCAGTGTTTTTATTACATCTGATTGTTATAATCGTTTGGCGGTGAAGGATCCTTGTGGCTCATAAGACTTGCCATAATAATGACAAAGGCTATGGCGAGAATGCCGAGAAGAGCGTATGCCGCATATTTTATCCAGTCGCTTCCGAAGGATGAGGTGTAGCCGTTATCGGGATCGCTCTGCACCTCGATGGGTTGGGTGGGCTCGGTCGGAGCGGTGGTGGGAAGAACGGCAGAGGTTGTCGGAGCAGTGGTGGTTACGGAAGGATCGGTCTGAACAGGCGCGGCGATATACTCGGTGGTGGTCGTTGCAGAGGCAGTCTGATATGTGCTCCATGCGTCGTAGCCCGTGATAGGGGGAAGATCCTTTACCGAAAGTGATGCATTTCTCGCAGGGATAAATACAGAATCGATGCCGTTCGCAGCGACTATCTGCAGCCATTGTCCTGAAGGGTCTGAGGCAAGAAGCATATATTTGCCGTCGCCGAGCGAGCCGGTTTTACTTCCGCTTATAGAGGAATAAACATCTGCACCGGGCGCGCTGACAAACACCGTTTCATAGCTTCGCTGCCTGCTGTTTTCACCGCGGTAATCGGGAGTGCCGATAAACAAGAGCCTGCCGTTTCCGTCCTCACGCATGCCTGTGGAACGAGAATAGGTCTGTTTTCTTACCGCATTCGATGTGTTGCCCTCAACAACTACGATATCCTCCGAGGAAACGCCGACTATAATGCCCATGTGATCCTCTATCCCATCGCCGTAGTTCATATCCACAAATGCGATATCTCCGACATTTATGTTCGAGGCTCGGTTGAGAGGAACGCTTTTAAAGGGCTGGAGAGAAGCCTTTGCCCATTCCGTTTTGCTTATTATGCTTTCGTTTATGCCTGCCTGACGGGCGCACCACCAGACAAAGACAGAGCACCAGGAGTCACCGGGCAGGCCGAAATTATAGCCATACTCCGTAAAATTATTTTTTCCCGATGATGAGCCGCCGAGATCGCCTGCGGATTTTCCTTCGTGGTAGCCGACCTGAGAAAGTGCGACCGCTGCAATATCATCGCGGTATTTTCCGGTTAAATTTATCGACAGCAGACTTATATAATAATCGCTTGCCCGAAAGCTGTCGGAATGTTCAAAAACGGAGGCAAGTGCCTCGGCGCGCAAATATGCGCCCGAAAGGAAAAGAATACACAGCACAAGCAGTGAAGAGACAATTCTTTTCATCACATAACCTCCGTTTTAAAATTTTATCATGTATTGTCATTCGGTGAATCGGAAGAAGAAACAGCAGGGGCGGGAGTATCGGTTTGCGATGTTTCCTCAGGAGGATCATCGCCCTCGGTCAGGTCGAGATTTTCAATAGAGTCAAAATAAAAGCTGTTTTCGGTGGCATAGGTTTCCCATTGACCGCCGACCTCTCCGAAGAAGGTGAGTACCTGTGAGCAGTTCATAAAAGCGTTCTTGCCAATGCTTTCGAGAGTTTCGGGTATTGAAACGATCATAAGAGAGGTGCAGCTTCTGAAGCACATTTCGCCAATGCTTGTAACCGTGGAGGGTACGATAATGGTCTTGATATCGGTACAGCCGTAAAACGCGCAGTTGTCAAGCTTTTCAATACCCTCAGAAAGAACAATATCGGTTATCGACACACAATCGGTAAATGCCCATTGCCCGACTGTTTTGACACTGCCGGGTATCTCAAGCTTTGTCAGAGAGGTGCAGTTTGAGAAGGACCACTCTGCGATGGTTTCAAGAGAGGGCGGTATACGCACGCTTTTAAGGTTTTTGCTTCCCGAGCACATGCCCCAACCTATCTCGGTCACACTGTCGGGCAGATAAAGATCTGTCATTGAACAGCCGGAAAAAGCATTCTGGCCGATATAGGTGTAGCTGTCGGGAATTACTATTGAAAGAACGGGGCTGTTTGTAAAGGCATTTGCCTCGATTCGCGTGCAGGGCTTGCCGTTATATACGGAGGGAAGAGTGATTTCAAGCTCACTGCCGTTGTAGCCGTTTATTGAACAGTAGGTATTGCCCTCGTGGATTTCGAAATCGGAATATCTGACAGAGTCAGGCATACTTTCATCGGTGTAAACAGGCTCGTCGGAGGGCTTTTCTTCCTTTTCGGGAACATGCTCTATAAGCTCCTCGGCAGAGCCTATCTTAAACAGGTCGCTTATAGAGGCGCCGCCTATCTTCCAGGAAAGAATATCCTTCGGCACAAAGCCGCTGTCAAAATAAGCGGTGATAAACATGCCTGCGATCACAAGAAGGAAGGATAGAAAGGTGAGGGCATATTTTTTTGCCTTCGGTTCTTTTATCGGCTTTGCAGGGCCCGGCTCAAACTCCTCCTTATAGGTATCATCATACATGAAGGGGGCATTATAAGCCTCGGCTTGTTTTTTATCGGCCGCAGGCGCACTGTAAGGCGATTCTTCGGCGCTGTCGTCAAAGCCGTCATCAAAGCCGTCATCAAAGCTGTCGTCAAAGCTGTCGTCAAAGCCGTCGGGCTCTTTGTATGTCTGTGCAGATGAGGCGGGAGAATCGATGTCATCGAAATCGTCAAAGTCGTTAAAATCGTCGAAATCATCGAACCCGTCGTCAGGTGGGGCATTCCGATACGGTGCATTGCTGTACGCCATCGGCAGTCAGTCCTTTACATGAGTTTACATATTGTAAATTATATATCCAATAACAATCAAGTCAAGCGGCATAATGTAAACATATTTCAATATTCATAATCGATACAGACACGAGTGTCCATAACAGAATGGATATATTTGCCGAATGCCACATGGGTGGGATGTACCTTATATTCTGCCAGAGCCTGCATATCCTCGAAATCGCAGACAAGTGCAAGCTCGCAGTTATCGGCGCTTGCGTCGGGGCGGTTGACACCGTACTGGAAGTGTGCAAGGGTTGGGATCTCATCCTTAAAATGAGAAAGGCGCTCGCAGGCATCTGCGATGTTTTCTTCCATAGTGCGGCCGAGAGCGCTGTCGAGCATTTTAAACATAACGATGTGTTTTATCATAACAGTTTCATCCTTTTCGTAAAATTCAAGCCTAATAATTATACATCAAAGAAAATTGCTGTGCAATAGAAAAAAGGAACGGATTGCCGTAAAAAATCGCTGTCATTCGATCAAATACTAAAAAGATTGCAGTTTTGTAATATGTGTGTTAAAATAAAAAGAGTCATTAAAAATAAAAACGGCGATTTTTGTTTTTTCAGTATATGGAAAGGGTGAAAACCTTTGATAAAAAAGCTTAAATTAAATGCATTTGAAGGAGCGATCCGCACAGGCGGCTTCTTCGGATGGTACCTGACCGTGATGTTCCTTTGTCAAAGCAATGCAGGCAGTGCGGCTTTGCTCGAATCGGTCAATAAAACCTTCCTGCTCTCAGGGGTGATAACAACCTTTGCAGTGCTGCTTGTAATGGTATTTATCGATTTCGAGGGAATACTCGCAGATAAGTACTTAAGATGGATACCGGGCCTTTTTATGGCTGAAAGCGGCATTGCGCTGTGCTTGTCGGAAGCGCGCACCATGACACTGTTTGCCGCCATTGCAGGCGTGTCGGCAGGCATAGGCGCCATAGCCATGATATCAAGCCTGCTTCGTGTCAAGGTAAGTCAGAGAATATTCTCCGTAGGCGCAGGGCTTGCAATAGGCGGTATAATCCGTGTTATCGGCAGCCTGATAATGGATATGTGGGGCGGAAATTCAAATTCCGCAGGAGAAATAGCGGCATCGGTGCTCATCGGCGTGATCGCAGCGGCGACTGTGCATACCGCAGGCTTTTCCAAGGAATCAAAGCCGCTTATCGCAAGAGCGGAGGCTAAGCCCTCGGAGATATTCCGCAAGATACCTGCGGTATATTTCTGGGTGTTTGCACTCGGCTGTGCGTTTATGCTCTGCTTCTGTATTCTGGAGGAGCGATGCAGCAATGCAATAACTCTCGATCTTGCATTCAGCAACAAATATTATAATGAGATAGCATATATAGCATTTGCTCTGGTTGCTGTGATCGCGGTGTTTATAGTAAAGCCCCATGCACTGGCATCGCTTTTTGCCGTGGGAGCGGCTCTTTCGGCGTGCTCTGCACTGCTGCTCGGCCTTCGCAGTCCCACACAGGCCGAAGCCGTTGTTGTGACAGTGCTTTGCTTTGCGGCATTTGCGTGCTACAAAATGTGCATGTATCTGATCGTAGTGACATTTTCTCTCGACAGACCTCACCCGCTGTTTTACGCCATGTTTGGCTATGGCGTTATCACCGCGTCCGAGTGGCTCGGCAGAGTAATAAAGAGCCACATGACGGGAGAGGTGTATCGTACTGTGGTGGCTGTATTGCTGGTACTCATTCCTGTAGGCGCGTTCTTTATATCACGTGCTATGCGCTACAGCGGCTTTTCTCAGGAACAGCTTGAAAAACGTCACAGGATAAGAAAGCTTATTTCACGCATCAGTGTTGAAAAGGAGCTCACCGACAGAGAAAAGACCATGCTCAACCTTACCGTTCTCGACGGCTACAGCGCGGATATGATGCCGGACAAGCTGGGAATTTCGAGAAACACGGTAAAAACTCAGATACGCGCTCTGTTATCAAAGTTCGATGCACAATCGCTCGAAGAAATTACAGAGAAGCTGTATGAAATGATAGAGGCAGAGGAAGAACAGCTTCGTATAGAGGCTGAGCAGAAGGCGGAGGAAAACAGCGTGCTTGCCGCACTTGCCGCACAGGATGCCGCCGCCGAGCAGGAGTTTGAAAGCAGGGAAGAGTCTCAGGAGGAGAATGACTCCGAGGAAGAAATCGAAGCTTCGGAGGATAATGAAGCCGAAAAGACGGAAATAACGGAGGAGCACGCAGAGGAAGAAAAAGCACAGTCTGCGGTGATCGATATATCCGAGCTTGCGGACAATGAAAAAACCGAGCCTGAACAAAAGGCGGAAGAGACTTCGGAAAACGCAGAAGATACAGAGGAAAAAGAAAAAAAGAATGTAAAGATACTCGATAAGGAAACTGTCAGAAATATCCGCAGAAAGTCAGGCGGAAAAAAGGAAGAAAAAACAAAAGTCGAATCTGTTGAAAACGAAAACCCCGAAACAGAAGGAGAGACAGAGGAGATATCCGAAAAGGAGCCTGACGCTTCGCAGGGCGACAGACTTTCCGATATTCTGACAGAAATGGACGAAGAGGAATAACAAAAAGCGGCTGTGCCATGCCTTGGCACAGCCGCTTTTGCAATATGCCGCCTGATGAATGCTTCTTTCATTGACAACGGAAGAAAAGTGACATATAATTTTAATCGGTAAACTATACTCGATGATAAATATTTGTTTATATAAAACAAAAAGTAAAGGGGCGGAACAAGATGGCAAGAAACAAATTTGACAGCACTCCACTGCCGCAGTTTACTTATGACCAGATGATGCACCGCAGGCATGAGATACATGAGCAGTCTCCGTGGCTCGAGGATTACGAACTCGATGCGCTGCTTGCCGACGAGGGATATAATATTTCGGAAAAAGCTCCCGAAGGCTATGTATTTTCTGTAGGCGAAGAGGAAAGCGGCATCGATTATGTGGGTGAGGATTCGGGACGTACCGAGGAGCCCTTGCAGATAAAGGAGCATAAGGAAGCACACTTTGACCCTTACGCACCTTATTTTGAGCAGATGGACAGCGAAGATGATGACAGCATCGAAGCTCCCTCGGTGGATGCAGTCATGCATCAGACGGAAGAAAATCGAAAGCCGTTGGCGCCTCAGGCCAAAGAGGATTATAGTGAAAGTCAGCAGGCGCGTCAGATACGTGACAAGGCGCGCAAGCTGCTGAGAAGAAATATCCGCGAGGAAACGAATAAAATGGGCATTGCCCTGATAATTTTCATCGTTCTGCAGCTTGTTATAACAGGCGTTGTCACAGCATATCTCCTGCTCATAGCACGTTACAAGATAGCGGAAATAAACGTATTCCTTTCTACTCCCATGAACATGCTGCCCATACAGGGCATAATCCTTGTGCTCGGTCTGGGACTGCCGTTTATCGGATACATGTATCTTTTCCGACTTCCTCTGGGAGAAACTGTGCCTGTGCGAAAAATGAGAGTGGGCAACTTTATAAATCTTGTGCTTTTCGGGCTTGGTTTTTCCGCAATGGTCACTTATGTGGGCAACATAGTAGCAAACGGAACCTTTGTAACAGGTGGCCTGAGCAACAACAGAAACGTTCTTGCGGGCAACCACGGAATAGAGCTTTTGTACTCCATAATCTGTCTGTGCATAATCCCTGCTCTTGTCGAGGAATTCGTGTTCCGCGGTGTCGTGCTTCAGGTTCTCAGACGCAAGGGCGGTGATACCTTTGCAATAGTGCTCAGTGCCCTGATGTGCGCGCTCGTTTATTCAAACACTCAGGGAATCACCGCATTCTTCATTGCGCTTCTGATGGGATATATCGTTGTTTTCAGCGGCTCTGTAATGCCTGCAATTGTGATAGGTGTTATAAGAAGTGCGCTTTCTCTTGTAATGACTCTGCTGGGAATGACGGTAGCGCATGATCGGCTGACGGCTATAGAGGCTGTCGCCACAATACTTCTGATATCAATAGGCCTGTTCGCTGTTGTAAGCATATTCAGGAAATACCCAGATTTCTTCAGAATAAAGGAGGATAAATCGTCCCTTACCCTGAAGGAAAAGATCTGGGCGGCAATAAAAACACCCAGCATGGTACTGCTGATACTCTATTTTGTTTTCTTTGCCATACTTGAAAACATTCCGACCGAGTCGATTATAGGAAGATTGTCATGACAGAAAACGACAAAAAACTCATGAAAGCGGCGCTTGCTCAGGCACAGCTTGCCGCCGAGGAGGGAGAAGTCCCCGTTGGCGCGGTGGTTGCCCTGCACGGCGAGATCGTGGCAGTGGGCAGAAACCGCCGTGAAACGGTAAAGAATGCACTTGCCCATGCGGAAATCGAAGCGATAGATGCCGCCTGCCGAAAATTAGGCGGCTGGAGGCTTCACAAATGTGAGCTTTTTGTAACACTGGAGCCTTGCCCGATGTGCATGGGAGCAATACTGAATGCGCGCATAAAGCGGCTGGTGTTCGGTGCGTCCGACCCGAAAAACGGCGCATGCGGCTCTGTGACCGATCTTTCGCAAATGAGCTTTACTCATTCGACAGAGGTTGAACGAGGCTTTATGGAAGAGGAATGTGCCGCCGAGCTGAAGCTTTTTTTCAAAAAGCTTCGTGAAAATAAAGCAAAGTAAAAAA
>JAZSNH010000080.1:0-17479 GCA_045536305.1 Acutalibacteraceae bacterium
TAGGAATAGCCGACGGTCTGATATGTTGCAAGAAAGTCCTTTATCTTTGCTTTGAGAGAAGAGCTGCTTGTAAATGCTCCGGTGTATGTCGGAGTCACCCAATGTGAGTTGCTGGAATTAAGCGAAGAATCGAAGGTATACCCAAGTCCTTGCGCCATTGCAACGCAGTCTGATTTCATAGCGCTTGCGTTGCCCCAACACGCGGTTTGTTTTGCTGTTGTTGTGGTGGTAGTGGGGACTGTCGTGGTCGTTGTAGTGGTTGCAGTAGTGGTCGTTGTAGCCGTAGTTGTGGTTGTCGGCTTAGTGGTGGAAGCGCTCGTTTTCTTGGTGGTTGTGGTTGCCGTAGTGGTTGTTGCGGCTGTTGTCTTTGCGGTAGTAGGTGCGGTTGTTTTCGTAGTGTGTTCAGATTTCTGAGAGGCAACCGGCTTCTGTGTTGTGGTTGTAAGAGCTGTGGTGGTTGTCGGATCAGCCGTTGTTGTAGATTCTTCGGCTATCGTTGAAACTGCTTTGGTAGAGGTTGTTGTGCTCGTTGTGGTCGATTGAGTGCTTGTCGGAGGTTGCTGCAATTCTTCGTCAGGAACAGCGGTCGGACCGCATACACAAGCTGCTGTCATAACCGAGATAAAGACGAATACAAAAGCTGCTAACCAGCGGAGAAAAGAGAACCTGTTTTTCATAATTACACCATCCTTGCAATTATAGATTTGATAGACGCACGATTTTGATCTGCGTCCTTTTTCGATTTAAGCATACCTCATATCATGAGAATGCTCAAATGTGCAAAGTAATTATTTACCAGCCGGAAGAGAAGAAATATCCACTGAATGTTCGGCTTTCTTTTGAATTGAGCACTCCTGATATTCTCTCTTTCGGCTGGTATTCTCGGATGGTTAGTCTTTCGGCAGGTTACCAGAGGGGGAGAGTGTGAGAGGGGGAGCACACGAAAACTGCATCTCTCATGAAAAAGGGTACACTTCTCCCCGGGCGTAACGGTTTACCTTGCACCATTCTTTCGTGCAGCCGCTTTCCTTTGCTGAACCTGAGCATAATATTCGAGTGCTTCAATGACATAGCCCTCGACCTTATTCTCTGGCAGATTATCCGGAATGTATCTGCGAAGCCGTTCACGCTGGAAGCTATATTTCTCTTTTTGATTCGGTTTCTGCTCTGAAAGTATGACATATACACTGTCCTCCGTTAAGTGTCCCTCGGCAGAAAGCTGCCGTATGCGCTGCGCCTGCGAAAGTGACGGAGTGGCAAGCTCTGAATCCATTACGGAAAAGAGTATCTCCTGCTCCTCTTTCGGCAGGTAAGATATTTCAACAGCGGGGCGCATTGCGATTTTTCCTTCATCGACCATATTGAGTATGGGTTTTATGAGTTCGGTAAGGCGGATATAGCGGCGTATCTGGTCTTGACTTTCTCCAACTTTTTCCCCAAGAATTTGTCTTGATGTCTTTCCATCAAAATTCTGTGCCACTGGCACAGAATTATTTTTTGGTCTGCCTGCTTGTCTTTTCATCGCATCAAGGCGCATTTTATATGAGAACGCTTTCTCGCTTGGCAGTATAACCTCTCGCTGAAGATTGCTGTCCACCATAATGAGGGTGGCGGTATCGCGGTCAATGTCACGCACGATCACGGGCATAGTTTCCATACCCGCAAGCTGACACGCCATTTTGCGGCGGTGTCCGCTTATGAGTTCATATCGTCCGTCCTCTTTCTTGCGGGCGATAGCCGGGACGAGAATGCCCTGCTGCTTTACGCTTTCGACCATTTCCGACATCGCATCGTCATTGACAACGCGGAACGGGTGATCGGGAAAATCGTCGATTTCGGAAAGAGAAACATCGTAGACTTTTTCTCTCTTTTCGTCTATTCGCTCTTCTCCGGTCATGAACAGTTCATCGACTGCCCGTAGACCGAGGCTTCTTTCTCTCAGGCTGCTCAAGATCAATCACCTCCTTAGCCAGTGCCCTGTAAGCCTGTGCTACTTTTCCTTTATTGTCATGAGAAAAAATGCTCTTGCCGTTTTCGACACTCTCTGCTGCCTTCACAGACTGCGGGATCTCGGTATCGAAAACACGGATATTGGAGCCGTAGTGCTGTCGGACTATGTTGATAATATCTTTTGCAAGATTGGTGCGCCTATCGACTATGGTAAAGAGTATTCCATCAATCTTGAGGTCAGGATTGACCTGCCTTTTTACCTTGCCTACGGTTCCGAGGAGCAGATCAAAGCCTTTTGCCGAAAGGTATTGAGGCTGAGCGGGAATAATTACGCTATCAGCCGCCGAAAGAGCATTGATTGTTATCATTCCGAGAGAAGGTGAGCAGTCGAGCAGGATGTAGTCATACTTGTCTTTTACGCTGTCGATGTATTCATGGAGAATACGCTCACGACTCATGAGGCCTGTCAGCTGAAGTTCCAGACCGGATAGACCTATGTTCGCAGGAACAAAGTCAATTTCTTCTTCATGGTGATGAATACCGTAGCCATCCGGCACAGGCTCTTCACGGACAATAAGGCTCAGAATTTCAGCAAGGGACACATCAAGTCCGTCCGGCTGTTCGATTCCAAGAGCGATACTCATACTGCCCTGTGCATCGCAGTCAATAAGAAGTACCTTCTTGCCCTCATCCGCCAATGCAACACCGAGGCTGACTGCAGTAGTCGTTTTTCCTACGCCTCCTTTCTGATTTGATATTGCAATTACCTTTGACATTTGTAATTCCTCCTTGCATAACTTGAGATTTCATGATTAAATAGAAAAAGACCGTTTGACGGGGAGCCAAACGGTCTTTGATCTCATATTATTTTCTTGTTCGGTAGAAGCTGATGAGTTCTTCGGTCATTCTAATGTGTTCCGCGCTTGGTCGGTTGATAGATACGAATTTGTAGGAACACATAAAATCTATAAGATGGCATTTAGGGATCGTTCTTGTCCTATATGAGCAAAAAGCAACCAGCCAGCCTTTGTTAATCCAATTTATCACAGCAGTTGAACTGTATCCTGTAATACGGCAAACGGTTTTGGTGGACAGAACATCCTCATACGAAGATAAGAGGGTCGCATAAAACTCTCTTTCAATATCATCGGGGATTTTCATTACATAACTGACATCAATCTGACGGTCGGGTATGTTGTTGCCATAGCTATACCAGCCATCTGGTGTTCGATAAATCTCCGGATGCTTTTCTCGCATTTTAAGATAGTGAATGATGTCAGTTTTTTTAATCATGTAACACCGAGTTTTTCTTCCTGTGTTACTGCTTGGAACCAGACCGCTTGATAGCAGATAAAGCGCGGTGCGCTTACTTATACCGCAGGCAACATACATTTGTTCCTTGTTCATTATGTCGGGATATGATTCAAGCATCTTTGGGATGTGTGCCATTTTCATTTGCTCCTTATAGAATAATTATTCAAATCCAAATCAAACATTTGTCCATAATCATTCTGTAAAAATGCAAATAAGATTCATACATACGGAGTTCAGATTCGTTCTTTCATTTTTTCTTGCATACTGGTCAAAATCGTATTAAATTACGCTCAAAGCGGCTTATTCGAACCCAAACCGCATGGTTATGCAAAATGCTCAGGTCGAAATAAAATTATAGCATAATGAAGCCGAAAATCAGCTCGGACATAGTGACCTTAACTGACCTAAACCGTCCTCAAAGGTGCAACGCGGATAGCGTCTCGAAATGCTGTGTACAGAATTGTTCCTAGGGTTCGAATCCCTAACTCTCCGCCAAGAAGAATCCTGTAAACCTGCCGGTTTATCGGGATTCTTCTTTTTTTGCATTTCTTCGAAAATCGGTCATTTTTGCCTCTATTTCGGCTGTTCTTTCCATAGTTCTTTACACAATTTTGGAGTAAAAAGTAACTACTCTAACTCATTTTTCTGCTGTTGATAAAGAGCCATGTTGCAGTTATAATGGTTGCGGAGGGGTTGAAATGAAGAAAGAATTGTCAGCTATGCCGGTTACGCTTGCTATAATGTTTATGTGGCTCATAGTATGGATATTGACATTGCTCAGTGAACATATTGCTCCCATGTTATGCGGCAGCGGAATTGCCAAAATAGGAAACGAGTACTACCGTTTTCTGACTGCCAGTTTAGTGCACACCGATATTATTCATTTGGCGGTCAATGTTTCCGCAATGTTCTGGATTGGCTTTCTGTATGAACATAGGGTTGGCAGTGTGAAGTTTTTAGTGATTGTTGCTGTGTGTGCGGTTTTGGCACAGGCTGTTTTCCTATGTATCTTCCGTAATGCAGAAGGAAGCACAGGTGGATCAGTGTTAAACCTTGCTCTGTGTGGTTTTGCACTGACCTTACAAATCATTCTTCCCGATTTTCCGAAAATGAGATTTGGAACATTGAGTGGAAGCTGGCTGATTATCTATCTGATAGCAGCAAATATTCCGTTTCTTCTGTTTGTGAATATAACCACACTTATCATACATGTAATCGCTTTTGCGTTTGGCTGTGTTGCCGCGTTGGCGTGTTACTTGTTTGGACTGCGATACTAAATACAATGTTCATCAACCTGTCCCATTTACTGCCAGATTTCCCCTCCGGCAAACACATGCCGCTTGCCATCGCCTGTGCCGAGGTGCTTTGCGAAAAATCAAGGCAGACATAAGCACAGCAGAATGCTATTAAAAATATCTCGTCTGCAAGTTGATTGAGAGATTATTGTGTGGTAAGATGATTTCAATAATATCAAAGCAACCGCAAGGTAACCGAAGCAAGAATTTTATAATAGCAAAAAGCTATTTGAAAGGAGACTATTTTATGTCACAGACTGTAATGGTAACGGGAACGGGCAGAAGCTATGCACTGGGTTTTAATCTGGTGCTTCGCTATCTGGAAAACGGTGATACCGTCATAGCGACCGTCAGAAAAGAATCGAAGGAGCTCAATGAGCTTAAGGAAAAATACGGCGATAAGCTGTATATTGTAATGATAGATATCGGAAGCACGGAATCGGTCTGTGCGGCAAAAGAGAAAGTTGCAGAATGCTTTGACCATATCGATCTGCTCATCAATAATGCCGTCACCGTTTCGCCCGATTGCGATAAAGAGTTTTTTGACACGAATCTTGATTATATCGCTCATACAGTAGATGTGACTGCAGTAGGTCCGCTGCGCGTCATAAAAGCCTTTTATCCGCTGCTTGCAAAGAGCGAACAAACAGCACTTATTATGAATATTTCCTCAGAGGCAGGCAGTATTTCCAGATGTTACCGCACAAACGTTATTGAGTACGGTATGGCAAAGGCCGCTCTCAACATGGGCACGATGAATCTTGTTAATGTATTCAAAAATGACGACAGCATCAATATTTTCTGCGTGCATCCCGGTTGGATACGCACCAACGGCGATCCAAATAACCCCGCTCCTCTTTCCTCCTATGATGCAGCCGAGATACTGAGGCTGCTTTTTGAGAAAAAGCGCAACGACAAAACAGGACCGAGATTTATCACCAACGAAGGCGAAGAGTACCCGTTCTAAAATACAGCAATAAATCACACAGCAAACATAAGGAGTCCGAACAAATATCTTTTTCGGACTCCTTATGTTATTTTTTCTATTAAATATATTCCATTGTTCTGCACTTACGCTGTCTTGTCAGATCGTACTTTGCTTACTTTCTTTGCTTACTTTTTCTGCAAGCAGGAGAAAAACTCCTTGATTTCCGATATGACCTGATCATCAAGCGAGTAATATGACCACTTGCCCTCTTTACGTGAGTTCACAAGTGAGCAGGTGCAGAGAATCTTCATGTGATGAGAAAGAGTTGGCTGAGTCATCTCAAATTTCTCAAGGATCCTGCACGCACACAGCTCATCCTTTTCCGAAAGCATATTAACAATTTTTACACGGTTAGGATCTGAAAGTGCTTTGAAAATTTCTGAAAACTCCATATCAATACCCCAATTCCTCAAGAAGCTCAACCGCATCACAAATCATATCGACACAGATTGTCTTGAAAAGATTTTTTTCTATGGCAAGCCTCATGCCGTCGCCTTTAAATATGACTACACCGAGCAAATCGCGGCAGATAATGCTCCTGTTCCTTTCGATAAATCGATCTGTAAACTCCCGTGTTTTCCCGAAGCAAAGTAATTTTGCCTCTCTGTCGCTGCCAACGCTATGACCGTAACGCAGGCTTATAACCATTACTGCACCGCTTACAGCGCCGCAGATCTCTGCATTTCTTACTCCGCCGCCAAAGCCGCAGCCGATTTTAAGCGCAAGCTCTTCAGAAATCCCATATTTCTCCGCAAACACAGCAAAAACCGCCTGCGAACAAATGAATCCCTGCGCGTAAAGCTGTGCAGCCTTCTCTTTCCTTGTCATAGCATACTCCCTCATATAGATGATTGTCTATGTGCTGTATTGTAGCAAACATATAGATACTTGTCAATATGTAAATTTGTTTATTCAGGAGTTCTGTGGAAAAGCAACATTTGTTTAATATTGTACAAATTCATTTATTGTGCTATAATAGCCAAGGTGCAAAATGTTGGCAAAATTCAAAAATACTGATTGGAGCTGATCATTGTGAAAGGCGCACTCGGCGGATATATGGGTAAGGTTTTGCAAATCGACCTGACCACCCGTCAGACAACAGAATACCCATGGTCTGACAAGGACAGAAAGCTTTACATAGGCGGCAAGATGATGGCCGCAAAAATTCTTTACGACAACCTCACAGGCAAGGAAGAGCCCTTTTCCGAGGATAATCTTATCGTCATATCCACAGGACCGCTGACAGGCACCGGTGCCCCCAGCTCGAGCCGCTTTAACCTGTCTGCCCTATCACCGCAGACGGGAATTATCGCATCATCAAACTGCGGCGGCTCCTTCGGATACTACCTCAAAAAAGCTGGCTATGATGCCCTCATACTCAAGGGCAGATGCAGCGAGCACACGTGGCTTGATATAAGCGGAGACAAGCTGACCTTTCATAATGCCGATGATCTTTGGGGAACAAGGGTTACCGAGTGTCAGGAAATGCTCAGCGAAAAGCTTTCAAAGGACAGAAAGAACGCACGCTTCGGCAATATCTGCATCGGACCTGCAGGCGAAAACCTTGTGCGTTACGCTGCTGTGCTCAGCGGCGAGCGCGCGGCAGGACGCGCAGGCATAGGAGCGGTTTTCGGCTGGAAAAATCTCAAGGCTGTTACAGCCTCGGGCAACTGCGTTGTGCCGATTTATAATGAAAAGAAAAATCTTAAGTGGAATAAAAAATGGTTTTCCTATCTGCGCCGCCATCCCTTGACAGGCAATCAGCTCCCAAGGCTCGGAACTGCCGGTCTTGTCAGCTCCATGCAGGCAAGAGGCATACTGTCAACAAAGAATTACACCTATGGCAGATATGATGAGTTTGAAAAGGTAAGCGGCGAGGTTCTTGCCGAAGAACACAACATCGTCAACAAGGGTTGTCTTACCTGCCCTATCAAGTGTGCAAGAACGGTAGAGGTAGACGGCCGCGCGGTAAAAGGTCCTGAGCTTGAGACACTCGGTCTGCTGGGCGGCGGAATACTGAACCCCGATCTTAAGAGCATACTCAAATGGAATAATGAGCTTGACGAGCTGGGCATGGACACTATTTCGTCATCGAGCACTCTTGCCTTCGCAATGGAGGCAAACGAAAAAGGGCTGTGGGATAACGGTCTGCAGTTTGGCAATACAGATGAAATATCAAAGATATGGGAGGATATTGCCTATCGGCGCGGTATAGGCGACGAGCTTGCCGAGGGCAGTAAAAGACTTTCCGAAAAATACGGCGGCAAGGAATTTGCAATGCATGTAAAAGGCTTGGAGCTTGCCGCGTATGAGCCGAGACGAGCTGTCGGACAGGGGCTCGGCTATGCCGTATCAAACCGCGGCGGCTGTCATCTCAACGGAGGTTATCTGGTAATTCTTGAGGGTCTGGGTCTTAATACCGACTCGCAGACCTACAAGGCAAAGGCGGATTTCACCATGCTGTTTCAGGATCTGATGGAAATGATTTCCGCATCTGGTCAGTGCCTGTTTACCTCCTATGCCTTCTTCCCCGGCTTTTTGATCACGCGCCCGAACGGAGGCATTACAAAGGCGGCAAACTTCCTGCTGCCGCATATAGGCTGGATAGGGCGATTCATAAACAAATGCCCGACCCTGCTGGCTCTTCATCTGCCGGTGTTCCATCACACAAAGGCATTCAAATACGCTCTCGGGATGAAGATGAATTTCGGAAAATATATCCGCTGCGGCGAGAGAGGCTATAATCTTGAGCGTATTATCAACACTCGCTTCGGTATAACCGCAAAGGACGACACTCTCCCCGGAAGACTGACCGATGTTCCTCAGGACGAAAAGAACCCGAAAACAAGAGTGCCTCTCGATAAAATGAAGAAGAGATATTATAAGGCGCGAGGCTGGGACAAAAACGGAATCCCCACAGCAAAAACTCTGCGTAAGCTGAAAATAAGCAAGTGAGGTGAGCGAACATGGTAAAAGTAAAATTATTCGGTCTTCTTCGACTTGATACAGGAATCAAGGAGCTTGAGGCCGATGTAAAATCCGTAAAGGGACTTTACACCGTGCTGCTCAGTGAAGCAAAAAAGGCTAAGCCCGACACAAAGGTGTGTGCAAAGGATATTGACGGCTGTATCGTTATGATAAACGGCAAGGCGGGCAAAAAGAACAGCAGACTAAAAGACGGCGATGAGGTTCTGCTTATGTCTCCCGTCTGCGGCGGATGAAAGGCGGTGTAGTGATGAAAGGATATACAATAACCGATTCGTGCATAGGCTGTACGCTCTGCGCGAAAAATTGCCCTGTCGGTGCCATCACCGGAAGCTTAAAGGAAAAGCATACGATCGATGAAGGTCTGTGCATTAGCTGCGGTCTGTGCAGCAGGCTGTGCGCCAAGGGTGCAGTGCTTAACGAAAAGGGAGAAGTTTTGGAAAAAATTCCAAAGGATAAATGGGAAAAGCCATATATCGACAAAGCAGCCTGTGCCGGCTGCTCGGTGTGCATAGAAAGCTGTCCCGTCGGCTGTCTCTCGCTTACCGAGCCTGCCTCTCACGGCGATATCCGCACCGCTGCGGCGCTTATAGATGCAGGAAGCTGCATCGGCTGCGGTCTGTGTGCAAAAAGCTGTCCCATCGGAGCTATAGCAATGGGTCTAAAAGCACCCGAAAGAAGCTACAAGGAGGTAAAAACAATGAGCAGTAAGCTTTATTGCAGAACATTCCAGGCAGTCATGAAGCTTGGACATTACTTTATGGGCTATCGTATGCCCGAATATATCGACGGACCGGGAAGCATCGGCAAAATGCCGGAGTTTCTCAAGGCAAAAAAAGCAAACAATGTCCTTGTTGTCACCGACAACGGACTTGTAAAGCTCGGACTGCCAAACGGTATGCTCAAGGCAATGGAGGATGCAGGAATAAAATACACTGTGTTCAGCGATATTCAGCCAAACCCGACCAGCGATGATGTGGAAAACGGCTTTAAGGTTTACAAGGAAAACGGCTGCAAGGCTATCGTTGCCTTCGGCGGCGGTGCGCCCATGGACTGTGCCAAGGGTATCGGCGCCAAGGTAGCGCACCCGAAAAAGAGCGTCGCAAAGCTTCAGGGAATACTCAAGGTCATGAAGAAGATACCTCTTTTCTTCGCAGTGCCGACAACCTCGGGCACAGGCTCTGAAACAACTGTTGCGGCTGTCATTACCGATTCTGCCACCCACCACAAGGCATCTATTATGGATCCCCATATCATACCAAAATATGCCATCTTAGACCCTGAGCTGACCATCGGTCTGCCTCCCTTTGTCACTGCCACAACAGGTATGGACGCACTGTGTCATGCTGTGGAATCCTATACAAATTACACCTACTGCACAAAGCTTGAAAAGGAGCTTGCAAAGAAGGCAGTAAAGCTTATATACGATAATCTCCTCAAGGCATACAATGACGGGGGCGATCTCGAAGCACGTCAGAACATGCAGCTCGCGGCATTTTACGCAGGCCGCTCCTTTACAAGAGGCTGTGTAGGCTATGTTCACTCTGTCGGACACACCCTCGGCGGACTTTACGGGGTGCCACACGGACTTGCGATGTCCGTTATACTGCCGCATGTAATGCGTCAGTTCGGCAAGGCCGCTCACAAGCGTCTTGCCGAACTTGCCGATGTCTGCGGTATGACAGGTGCAAACGATGCTGAAAAGGCAGAGGCCTTCATTTCGTGGATAGAGCAGTTAAAGGAGGATATGAATCTTCCCAAGGGACTTGACATGATAAAGGAAGAGGACGTTCCGCAGATCATCAAGTGGGCATCAAAGGAAGCAAATCCTCTTTATCCTGTGCCTGTTATATGGAAAGCAAAGGATTTCGGCAAGCTTATAGACACGCTCACTAACGCCGCTAAAGAGGGCTGATATCTTGCATATAGAAAAATTACAGATAAGAAAAAGCAGAGGAGAGCGCATTGATGCGCTCTCCCTGAAGGTTGACTGCGAAAACGGAATAAAAGGCAGTACACCGCCTAAAACTCCCGAGCGGCAGATAAGCCTTATGGCAGGTGAAATCCTGCCGCATATCCGAGATATGGGAGGACATTGTACCGCTCGCTTTGAGGCTGATATCGTCACAGCCGCTCTTGATTACAGCGCCATTTCTGTAGGCTCAAGGCTGTTATCGGGAAGTGCTGTAATCGAGATAACGGCAGTCGGCAAGCGCTGTTTTGACGACTGCCCCATAAGACAGCGCGGAGAACGCTGTCCTCTGCCCGACAACTGTGCCTTTGCGCGCATTGCACAGGAAGGCGAGATATCGGTCGGCGATGCTGTTGAGATATTGTAAAATGAAGGAAAGATACATCAAAAACATAGGGCCGCTCACAGCAGAGGAAAATGAACAGCTAAGGAGCAAAAAGGTCTGTATTGCAGGCTGCGGCGGTCTCGGAGGCTATGCCGCAGAGCTGCTCGCAAGACTGGGTGTCGGTACTCTTTCAGTGGTTGACGCAGATGTGTTCGATAAAACCAATCTCAACCGCCAGATATTGTGCCGCGAAGCCGATATAGGCCGCAGCAAAGCACAGACAGCAAAAAGGCGTATAGCCGAAATAAACAGTGCCAATGACGTGCAGGCTTTTGAGGTCTATATCACGGAAGAAAACGTGGACAAAATTATTTCGGGATGTGATGCTGTCATTGACTGCCTTGACAGTGCCGACGACAGAAAGCTGCTGTACAGTGCCTGTTCAAGGCAGGGCATTCATCTTGTTCATGCCGCGATAGGCGGTTGGTGTATACAGGCTTCTGTTATACCTCCGGGCAGTGATATGCTCGATATTATATACCAAAACAACAGCACAGCACCTGCCGATACTCTTTCCTTTGTGCCTGCCTTTGCAGCATCGGTGCAGATTTGCGAAGCAGTCAAGCTTCTCACAGGTCGGCCTGTGACGCTGATGAACAAGCTGCTTGTGGCCGACCTTCTTTCAGGAACCGAGGAAATTATCGATTTTAACTGATTACAATTTAAGCTTTTTATTTTGACATCCGATCCGCACTGCCTAAATATGAATGATACACGGCACTGCGGACGATAGGGTTGATCGGGAAACGGATCAGCCTCCCGTTTGGAAAGGATGGCGTTTATTCGTCGTGCAAGGCTTTCCGAACGGAAGAGCCTTGTTTTTTATTTCATACTTTTATCAAGCAGACGCATCCTGCAAAAAACGCGGCACGGCATCATGCTGTCTTCGTTTTTACCGTTAAGGCTTTCTGTCTGATAACAGTATCAGAGGTGGTAAGCATGAAAAAATTTCGCACAAGAATTACCGCATTGCTGCTTTGCGCCTTAATGCTGATGCTGTGTGCCTGCTCGCAAAACGGGCAGACAAACAGTATTCCTCCTGAAAGAGCGGTCACCGACGGCGCAGGCAGGATACTTGAAATACCTGCGAGCGATACCGACATAACGATCGCATCGGTTTATGCCGTGTCGGTGCCGTTTATCACTTCTCTCGGACTTTCTGACGATGTACTTGCCATAAACTGCAAATCAAGCTTCTGGACAGATAATGTCCGAGGCCTGAAAGAAGCAGGCACGGTGGGCAGAGGTGTTGTTGATATGGAGGCGCTGGCAGGCTATGCTCCTTATGTCTTTATCCACCGCGCCAACGACAGTAAAACGGTGGAGGCTGTGTCAGAACTCGGAATAGACGTCCTCTGCATAAAGGCTGAAAGTATGGAGGATGTAATATCCACCCTCAATTTAATGGGCAGATATTTCGGCGTTGAGGAGCGTGCAGAGGCGGTCGTTTCATACATAAACACAAAGTTTGAATATATCGACTCGATCACCGCGAAAATACCCGAGGAGGAACGTGTCACCGCAATTACCATGGGCGGCGAATACGGACGTATTGCAGGGGAAGATATGATTCAGTCGTGGATGATAGAAAAGGCAGGCGGAATATGCGCCGCCAAGGGCATAACAAACAACTTCGGCTGGTCGCAGATAGGCGTTGAGCGGCTTTTTGAGCTTAACCCCGATTTTCTCTTCCTTACAAGCTCGGCTTCACTCGATTATACACGTGAGGAAATAATGACCGACTCTGCGTGGAGTGCAATGAAGTGCGTACAAAACGATCGTGTGCGCCAGACCCCTGCAAGGATGGATTCGTGGGATATGCCCGGGGTAGTCAGCGTTATAGGAACCATGTGGATGCTCAATCAGATGTACCCCGAATATTTCACCTCGCAGGAGCTGGAAAAAGAAATAGACGAATACTATACCATGATGTTCGGCACGACCTTCGAACCTGATTATCTCGGCTATGAGCCGTAAAAAGGAGCAGCTATGAAAACAGCGGTAAAAAAAAGAAACAGCGTGCTTCTGTTTGCTCTGCTCGCTTCGTTTTTAGCTGTCTGCACGGTTTTTGCATTGTGCATAGGCAAATATCCCGTAACACCTGCGGAAAGCCTGCGAATACTTCTTGGCGGCATAGCAGGCAAAACAGAAAGCTTTGAGCCGATGACCGTAAATGTGGTGCTAAAGCTTCGCATACCGCGCATACTTGCAAGCATGCTGGTGGGAGCATCTCTTTCCATGTCGGGCAGTGTTTATCAGGGCGTTTTCAGCAATCCCCTCATCTCCCCCGATTTTCTCGGCGTTTCGGGCGGCGCCTGTGTCGGTGCGGCAATAGCCATACTTCTGGCGCTTCCGTCGGCCTTTATTCAGATATTTGCCTTCGTCTCAGGCGTTGCGGCGGTGCTCATTGCACTGCTTATCCCATGGCTTCTAAGAAACCGTTCAAATATTATGCTTGTATTATCGGGCATAATCGTCGGTGCGGCGATGTCCTCTGTGCTGGGCTTTATAAAATATGCCGCAGACCCCGAAACACAGCTTGCGGCAATAACCTACTGGACGATGGGAGATTTTTCGGCAATAAAGCTCAGCGATGTGCTCAGCGTTTTGCCTGCAATGATACCGTCTGCGGCAGTGCTTTTTCTGCTGTCGTGGCGAATAGACATCCTATCACTCGGCGGTGATGAGGCCAAAACTCTCGGTGTGAATGTTGCCTTCGTTCGCACCGCCGCCATAATCTGCGCCACTCTGCTTACAGCAAGCTCTGTTTGCATAGCAGGAACGATAAGCTGGGTCGGATTGGTGGTACCGCATTTCGGACGAATGCTCGCAGGGCCGAATCACAACCGCTCTCTGCCTGCATCGGCAATGCTTGGCGCACTGTTCATGCTGCTTGCAGATACTCTCACGCGCACAGTGTCGCAGACCGAAATGCCTGTCAGCATAATCACAGGACTTATCGGCGCTCCGCTTTATGTGCTTCTGCTCTATCGGGAGAGGAGGCGCATGGAATGATATATGAGGTAAAGAATCTTAGCTTTTGTTATCCTTCATCGCAGAGAACAGTGCTTAATGACGTTTCTCTGACCCTCTGCGAAGGGGAAACGCTGACAGTGCTCGGTCCTAACGGCGCAGGAAAAAGCACCCTGCTAAAATGCATGCTCGGACTGCTCAAGCCGCAGAAGGGCAGTATAACTCTCTGCGGAAAAGATATCGATACGATGAACACCCGTCAGCGTGCATCCTGTGTCGGTTATGTGCGTCAGGATCAGAACAGGTCATTCGACTACACGGTTTTCGATTACGTGCTCATGGGCAGATCGCCCTCGCTCGGTCTGCTTGAGCGGCCTCGGGCAGAGGACAGGGACAGAACCTCAAAAGCCCTTGCAGATATCGGCATAGAGCATCTTTCACACCGTTCGATAAACGAGCTAAGCGGAGGAGAACGTCAGCAGGCAATGATAGCAAGGGTCGCAGTCGGAGAACCCCGAGCGGTGCTTCTTGACGAACCTACTGCACATCTTGATTACGGAAATCAGCTTCGCACACTGCGAATGATAAAAAAACTGAGCGAGCAGGGCTATGGTGTGATAATGACCACCCATGACCCTAATCATCCGCTGCTGCTTGGCGGCAGAACGGCAATAGTTGACCGCAGCGGAAAACTGACTGTGGGTAATACCGATGAGACAGTAACAGAGGATATGCTCAGGAAAACCTACGGCATCGAGCTTCGCCTGTGCTTTATGCAGGAAGTCGGGCGAACGGTATGTATATATCCCGAAATATAAAAAAGGAGAATAAAACCATGAAAAAAATCATTGCATTACTAATGGCGCTCATGCTTCTTGTTGGCATTGTCGGCTGCGGAAAAAAAGAGACTTCGACAAAGGATGAAGCTATCACCGCCGAAGTCGTTACAGATGTTGAGATACCGGAATTTTCCGTTTTGGTAAACGGCACAGAGATAACAGACAAAGCAATGGCTTCCTGTACGGTTTACTCGGTACAGACACACACTGTCAACAGCACAGGCACCGAAGACAACCGCGTTTATGTAGGCTACACGATCAGCGATATACTTGCCGCGGCAGGAATAACAGGCGGCTATACCACAGTCGAGGCGGCTGCAGATGACGGCTATACCATTAGCTATGATGCCTCGACTGCCGCACAGCCCACCACATTGCTTGCCGTTATTCGTGACGGCGAAGCATTCAAGAAGGGTCCGTGGTTTGCCCCCTGCAGCAGCGGAGCATCGGGCGATTTCCTTAAAAATGTCGCTTCTCTCGGTGTTGATGCTGAGGCTGTGCTCCCTGAGAACAAGGAAGATGAAACACCCTCGGATAGTCTGCCTGAAATTCAGGACAAGACCGATAAGGTGAGCTTTGGCGATTTCAGTTTTCTTGTAAACGGAAAGGAAGTCACAAACGAAACTCTTTCAGGGCTTTCCATCTACAAAATAAGCGTAAATGTTGAAAACAGCAAGGGCGTTGTTTCCGAAGCAACATATACAGGCTACAGGCTTTCCGATGTTCTCACAGCCTGCGGTGTATCGGATCATACATCGGTAACAGCCGTTGCCGATGATGGCTACGAATCGATCATCGACAAGGAAACAGCAGAGAGCGAATACACTCTTCTTGCCATTGAAAAGGATAAGGAAACGGGCAAAGGCGGCACAGTATGGGTCGCTCCCTGTAAGGAAACTACCTCGGGCAAGTATATAAAGCTTGTTGTTGAGCTCAAGGCATAATTTTTGTTTTACTTTATGAAGGTATATAACCATGGGTCACCGACTTTGTCGGTGACCCATGGTTTGCGTCTTTTGCACCATATCTACGAAACGTAGATTCAAATTCAATCGACGTTATGTTATTATATCCTCAGAACGGAGGATATAAAAATGGACAGCTATATTACAGGCAGTGCTATACGCCGATTACGTGAAGAAAGAAATCTGACTCAGGAGCAATTGGCGGATAAGCTTTTTTTAAGCAGTAAAACAGTCAGCAAGTGGGAAACAGGTCACGGACTTCCCGACATTTCACTTATCGAGCCTCTGTCACAGGCTCTCGGCATATCGGTTATGGAGTTGTTTTCCGGCGAGAGCATACAAAACAAAAACAGGTCGGGAAACATGTCGCGCAGTAAGTTTTATATCTGTCCTATTTGCGGAAATGTGATTTTCACTCTGGGAGAGACTGTAATCAGCTGCTGCGGTATTGCTTTGCCGCCTCTTGAGGCAGAGGAATGTGAGAAGGAGCATTTTATAGATATTGAAATCGTTGAGGATGAATACTATGTGACAATGCTGCATCCTGCATCCAAAACGCACTATCTTTCCTTTTTCGCCGCTGTGTCGGATTCGGGTATACAGCTTACAAAGCTTTATCCAGAGGGTACTCCCGAGGCAAGATTTAAAATCAATCGCATCAAATGGATATATGCTTACTGCAACAGACACGGCTTATTCAGAATAAAGATATAAAATAAACAGACATCGGAACAAAGAGTCGTTCCGATGTCTGTTTTCTTACTTAAGTCCGAGAGTTTCAACAGACAACTCTCTCATTTTATATTTTAATATCTTGCCTGCCGCATTCATCGGAAATTCTTTTACGAAAATAAAATATCTCGGGACCTTATGGCGCGCAATCGATGCATTGCCGTATTCACGCATTTCATTTTCATCGGCTGTTTCGCCCTTATTCAGAATTATCCATGCACAGCATTCTTCTCCGTATTTTTCATCGGGGACAGCCACGACCTGAACATCGCGAACCTTCGGATTTGTAAGATAAAACTCCTCGATTTCACGGGGATAAAGATTTTCACCGCCGCGGATTATCATATCCTTAAGGCGTCCTGTTACCTTGAAATATCCGTCGGGGGTACGACAGCAGATATCGCCCGAATGAAGCCAACCGTCAGCATCGATAGTCTGAGCTGTTGCCTCGGGCATTTTGTAATACCCTTTCATGATATTAAATCCGCGTGCAACAAACTCGCCGTTCTCGCCGTCGGGAACCTCTTCTCCTGTCTCGGGGTCAATGACCTTACACTCTACACCGGGGAACGGACTTCCTACAGTCTCAACTCGATGGTCGATATCCTCGTTGACCTCGCCCATTGTACAGCCCGGAGATGCTTCGGTCTGGCCGTAAACGGATATGATCTCGCGCATATTCATCTCGTCTGCCGCTCGGCGCATAAGATCTGCAGGGCAGTTTGCACCCGCCATAATTCCTGTTCGCATATAAGAAAAATCGGTCTTTGCAAAGTCGGGATGATTAAACAGTGCAATGAACATTGTCGGAACACCGTTGAAACAGGTGATATGCTCGTCATTTATACATGCAAGCGACGATTTCGGCGAGAAATACGGCATAGGAGACAATGTTCCGCCGTGGGTCATCATGGAGGTCATGGAAAGAACCATGCCGAAGCAGTGGAACATAGGCACCTGAATCATCATTCTGTCGGCAGTGGAGAGATCCATTCTGTCGCCTATGGTTTTGCCGTTGTTTACTATATTGCGGTGTGTAAGCATTACGCCCTTCGGGAAGCCTGTGGTTCCCGAAGTGTAC
>JAZSNH010000058.1:0-51468 GCA_045536305.1 Acutalibacteraceae bacterium
TGACAGTATAGGAGACAGATTCTATGCATTTCATGTATCAGGCGGTACAACGGAAGCATTGCTTGTAACCAAAAATGAATATGGATTTTCCGCAGAAAAGATAGCAGGTTCGCTTGATTTAAAGGCAGGACAGGTAATTGACAGAACGGCAAATATGCTCGGACTTCCGTTCCCGGGCGGTATTCATATCGAAAAGCTTGCATTGCAGTGCGGCGAAAAAATAAAATGCAGACCGACGCTAAAGGGTATGGATTGCTGCTTGTCCGGAGTGGAAAACAAGTGCAGAACGCTTTATGAAAACGGTGCAGATTCAGCGCTTGTTGCACAAACCTGCCTTGAATATGTTCGTGTCTCGCTTGAGGCGATGACAGAAAAGCTGCTTGAAATTGAAAAACTTCCGCTTCTCTTTGCAGGAGGAGTAATGTCAAATTCGATCATAAGAGAGTCATTTACCGAGAAATTCGGAGCATATTTTGCAAGTCCGGAATATTCTACAGATAATGCTTGCGGAACAGCACTTTTGGCATATAAGGCAGGTGAAAAAGCTTGCAGAGACTGACCGTGTCGCAGGTTAACGGTTATCTTAAGAATCTGCTTGACAGCGATGAAACGCTAACAGATATTTCGATTACCGGTGAAATTTCAAATTTTAAGCATCATTCTTCAGGTCACATGTATTTTTCTCTCAAGGATAAGGACTCTGCGATATCGGCTGCAATGTTCCGAGGAAATAACAGATCGCTTAAATTCATGCCTGAAAACGGTATGAATGTCATTGCCCGAGGCAGAGTGTCCGTTTATCCGACTGCAGGTACATATCAGCTCTATGTCGAACAACTCTTGCCTGATGGCGAAGGTGCTTTGTTTGCTGCGTTTGCTCGCCTTAAGGAAAAGCTTGAAAAGGAAGGCTTGTTTGCACAGGAGAAAAAAAGATCGATTCCCAGATTTCCTGAAAGGGTGGGTGTGATAACCTCTCCTACGGGCGCGGCGGTGCGCGATATAATCAGTGTTCTACAAAGGAGATATCCTTGTGCGGAGGTTATATTTGCACCTGTTATGGTTCAGGGTGCAGAGGCTGCTCAGACTATCGCAGATGCTGTAAATGAAATGAATGCAAAAAAAGCCTGCGATGTTATGATAGTCGGAAGAGGCGGCGGCTCAATAGAAGATCTTTGGTGCTTTAATGACGAGAGGCTTGTTCGTGCTGTTGCCGATTCGGAGATACCAGTCATAAGTGCTGTAGGTCATGAGACGGATTTTACGCTTTGCGACTTTTCTGCCGATCTTCGTGCGCCTACTCCTTCGGTCGGCGCAGAATTGGCAGTTCCTGACCGAGATAAGCTGATGGGAATTATCCGCTCTTATTCGGAGTCCATTGGTCACTTAATTACCGATAAGCTTGAAAGAGCAGACCTTTTGCTTAAAAATATTAAATCACAGCCGTGCATGAAAAGTCCCTACGGTGCTGTAGAGACCTGTTCACAAAAATTAGATATGCTTGCTGCTGCAATTGAGAATAACTTTGAATCTGTTCTTAAAAAACATCAGGCAAGTTTGTGTGCTGTTTCTGCAAGCATTGAAGCATTAAGTCCGATTGCGGTTTTAATGAGAGGCTACAGCGTTGCATACAAGAATGATTCAATTATTGATTCGGTTAATATGCTTCGTTCCGGAGACGAAATATTACTTAAATTATATGACGGTTCGGCGCAATGCCGTGTCGATAAGATATTGGAGAAAGAAAATGGATAAGATAACATTTGAGGAAGCAATAAAAAGACTTGAGGAAATATCTGCTCAGCTCAATGACGGAGCTGCACTGGAAAAGTCTGTAGAGCTGTACGAAGAGGCAACGGGATTGATAGCTTTTTGTACTTCTGCACTTAATAATGCCAGAATGAAGATTACAAATCTTACTCAGGCAGGGGAGGATTCCTATAATGACTGATTACAGAAGAGCATACCTCGAAAAAATCGAAGGCTTTCTTGAAAAATCATTATCAGACCTTGATGTGCCCGATTCGTTGGTTGGTGCAATGCGATACAGCTTGCTTAATGCAGGCAAAAGAGTGCGCCCTGTACTGACACTCGAATTTGCAAGATTATGCTCAGGGGAATTTGAATCTGCTGTTTCTGCAGCATGTGCAGTTGAATGTATTCACACCTACTCTTTGATACATGACGATCTTCCGTGTATGGATAATGATGATTTCAGAAGAGGAAAACCATCCTGTCATAAAGCTTTTGATGAGGCAACAGCATTGCTTGCAGGCGATGCGCTTCTTACAATGGCGTTCGAGCTTATTGCAGATGCGAAGGACATTGAACCGCAAAACAAAGCTTCTGCAATTGCTGTTCTGGCTAAAAACAGCGGAATGCGCGGCATGATCGGAGGTCAGGTAATAGATATTGAATCAGAGGGAAGAGAGCCTGACCTTGATAATATGATCAAAATGTTCAAGGGTAAGACCTGTGCTCTGATTCAGGCGGCATGTTCAATTGGATGCATTGTGTCAAACGGCACAAAGGAACAGATCGCAGCGGCAGACGAATACGGCTATGAGCTTGGAATGGCATTTCAGATTATTGACGATGTGCTTGATACGATCGGCGATTTTGAAAAAGTCGGTAAACCTATCGGAAGCGATGCAGAAAAGCAAAAAGCAAACAGTGTTTCTTTACTGGGTATCGAGGAAGCTGTACAGCTTGCAAAGGTACACACCGAACGAGCATGCAAAAGCCTAAGCTGCTTTGAAAATGCAGATTTTCTAATTAAATTTGCAAAGGATCTTGAAAACAGAATTGCATAAATGAAAAGAGATTGCGTATGTCTTATGAATTTCTTGACAGCATAAATTCACCGGATGATCTTAAAAAAATAAATAGCAAGGATTTAAATATACTGTGTTCGGAAATAAGAGATTTTCTTATTCAAACGGTTTCTCACACAGGCGGTCATCTTGCGTCAAATCTTGGTGTTGTTGAATTGACCGTTGCTTTGCATCGTGTATTTGATTCTCCTAAGGATCAGTTTGTTTTTGATGTAGGCCATCAGTGCTACACACATAAGCTTTTTACGGGTCGTCGTGAAAGATTTGATACACTGCGTACAGAGGATGGGATAGCAGGCTTTCCAAGACCTAATGAGAGCATTCACGATCCTATGATTTCAGGGCACAGCAGTACGTCAATATCTGCCGCACTGGGTTTGGCTGAGGCCAAAAAGCTTTCGGGTGATGACGGTTATGTTGTTGCGATAATCGGTGACGGTGCCCTTACAGGCGGTCTTGCGTACGAAGGGCTTAATAATGCCGGTCGAAGCAAAAGTAGACTTATTATTATTCTTAACGACAACAGAATGTCAATAAACAAGAATGTCGGAGCTGTGGCGAGACATCTTGCTGTGCTGAGAACGAAAAAAGGATATTTTAAATTTAAATCGGGCGCGGCAAAGGTTTTTGGTGCAATCCCATTTGTGGGTAAAAAAATAAAAAAGGTTTTGCTGTCTTCGCGAAAAGCTATAAAAAATACACTTTATAAAAGCTCACTTTTTGAGGATATGGGATTTTCTTATATGGGACCTGTTGATGGACATAACGAGTCCCTTCTGGAGCAGGTTCTGGACACGGCAAAAACTCTTGAAAGACCTGTTTTAATCCACATTTGTACACTCAAAGGAAAAGGATACAGCTATGCTGAGAAAAAGCCACGTAAATTTCATGGCATCTCTGCATTTGATCCTGATTCGGGAGAGCCTATGTTCAGTGCACCGACATATTCATCGGTTTTTGGCAGAGCATTGTGTGATCTTGCCGCGAAAGACGAAAAAATATGTGCTGTTACCGCAGCAATGAAATCAGGAACAGGACTCGATGAATTTGCCGAAAAATTCCGTCATAGATTTTATGATGTCGGCATTGCAGAAGCACATGCGGTTACTTTTTCCGCGGGACTTGCAGCGAATGGTATGAAACCGTTTTTTGCGGTATACTCAAGCTTTCTTCAGCGAGCATACGATCAGCTGATACATGATGTGGCAATCGGTAATGAAAATGTTACATTGCTGATCGACAGATCGGGTATCGTCGGTGATGACGGTGAAACACACAATGGAGTATTTGACGCGGCAATGCTTTTGCCTATTCCAAATTTTAAGGTTTATTCACCTTCATATTTTTCCGAAACGGAATATTGTCTGAAAAAATGCGCCGATTATGTCGGACCCTGTGCCATAAGAATACCAAGGGGTACGGAAACGCTTAAGCCTGACGATATTAAACTATCAAATGAAGATTATACTTTTGTTGAGAAAAACAGCAAAACACTTGCGGTATCCTATGGAAGACTTATCGGTTCGGTATTTTCCGCACAGGAAAAGCTTAAATCCGACGGGGTTGATATCTCGGTATTGAAGCTGCTGTTAATAAATAATATTGCCGATGAATGCATTAAAAAGGCAATGGAATACGACAATATAATATTCTTTGAAGAGGGAATGAAACATGGAGGAGTAGGAGAACATTTTGGATCTATGCTGCTTGAAAAAGGATATAAAGGTAAATTTATTCACAAGGCAATAGATGGCAAATTCGTTTCTCATGCAGCTGTTTCATCTGCTCTTGCAGGATTGGAGCTTGACACAAAATCAATCACAGATATTCTCCGAGAGGTAAATAAATGAAAGAAAAATTAAGATTGGACACAGAGATGGTTTCGCGGGGCCTTGCACAAAGCAGAGAGCGAGCCAAAGCTTTGATAATGTCGGGTATTGTATATGTAAACAACCAGAAAGCATTAAAAGCAGGCGAAGAAATAAAGGAAGAGGATAATATAGAGGTTCGCGGTGAAACGCTAAAGTATGTTAGCAGAGGCGGCTTGAAGCTTGAAAAAGCAATTCGGGAGTTTAAAATTGATTTAAACGGAAAGATTTGCATGGATGTTGGAGCATCAACAGGCGGATTTACCGACTGTATGCTCCAGAATGGTGCTGTGAAAGTATATTCGGTGGATGTAGGATACGGTCAGCTTGCGTGGAAATTGCGTCAGGACGAGAAGGTCGTTAATCTTGAAAGAACAAACATCAGATATGTTACAAATGAACAGGTTCCCGATATGATAGATTTTTCAAGTGTCGATGTATCCTTTATCTCACTGACACTCGTTCTTCCTGTTATCAGAACTCTTCTTTCGGACAACGGCAGGGTAATGTGCTTGATTAAACCTCAATTTGAGGCAGGAAAGGGCAAAGTGGGGAAGAAGGGTGTTGTACGCGAGCCTGAGATACATTATGAGGTTATTGACAAAATACTGACGTTTATGTATGAAAACGGATTTAATGTTATTGACCTTGACTTTTCTCCGATCAGGGGCCCTGAGGGCAATATCGAATATCTTGTTTATGCGGCAAAATGTGAGAATCCTGAAAAATATTCAGATGAAGCTATCCATAAAGTTGTCAGCGAGTCACATCTTACGCTGACTTCAGAAAAGTAAGTGATATTGTGATGAAAGTACTTATTATCCCAAACTACGATAAAATTGATGCGCTCAAATGTACAAACCAAATAAAAGAAAAGCTTTGTGAATTAGGCTCAAAGGTGGATATTATCGAGCATGAGCAGGGTTATTCAAAGGTTTTTTCGCAATCGGATCTGGAGCGTATATCAAAATGTGATATTGTTATTTCCGTAGGCGGTGACGGTACCATCCTCAGGTCTGCCAAAGCTGCGGCATTGTATGACAAACCTGTTCTCGGCATCAATGCAGGAAGACTTGGGTTTATGTCAGGTCTTGAAAAGCATGAATTAAACTCACTGTCTGCGTTGACGGATTGTACATATAAAACAGAAAATCGAATGATGCTCGATGTATCAATATACGATGCCGAGGATAACAGACTTTGTACCATGCAGGCGCTCAACGATGCTGTAATTTCACGCGGTGCACAGTCGAGAATATTGGATCTTGTCATTGGGTTCAACAATAATACGACGATAGATTTTCGCGCTGACGGTATTATTTTTTCAACGCCTACAGGCTCTACCGCATACTCCTTCTCAGCGGGAGGACCTGTTATCGATCCGCTTATAAACTGTATTCAATTAACTCCGATTTGCTCTCATTCACTGCTTTCAAGACCGATGATTTTTTCTAAAAATTCTGTTTTGAGAGCAAAAGCAGCCGAATCTGCGGAGGCTGACATATATCTGACTGTTGACGGAGAAGAGGCTGTTAGGATCGTTAAGAACGGTTACGTTGAAATTCGCCGTTCAAATAGCTATGCAAAGCTTATACGTATAAAAGATGATTGCTTTTATGATGTTTTAAAGACAAAATTTAAGGATTGAGGATCAGATGAAAACAAAAAGACAGCTTAAAATAGTTGAGTTTGTAAAAAATAAAAATGTAGAAACTCAGGAAGATCTGCTTAACATGCTCAGAGCAGAGGGATTTGTTGTCACACAAGCCACTATCTCAAGGGATATTAAAGAGCTTCGACTTGTAAAAAGTCTCGGCTCCGACGGAAAATATAAGTATGTCGTTGCAGAACAGAAAGCACTGGATATGCCTTCACGTCTTCTTCCGATATTCAATGAAGCGGTTGTTTCAATCGACAGTGCAATGAATATCGTCTGTCTGCATTGCCATACAGGAATGGCTCAGGCAGTTTGTGCATCAATGGATTCGATGCATTTTGAAAATGTTGTAGGTACGCTTGCAGGTGATGATACGATATTTGTTTTATGCCGCAGTATCGACGATGCTTCGATTCTCGTATCAGAGCTAAATAAATTGTTCGGAAGGTGAGCAGATGCTTAGTCGGTTATATATCGAAAACATAGCTGTTATTGAGCTGGTGGACTGTGAGCTGACCGATGGATTTAATGTTCTGACCGGTGAGACCGGTGCAGGTAAATCGATAATTATTGATTCCATAAATGCCGTATTGGGCGGAAGAACGAGCCGAGATCTTATAAGAACGGGTACTGACAAAGCGTTTGTCAGTGCTCGGTTTGACAATATCGGAGCGTTTGCGGCAAAAACAGCAATGGATCATGGCATTGAAACAGAAGATGGTTCGCTGCTTCTTTCAAGAGAGATTCGTGAGGACGGAAAAAATCAGTGCAGGATCAACGGTCGTCCCGTAACTGTTGCTGTACTTAAGGAGATTGGAAAATATCTTATAAACATTCACGGACAGCATGAAACTACCGCGCTGCTGAATCCGGAAACACATATTTTGTATATCGATGCACTTGCCGAAAATACACTGCTGCTTGAAAACTATAAAGAAATATATAATGAATATAAACGTATTCGTTCCGAAATTGTAAAGCTTGAAACTGATGAAAAGGATAAACAAAACCGTGCTGATATGCTGCGTTACAGAATAGAGGAACTGACTAACGCTGAACTGAAAGACGGAGAGGCTGCAGAGCTTACAGAAAAACGAAGTGTATACAGAAATTTTGAAAATATAAGAAAGTCACTCATCGCCGCACTTGGAGCACTGCGCGGTGATGAGGATTCAAGCGGGGCATGTGAAGCGGTGAATTTTGCGTATGAGGAGACTGTTTCTGTAAATTCTATTTTTCCGCAGGTGCGAAGCCTTTCGGAAAGACTTCGGGAAGTAAGCTATGAAATCGAAGATGTGGCAGATACCCTGCGAGCAGAGCTTTCTTCTCTTGAATATGATCCGGAGGAACTTGAGTTTATAGAAAATCGTCTTTCTGTTCTTGAAAAAATCATAAAACGATATGGCTCTGAAAAAGAGGCAATTGATTACCTTGAGGAAGCGGTAAAAGAGCTTGATATGATCGATAACTGTGAGCTCATTCGCAAAGAGCTGGAAGAAAAACGTATCAATACACTCAAAAGACTTGAAAAAGCAGCCGAGCTTATAACAAAATCACGTATTTCTGCGGCGGAAGCATTCACAAGAAAGGTTGAGGCAGAGCTGACTTATCTTGATATGCCGTCAGTGAAGCTTTCCTTTAATGCCGTTCGAACAAATCTGACCGAAAACGGCTGTGACAGTATTGAATTTCTGATTTGTACAAATGTCGGTGAAATGCCGAAGCCTTTGGCAAAAATTGCTTCAGGCGGTGAGCTTAGCAGAATTATGCTTGCATTTAAAAATGTTCTTGCCGATAAAGATGATGTTGATACACTGATATTTGATGAAATAGATACAGGTATAAGCGGTAAAGCGGCACAAAAAGTTGCATTAAAGCTTCGCGAGGTATCTTCAGAAAGACAGATTATCTGTGTTACTCATCTTGCACAGATAGCAGCAAGAGCAAATTGTCATCTGTATATTAGCAAAAATGTGGAAAACGGAAAAACCTCAACAAAGGTTACAAAGTTAGATTACAATGAACGCGAGCGAGAGATCGCACGTATTATCAGCGGTGACAGTATAACAGATGCTGTTCTTGAAACTGCCGCACAAATGCTTTCAAATAAGTAATAAAAATTATCCCTTCGCTATAAAATGTAGCGGAGGGATAATATGAAAAGAACAATTATCGCAGCCGCAGCGGCGGTTTTGCTGCTGCTTTCGGCACTGATTATGGTATTTACGGCATCAGAAAGAAATAATTATACAGAAAGCATGGGCAGAATGCAAATAAAGCCTGTAATCATTATTGATCCGGGACATGGGGGGATCGATGGCGGTGCTGTAGGTGCTTCGGGTACGGTTGAAAAAGATATAAACCTTCAAATAGCCCTTAAATTAAAAAGCAAGCTGACTGTTTTGGGATATAAAGTCATTATGACAAGAGAAACCGATATTTCAATTCACGATGCTGATGCATCTACAGTAAGGCAGAAAAAAGCAAGTGATTTAAAAAACAGATTGAATTTTACGAAAATTTATCCCGATTCTTTGCTTATAAGCATACACCAGAACATAATAGATATTCCGTCTGTGCGCGGAGCGCAGGTTTTTTATTCACCGAATAATGAATCGAGCAAGGTTCTTGCAGAAAAGCTTCAGGATATGCTTAATTCCGAGATGCCCTCGGGTAAGCCGCGAACGATATCAAAGGCAGGCAGCAATCTTTATTTGTTTTACAATGCTCAAAACACCGCTGTACTGATAGAATGCGGTTTTCTTTCAAATAAGGAAGAGGAAGAGCTGCTTTGCTCGGAGGAATATCAGAATGCATTGGCAATAACGATTTGTAAAGGGATTTTATCATACCTTAAGGATGTGTAATCATGGCAAAGATCAGAAGTGTATACGTCTGTTCAAATTGCGAATATGAGAATTCAAAATGGCTTGGAAAATGTCCTCACTGCGGAGAGTGGAATACCTTTGAGGAAGTTGTAAAGCAAGCGGAGAGCAGTCCTTCTGCGGTACGTACTGCAGCGGTTTACGGAGTATCACCAAAAAAAATAAGCGAAATAGAAACCAACGATGAGTTCCGTTATAATACAGGACTTAATGAACTTGACCGTGTTCTCGGCGGCGGTATTGTCAAAGGGTCGATAATACTTGTTGGAGGAGATCCGGGAATCGGAAAATCGACGATCCTTCTTCAGATATGTGAATATCTTGGAAATGGGCAGAAGGTGCTTTATGTTTCGGGAGAGGAATCGGAAAAACAGATAAAGCTTCGTGCCATGCGGCTCGGTGTAGGAGCTGAAGCACTGTATGTACTTACCGAAACAAGTGTCGAAATAATAGCGGAGCATATCAGCTCCATGTCGCCCGATATAGTAATAATCGATTCTATACAGACAATGGGATTATCCTCTGTCACATCCTCTCCGGGTAGCGTGACACAGATAAGAGAATCAACAAATTATTTAACTGCAATTGCAAAACAGCGTGATATACCTGTTTTTCTTGTGGGTCATGTGAATAAGGATGGTGCACTTGCAGGACCTAAGGTGCTTGAGCATATAGTTGATGTCGTTCTTTACTTTGAAGGCGACAGAAACATGTCATACAGGATTCTGCGCGCCGTTAAAAATCGTTATGGTTCAACAAATGAGATCGGCGTTTTTGAGATGAGCGATCACGGACTGATTGAGGTTGAGAATCCTTCAATGATGCTGCTTTCAGGAAGACCCGTGGGTGCATCCGGTTCATGTGTTGCGTGTGTTATGGAAGGAACACGTCCTATTCTTGCAGAGGTTCAGGGGTTGGCTTGTCCATCGGCATACGAAAACCCCAGGCGAATGACAACAGGCTTTGATCATAACAGACTCGCACTTCTTATTGCGGTGCTTGAAAAGAGGGCGGGCTATCTATTTCATAAATCAGATACCTATGTAAATATTGTCGGCGGCTTAAGGCTTGATGAGCCTGCGGCAGACCTTGCGGTTGCCGCTGCACTCATCAGCAGCCTTACGGATAATGTCATCAGTGATGATGTCGTGATTTTTGGCGAGCTTGGACTGGCAGGCGAGATACGCTCTGTTTCACATGCAAAGACACGTATAATGGAAGCTGAGCGTCTGGGCTTTACGCGCTGCATTTTGCCGAAACACAATGCCGAATCTATAAAGCTTTCGTCAAAAAGCAAGATAAAGCTAATAGGTGTCAATGATATTGCGGATGTTGCGGCAGTCCTTCATTGACTGTCTCATAAGCTTTTCCGGGAAACAAGAGCTCGGCGTCGCGCTTTTTATAAAAGGGACATTTGTCTGAATTATCACTTAAAATTGAAGTCGTCCCCGCCAGTTCACAGCGTCCGTCAAATTGATATCTGCATTGACTTGTACATGGAATAAAGTTCATCAAATCACCTGAATTCTGATTTTTCGAGTATATTTTTCCCCGTATTTTTCTTTTATTCGTTAATGGAGCTGTTTAAAATGGAAATAGTATCTACTCCGCATTTGCCCGACAAAAATGTAAAAACAATATTGTGCGGAGAGCATAGAGCTTTAAAAGAAATAACGAAAAAAATGGGCGTAGAAACTATAACGGTTACAGATGACAGAAGATTACCTTATCCGATATGCAATCATTCTGATATTCAGTGCTGCCATGTCGGAAAAGGCAAGATATTCACATCGAATGTGTCATTTAATGATTTGGATAATTATTCTGTTGAGCTGATAAAGGAAACGCCGACTGACCTATACCCGGGTGACTGTCTGTTAAACTGTTTTTCAATAAACGAGGTGCTTATTACAGGAAAGCACTGCTCTGCATCCGTTTTAAACTATGCACAGGAAAACTCGGCAGAGATTAAATTTGTAAATCAGGGATATGCAAAATGCTCTGCAGCTATAGTTTCAGAGGATGCAGTAATTACAGCGGATAAATCAATTGCTCTTGCACTTTTAAACCATTGCAATGTGCTTTTTATCGAACAAGGTCATATTTTGCTCGAAGGATATAATTACGGATTTATCGGAGGGACCTGCGGAAAGCTTTCATCTGATAAATTGTGCTTTATGGGTAATCCTCATAATCATCCCGATGGCAGAAAAATAGTATCATTTACAGAGGAAAACAATTGTGAGGTAATTTCGCTCTGCAATGGTGAACTTATTGATTTTGGCGGCTTTATTCCTCTTTATCAGGAATAATAGATCACCCCGTAAATCTGACTAAACAGTCTGATTTACGGGGTGTAAGTGTTTATATAAGAAATTTATTTATCGGTCATGAGCTTGTTGATGACATCCATAAAGGTGTTTATATCTGCAAACTGACGATAAACAGATGCAAAACGGATATAAGCTACCTCATCAATATTGCGGAGCTGATCCATTGCAAGCTCGCCGACGGTGAGAGAAGTAACCTCTCGATCAAGCGAGTTTTGGAGCTTTGCTTCTATTTCAGATACAGCCTTTTCGAGTGTATCGATAGAGACATTACGTTTGTCACAAGCTCGCAGCATACCATTGAGCAGCTTGTTTCTGTCAAAGGGTTCGCGGCTTTTGTCACGCTTGACAACGACAATAGGAACAGTCTCAATTATTTCATAGGTAGTAAAGCGTTTGGCGCAACTGAGACACTCGCGTCTGCGTCTTATCTTTTCGCCCTCATCGGTGGGGCGTGAATCAATTACTTTACTTTCGGGGTAAGCGCAATATGGGCATCTCATAAAAACACTCCAGTCAACATCTATATTGTAATAATTATAACACAACATATTATGTTAATCAAGATTTATTTCCATGAAATAACACAAAATATATTATTTATTCTATAATACCCGATGATGATATCTTACAGTTTACAGAAACATCAATTTCTGCATCGGAAAGCAGGGTGCTTATATTACTTTTGTTATTATCATACCATTTTCTGCAATTTTGACGCAAAGCTGTTTCAAGTCCTATCAATTCGAAGCCGTATTTATATCTTCCAAGAGCAATTATATGCTCTATATCATCCAAAATATTAGATTCGATCAATTCCTTGTTATCCTCAAAATTCCCTTCTGAATCTATAAGAAGGCATTCAACATCAAGTGTTATTTTAAATATAGGCTTATCATTTGTTATTTCGCATTTCTTCTTGCATTTTGATGATACGATTTGGTAATAAGCATTCCGGCCGTTGTTTTTTATGAGATTTATAATTCCTTCTGTTTGTCTGTCATAGAAAAGACGTATTGTTTCAAGTTCGGTATAGCCTAATTGTCCGACATAGCTGCAGTTTTTAAAAACACTTATTCCTGTAACAACAAGAGAGATATCCTTTTGGTCTTTTATATCGGTTGTACTTGTTACCGAATAATTACTGTTTTCAACTGCGCTGAGAGAGAGCAGATTAAAGCTTTGATCATCTTTTCTTTTTGAGTAGATTGCTGTAAGCGAAAAACCTTCGAGAACATTTGTGCTTGACGACGAATAATGGTTTGATAATCTGTTTATCATCACAGCTGTCGATACACTTGAGAATTTCATCGAAAGTAAATCAGAGGCTTTTATATCCGTTGTGACAACTACACATTTCCTGCGAACAGAAGCCATTCTGAAAAGCATATCGATATCATCAAAGGATAGCATATCAAGATAATTAAAACCCAGTACAAGTGCCTGCAGATGCTCAAAATTAGCCTCGCTGTCAGAATTTCGTATAAGTTCGCGAACAGCCAGTGTAAGCGAAGATGACTTGATTGATGCATTGATATAAGTCATGGTATCTGATGCCTGATCTGACTGTTGTCCTCTCGGATTAGCGTAGTGAAAGGTGAAAGTATATAAACCTTCTTCATCTGCAGGATCAATTCCCAAACCTAAGATAAATATATGATCGTTGATATCTGTCAGATCCCAGCAGCCTGTGGGGATAAGCATTCCGAATAATACAACGATCAGTATGATTATTCTTTTAAACCACATTGTGCATTCCCTTTCTTTTTTGCAATTGAAATAATAAATAATAAAGGAATAATCATAAATAAAAATACAATATCGGAATATATCAGTATTTTGGAAATGATTTTAAGAAAACTGTCAACAGATCCGATAAAAATAAGAATAATCAATATTATATAAACTATGATTGAATATTTAAATAACGATGATTTGAATAATGCTGAGAGAGAAGCAGATGCACAAAAACAAGAAATTGATACGAAAACACATGCGTGTATTATTTTTACCGAAAGTATAAGAGAATCAAATCTTTCTATCACTCTTAAATATCGAAGCTGTACGGTCCTTGCGAGTTCTGTTACAGGATAAATCAGACTTGAGGCCGCACGCAGGGTAAATATGCCGACGACACAAATTGTAAGAGCCAAAATAATTAAGGAACAAATAGCATAGCCTGAAATCAGAGCATATTTCCTTTTCTTGTCATTTACAGTTCTGCACACAAAAAACAACATTGCTTCTATACATGAAAAACAAGAAACAGATTTGATGACCTGTTGAATAATTCTGTTTGTATTCGGCTGAAAAAGTGCTTTGGTTTCGCCAAAGTCACATTTTGAAAGAAAAACAGCTATTATAAAAATTATAAACAGCAAAATCGGAACAGACAATAATTCCGTGAGCTTTGCAAGAGAGTTAACGCCTGAATATGAAATAAAAAAAGCGACAATTGCAATTACTGCAGCAATAACGGCAACAGGAGTTTTATCAAAAAGAAAAAGCTGTATATCATTTGATTCAAGCAGGATAATTCTAATTGAATGAAAAGTAAAATATAAGAAAAAGAATAATAAAAATATTTTTGCAGGTAAATTCCCAAGCGTTTTTGTTAATACATTTTCAAGAGAATCGGCATTTGTATTTCTGAATATTCCAAGCAGCATTAAAACAACAGGAAAAATAAGTGCGAGAGAAATCAATTGTGCTATGAACCATTCATAGTGTATGTCATGTTCGATTGCAGAAGGGTATAGATTAAAGCCGAACAGCATTGAAAAAAGTGTTATTGAAAATAATTGAAAAGGTGTGATTACATCTTGTTTACTCATTGTCCGACTCACTCCTGTCACTTGAAAATCTGTCAGCAGAATCGTATACTTCGTTTCTCATCCTGTGCATACGAGCAGGCGCCTGAAACATCGAAAGAATAAACTGGCGTGGGTTAACAGGGGACATGGGACTTGAAAAAGGGACACCGAAATTTCTTTGAGAAACGAAACTCGAAAGCATGATGAGCATACCTGCGGTTGTTCCGAAAATACCGAGAACCGATGCACATACTATCAAAAAATATTTAAAAAAGCGTATGGTGGATTTCAGGGAATAGGAAGGAACAGCAAATGATGATAAGGTGGAAATACCTGCTATAATTATAATTAACGGACTGAGCAGCCCCGCGTTTATTGTAGCATCTCCTATTATCAAACCACCGACAATGGATAGTGCTGCGCTTATTTTTTGAGGCATTCTGGTGCTTGCTTCGCGTATAATTTCGAATACGAGCTCAATTAAAAGAACCTCAACAATAGCGGGGAACGGGACATTGACTCTGTTTAATGCGGTCAGTAAAAGAAGCTTTGTCGGAAGCATTTCGGGATGGTAGGAAATAATAGCAACATACAAGGCCGGAGCCGATACTGAGATCAAGGCACATATCCAGCGAAGGATTCTTATACAGCCCGCAAAAAACCAGTTTTCATAATTATCTTCACTTACGGAAATAAGCTCGGAAACAGTTATTGGAACGATCAATGCATGCGGACTTCCGTTTACAAGTATTAAGACCTGTCCGTTAGATATTGCCGCAGCAGCAAGATCTGTCTGCTCGGTTCCGCCTGCCTGGGGAAAAATACTTAGATTGTTTCTTTCGATCAATTGTTCAAGCTTTCCGGAATCACCGAGTATATCTGTGCTAATATTACTTATCCTGCGCCTCACTTCCTCGACAAGGGAGGTGTTCGTTACACCTCTGATATAACAAATGCATACATCGGTGTGTGAACGCAGACCAACCTTCATAGGCTCAATTACAAGATTGGGATCAGCAAGACGTCGTCTGAGCAGAGCGGTGTTCGTTCTGATATTTTCAGTAAACCCTTCGTGCGGTCCGCGTATTGAACCTTCATTCGGACTCTCTCCGACAGATCTTGATTCAATAGCTCTGACACCGACAATATAGCACTCTGCTGCACCGTCGATTATTACGGCAGCATCACCCGAAAGTGCGGATAAATAGGCTTTTGACAGACTTTTTTGCACGGATATTTCACCCGAACCGAAGAGCTGAGTGATTTCGTCCAATGGAGAGAATTTATTTTCGTAGGAATAATCCGCAAAGCGTCTCGAGGCAAGAATAACACTTGATTCAAGCAGAGCTTTATTGCTCATTCCATCAACAAAAAGCACTGCTGCGCGCTTGCCCGATGCAAGGGTGAATTTACGAAGTAAAATATCTTTGCTTTTTCCGATGAGTTTATTTATATATTCACAATTTTTTTCAAATCCGTCTTTTCCCGTAAACAATACCTGATCAAATTCGGGCGAAATATCGAAAACAGAAGAATCATCTTTTTCTTTAGGAGTATAATTTTGGCCTGTTAACCATTCCCTGAATTTAAAAGTCAAAAAATCACTGCCCCAATCACTGCGATTATGTATTGGAAATTGTTGACCTGAGTAAAAATAAATATTCAATTAAACAGTAAAAATTAACAAATAGTCTTTAAAAAATAATTACAATCATGTATAATTAAAATGTGTGAGTATTCAGAATTATTGATATACAAGGCGGTGCTTATATGGCGCAGGTTTTTTCGGTATCAATGTCTAAAATAATCAAGGAATTATCTCTTGAGCAGGTTTTGATGCCGCGCGATCCCGATACTGTAATGGTAGAATCATCCGAGGTCAATCGTCCCGGAGTTGAATTGACAGGATTTATGGATTATTACGACAATACAAGACTTTTGGTGTGCGGATTGACAGAAATATCATTCCTTCAGAAATTTGATATTGAAACACGAAAAAAGTGTCTTGAAACACTTTTTTCAAAGGGGGCACCGGGATTGATTATATCAAGAGGTCTTGAGCCGCTTCCGGAAATGCTGGAAGCAGCAAAAAAATATACAATGCCAATCCTCAGAACAAACGATCAGACCAGTGGATTTATATCTGCTCTCGTTGCATTTCTCAATGTTGAGCTTGCACCGAGAGTTACACGACACGGAGTTCTTGTGGAGGTATACGGCGAAGGTATTTTATTGACGGGCGACAGCGGTGTCGGTAAGTCGGAGACAGCTATTGAGCTTGTAAAAAGAGGACACCGTCTTATTGCTGACGATGCTGTGGAAATCAGAAGAGTATCCAATAAAACCTTAGTTGGCTCAGCACCTCCAAATATAAGACATTTTATAGAGCTTCGCGGCATAGGAATTATAAATGCACGAAGAATATTTGGTATGGGTGCAGTTAAGATCACGGAAAAGATCGATCTGCTGATCAACATGGAAATATGGGACAGCAGTAAGGTTTACGATAGAATGGGCATGGACGACGAATATACTGAAATACTTGGAAACAAGGTTCCGTCACTTACAATTCCTGTAAAGCCGGGACGAAATCTTGCAATTATTATTGAGGTAGCTGCCATGAATAACAGACAGAAGAAAATGGGATATAATGCGGCCCATGAACTTCTTCATAATCTTGGTATGGTGGTTGAAAGCGTTCCCAGTGAAACAAAAACAGAATGGGATACATTTAATTAAATTGATTAGGAGAGAGTAAAATGTATAAACTTGGAATTGACCTCGGCGGTACAAATGTTAAGGCAGGACTTGTTGACGAAAACAATGCAGTATTGTTTAAAAGCTCAGTACCTACGGGTGTTGCGGACGGAAATGATGCTGTTGTTGAAAATATTGTTAAGGCTTGTGCGATAGTTCTTCATGAAGCAGGTATTACACTCGCCGATGTTTCCAATATAGGAATCGGTACTCCGGGTGCGGTAAACAGTGATACGGGAATCGTTGAACGTGCCGAAAATATGAAGTTTGAAAATTTTCCTCTTGCAGCAAAGCTTGAGGAAAAAATCAACAGGAAGGTTTATATTGAAAATGATGCTAACGCGGCAGCGTTGGGCGAATATGTTGCAGGTGCCGCAAAGGGTGCTAAGGATGCAGTGTGTGTGACTCTCGGCACAGGAGTTGGCGGAGGACTTATTTTAAACGGCAAGCTTTACAGCGGCTCTAATTATGCAGGCGGCGAGCTTGGTCATACGGTTATTTTGTTTGACGGCATACCCTGCAATTGCGGAAGAAAAGGCTGTTGGGAAAGATATGCCTCCGTTACAGCTCTTATTGCTCAGACAAAGACAGCAATGGAGGAAAATAAGGATTCTGCACTTTGGGATATTGCAGGCGGAGATCTTAAAAATGTAAACGGAAAGACCGCATTTGATGCTATGAGAGCAGAAGATGTCGTAGGTACCGCTGTTGTGGACAAGTACATTGAGTATATTGCCTGCGGTGTTACAAACATTGTTAATATTTTCCAGCCTGATGTTATCTGTATAGGCGGCGCAATCAGTAAGGAAGGCGATTACATTCTCAAGGCTCTCAACGAAATCGTTGAAAGAGAAAGATTCACCAAGGTCAGCGATAAGCAGACAAGAGTTGTGATGGCAACATTGGAGAATGACGCAGGAATCATTGGCGCTGCAAATCTTTACAAAGCAAACTGATTGGAGAATAATATGAACAACTATACCGAATTTGCTCAGCTGCTTGCGGCAAAATCAATTAAGGCAAAGCTCGATGAACCGATGAGCAAGCGTACGTCGTTTAAGATAGGCGGTCCAGCGGATATATTTGTCTCTGTTCAGACACGCGATGAGCTGAAAACAGTGATACAGATGACAAAAGAGCAGAATATACCCCTGACAGTTATCGGCAACGGAACAAATCTGCTTGTTTCCGATAAAGGTATAAGAGGTGTTGTTGTATCTCTTGACGGTGATTTTTGTTCCCTTCAATTTATAGACGGTAATAAAATTATTGCAGGTGCAGGAGCCATGCTTTCGCATCTTTGTCAGTTCGCTCACGGAAACAGCCTTGCAGGACTTGAGTTTGCTTATGGAATCCCCGGGTCTGTCGGCGGTGCTGTTTATATGAATGCAGGTGCTTACGGCGGAGAAATGAAGGACGTTGCCGCTGCATGTGAATACATCACAATTGACGGTGAGATAAATTCTCTGACCATTGATGAAATGGAGCTTGATTACAGAAAAAGCTTTTTTACGGGTAAAGATCATATTATCCTTTCCGCTACTTTTGTTCTTGAAAAAGGAGATAAGGACAGAATAAAGGGAACAATGCGTGAATTGATGGGAAAAAGAAGCGATAAACAGCCTCTTGAGCTTCCAAGTGCAGGCAGTGCATTCAAACGTCCCGAAGGACATTTCGCAGGCGCGCTTATTGAACGGTGCGGTCTTAAGGGATATACGGTAGGCGGTGCACAGGTAAGCGAAAAACACGCAGGATTTATCGTTAATATTGGTAATGCAACCTGTAATGATGTTCTTGAGCTGGTTCGTCACATACAGGAAACAGTAAAAAGAGAAACCGGAGTTGACCTTGAAAGCGAAATAAGAGCTATAGGCGAGGGCGTGTGAGATTAAATGGAATTTTTAGTAATAACCGGACTTTCAGGTGCAGGCAAAACTGTTATGCATAATGCTCTTGAGGATATCGGATATTATTGTGTCGATAATATTCCTCCTCAGCTTCTGCCGAGATTTTACGATTTGTGCATTCAGGCAGATAATATTCATAAAGCTGCCGTAGTTATTGACTGCAGAGGCTTTGAGCTTTTTTCGAACTTCAATCAATCTCTTGAAAAACTGCGTGCAGAGCGTGATTTGTTTAAACTTGTATATGTTGACTGCAAAACAGATGTTCTCATCAACAGATTCAAGGAAAATCGTCGTTCGCACCCAATGTATGATAAATGCGGTTATTCGATCAACGAGGCGATCGATGAGGAAAAAGCTTTATTGACTCCTGCAAGAGAGCAGGCAGATCTTATAATTGATACATCCAATATTACTCCAAAGCAGCTGAGAGAGAGAGTAATTCAGATGTTTGCCGGAGAAACCTACTGCCCAATGAAAATAGAAATAGTTTCTTTCGGTTTTAAACGAGGCCCGTTGATCGGTGCGGATATGATTTTTGATGTTCGTTGTTTTCCTAATCCTTACTATATTCCGGAACTTCGTCCTCTTACGGGGGTTGATGCGCCTGTACGCGACTACGTCCTGGCAAGTGATCTGACAAAGGGATTTTTAAATAAGCTGTGTGACTTAATGGCATATATGATACCTCTTTATATTGCAGAAGGCAGAAGCCAGCTTATTATCGGAATAGGCTGTACAGGAGGAAATCACCGTTCGGTAGCAATTTCTGAAGCACTTAAGCAATTTTTACGCACAAAAGGCTATTCATCCGTTGTAACTCACAGAGATAAAGATATAAAGACTTAACAGGTGCAGTGCAATGTCATTTTCATCCGAGACTAAAATTTCTCTTTGCGAACTCGGTTCGCAAAGTAAATGCTGTTTAAGAGCAGAGGCTTATGCCTTACTGCTCTTTTCGGGTTTATTGAGTGATTCCTCGCAGAATGTATATAGAACAAAGTATAAATACATCGGAGAAAAAATCGCTGAATCTGCAGCACAGATGTGCGGCGTTTCAGTTGACATAACACACCCCAAAAAAACAGATGAAAAATCTGTTTTTACATTGTCTGTTCCATATAAGTCAGACAGGGAAGACCTGAAGGAAGCCTTCGGCGAGGATAATGAAATACATTTAACCGTTATGAATAAACCGTGCTGCTTTTCCGCTTTTTTAAGAGGTGCATTTCTTGCGTGCGGTTCTGTGACGGATCCTAAAAAAGATTATCATTTAGAGTTTGATATTCAAAAGAAGGAACTGGCAGAAACGTTTATTAAACTGCTTAATTTTAACGGAATTGTCAACGCAGGCCTTTCAGAGCGTAAAGGTAATTACCTTGCATACTTTAAGGACAGTGAAATAATAGAACAGATACTGCTTGAAATGGGTGCTCAAAACGCTTCTTTTCAAATTTTTGAGGAACGGTCGCTCCGAGATATGAGAAACCGTGTACAGAGGCAGACAAATTGTGACAATGCAAATCTGAGAAAAACATCAAATGCTGCTGCAGAACAGATTGTAATTATCAAAAAGTATTGTGAAGGTCATAGCCTTTACGATCTTCCGCTTGAATTGAGGGAAATCGCAGAGCTTAGACTTGAAAATCCGGGTACGTCTTTGCGTGATCTTGGAGAAATGTTTGATCCTCCGCTGTCGAGAAGCGGAGTGAACCACAGAATAAAGCGATTGCTGGAATGGTGTAAGGAGGAATAAAGATGGGTGGCTTCGTACATTTGCATGTACATACTGAATATAGTCTCCTCGACGGTGCATGCCGCATTCCGGATTTGGTTGCAGAGACAAAGAGACTAGGTCAGGAAGCATTAGCAATAACGGATCATGGCGTAATGTACGGAGTTATCGATTTTTACAAGGAATGTAAAAAACAAGGAATAAAGCCTGTTATAGGCTGTGAGGTTTATGTATCGAGACGAACGAGACATGATAAGGTTCATGGTATGGACAATGAATCTTATCATCTTGTTCTTTTATGTGAGAATTACAAGGGTTACGAAAATTTATGTAAACTTGTTTCGCTTGCATGGACAGAAGGCTTTTACAGTAAGCCGAGAGTTGACCGCGAAGTACTTGAACAGTATCACGATGGATTGATAGCCCTTTCTGCATGCCTTGCAGGTGAACCTTCGAGAAAAATAGATGATGGGGACTATGAAGCGGCAAAGGAAGCTGCTGTATGGTATGACAGTGTTTTTGGCCGAGGAAAATATTATCTTGAGCTTCAGGATCATGGAATCGATGAGCAAATTCGTGTTAACGACGGACTTGTCAGAATTTCACGGGAAACAGGAATTCCTATAGTCGTAACAAATGACTGCCATTATATTTCAAGAGAAGATGCAAAAATGCATGAAGTACTCCTTTGTATTCAGACAAAGGATGTTATAAGCAACCCGCAGGCATTTAAATTTCCTACACAGGAATTTTACTTAAAAAGCGAAGAGGAAATGACGCTTCTCGTTTCTGATTATCCTGAGGCGATCGAAAACACTGCCAAAATTGCCGAAATGTGCAATGTTGATTTTGAGTTCGGTGTCACCAAGCTGCCGAATTTCGATGTTCCCGAAGGACAAACTCATTACGAATATTTCAAAAATCTTTGTTATGAGGGTTTATACAAAAATTATGGTAAAAATCCTTCTCAGGAAATAGTTGACAGGCTCGAATACGAGCTTACCACGATTGAGCGAATGGGATATGTTGACTACTATCTGATTGTTCATGATTTTGTACATTATGCGAGGACTCACGATGTTCCCACGGGTCATGGGCGCGGATCGGGCGCAGGAAGTATTGCTGCTTATTGCATTGGAATAACGTCAATTGATCCTATTCGATATAATTTGCTTTTTGAAAGATTTCTTAATCCGGAACGTGTGAGTATGCCTGACTTTGATATTGATTTTTCGGATGAAAAACGACAAGAGGTAATTGATTATGTTATTGATAAATATGGTGAAGACCATGTTGCACAGATAGTTACATTCGGAACAATGAAAGCTCGCCGTGCCATACGTGATGTAGGCAGAGCTATGGGGGTTCCGCTCAATCTTCGCGATAAGCTTGCAAAGCTTGTGCCGCAGGAGCTTCACATGACACTTGACAAGGCTTATGAGATATCTGCGGATATTCGCGCTATGTGTCAGGAGGATCCTCAGATAAATGAGCTTTATGAAATGGCGCGTAAGGTCGAAGGGATGCCCGGAAATATATCAAAGCATGCGGCAGGAGTTGTTATAACCGATAATCCTGTAGATTTTTATGTACCTCTTGCAAAAAACGAAGGTGCTGTCATAACTCAGTATCCGATGACTACTCTTGAAAATCTCGGATTGCTTAAAATGGATTTTCTTGGATTGCGAAATCTTACGGTTATTGACGATACAGTTAAAATGATCCGCAAAAAAGAAGAAAATTTTGACCTTGACAAGGTAAATGACAGAGATGAAGAAGTATTTGCAATGCTTTCCCAGGGACATACAGAAGGTGTTTTTCAGTTTGAATCCGCAGGAATGAGAAGGGTTCTGACGCAGCTTGTTCCGGAGAGCATAGAGGATCTTATAGCCGTTATTTCTCTTTACAGACCGGGACCGATGGCATCTATACCGAAATATGTAGATAATCGCCACCATCCCGAAAAAATAACTTATGCTACGGATTTGCTTGAAAATATTCTTAACGTTACTAACGGATGCATAGTATATCAGGAGCAGGTTATGCAGATATGCCGTGAGCTTGCAGGATATTCGCTCGGTCGTGCGGATCTTGTGCGCCGTGCCATGTCTAAGAAAAAACGAGCCGAAATGGAAAAGGAGCGTATAGTTTTCATTGAGGGAAGCGTTGACGAGGACGGTAATGTGGTCGTTGACGGAGCACTGAGGCGCGGAGTGTCAAGAGAGGCTGCAGAACAGATATTTGCAGAGATACAAGTGTTTTCCGAGTATGCATTTAATAAAAGTCACGCCGCAGCATACGCTTTAGTATCATACGAAACTGCATATCTCAAATATCATTACCCGAGAGAGTATATGTCAGCTCTATTAACCAGCGTTCTCGGTGAAAGAGGCATGGTAGCAAGATATATCTCCGAATGTCAGCGCATCGGAATAAAAGTTCTTCCTCCGCATGTCAATTACTCGGAGCAGAAATTTGCCGTGCACGGAGAAGATATCAGATTCGGACTCCTTGCAATTAAAAATATAGGTGCGGGATTTGTTGAAACACTTATCAATGAACGAAACAAAAACGGTGAATATAATGACTTTTACAGCTTCTGTGAGCGTCTTTACGGTAAGGATACCAATCGCCGTTCCATTGAAAGTCTTATAAAAAGCGGAGCTTTGGATGGTCTTGCAGCAAATCGTCATCAGATGCTTTCGTCGATTGATATCGTGATGGCAGATCTTGAAAAAAAGAACAATGGCTTTATAGAAGGACAGATGGGTATTTTTGATCTTATTGCAGATGAAAAAATAAAGCCAAAAGCCGATCTTACGAATGTTGAGGAATTTCCCGTAGATCAGCTGCTTGCAATGGAAAAAGAAGTTACAGAGCTTTATTTGTCGGGGCATCCTATGACTCAGTTCAATGAAATAGCCGTCAGATTGTCCTCAGACAGGATATCCGATATTTTTGCCATGTGCGAGGATAAATTATTCGGAAGTGCCGACGGTAAACGAATAAATGTTTTGGCGCTGGTCAGTTCAATAAAAACAAAAATAACCAGAAACAATGATACAATGGCGTTTGTTCAGCTGGAAGATGTTACCGGCGGTATGGAAATGCTTGTTTTCCCGAGGGTGCTAACAGAATACAAAGCACTGCTGAATGAAGGAACAGTTGTGTATATTTCAGGCAGACTGAGCGTCAGAGACGACGATGACGATCAAAATGCAGGAGAAGAGCCAAAGCTTATCTGTGAACAGATACATACAATTGAGTCTGCGGAAAAAAGATATAATAATTCCGGCGGCAAATCTATATCTCAGAATAACAACCAGAATAAGACAGCATCTAAGAATCCGGGGTTATATCTGAAAACAGATACACTCGAATGCCCGCAATTTGAAAAAGCTAAAAAAATACTGCGGATATTTGATGGGCCGACCTCGGTATATGTTTATACAACATCCGACAAAATCCTTAGAGCGGCATCAAAGGATCTGAACGTATCACTTAATGATGTTATGCTAAAAGAACTAAAAAACATTCTCGGTGAGGAAAATGTTGTTGTAAAACATTAAAAATTTAATTTTTAGTTAATAAAAAACAACAGCTTCTTGTAAAATAAATTAAAAAGTAATATAATCACTTTAAATCGTGATAAACTAAACGAAGGGAGAGTAGTTTGCTGTGTTCGGAAGAAGGAAAAAAGCAGAAACTGCGGCTCAGATAAAAGAGATTGAGGTAAAAGATATAAAAACAGAATCGGAGGAGCAGACGGTGGAAAATGTAAAGAAGGATAGGATAGCTGTTCTTACCAGCGGCGGAGATGCACCGGGAATGAATGCAGCAGTAAGAGCTGTTGTACGTGCAGGCATAAACGCCGGCTTCGAGGTTATAGGTTTTTACAGAGGATATAACGGTCTTCTTAACTGCGAAGAGGGTGTCGATTATAAGCTTATGGATCTTCGCAGCGTGTCGGATACCATTCAGCATGGCGGTACTATGCTTTGCACAGCAAGAAGTCCGGAATACAACACCCCTGCAGGTGTTGAAAAAGCAGCTGCAAATTGCGAAAAGCTCGGTATAAAGGGTCTTGCTGTTATTGGAGGCGACGGTTCCTTCAGAGGTGCTCTCGATCTTTCAAGAAAAGGAATATCCTGTGTTGGTATCCCCGGAACGATCGATAATGATATAGCATGCAGTGAGTATACTATTGGATTTGATACCTCATGCAATACTGCAATGAGAATGATCGATAATTTAAGAGATACTGCTGAATCTCACGACAGATGCAGCGTTGTTGAGGTTATGGGCAGACATGCAGGTTATATAGCTGTGCACACAGGTATTGCCTGTGGTGCTACTTCTGTTCTTATTCCTGAGGCTGATATCGATCTTGAAAGAGACGTCATTGAACCGATCAGAGAAACTCAGGCAACAGGAAAGCAGCATTTTATTATTATAGTTGCTGAAGGTGTATGCTTTGATCATCCTGAATTTGGTGGAGTAGAAAATATAGCTAAATATATTCAAGAAAAGACAGGAATTGAATCTCGTGCTACTATCTTGGGTCATGTTCAGCGCGGAGGATCTCCGACCGCTCGCGACAGAGTTACTGCATCCGAGCTTGGATATAAAGCAGTTGAGCTTATAGCAGGCGGCTGCAAGAGCAGAGTTGTCGCTGTCAAGGATAACAAGATTGTTGATTATGACATTGAAGAAGCACTTGCAATGAAGAAAACTCTTGATCTTGAGCTTGTAAATATTGCTAAAGTTGTCTCAAAATAAAGATATATGCGGAAGCTTCCTTGGAGTTTCCGCTTTTCTTTGTGTATGTATACAAAATATTGTATTCAACATTAGTTTGTTATCTAAATATGCACGAATTTATTTCGTTTACTTGCAATTATTGACATATACAATTAAAATATAATTAACATATTTTAGGAGTGAGTGTTAATGTCTCAATACAAGGTAGCGGTAATTATGGGCAGTGACAGTGATTTGCCCGTTGTAGCACCTGCAATTACTACTCTTCGTCAGTTTGGAATAGAAGTGGAAGCACGTGTAATGTCCGCTCACAGAACTCCCGAAGCAGCGGCAGAATTTGCTTCAAAAGCCAGAGAAAACGGATTTGGTGTTATTATTGCCGCAGCGGGAAAAGCAGCTCATCTCGCAGGTGCTATCGCAGCAAATACTACCTTGCCCGTTATTGGTATACCCGTTAAATCCTCTACACTTGACGGACTCGATGCACTTTTGGCTACCGTGCAGATGCCTATGGGTATCCCTGTTGCAACAGTTGCAATTGACGGTGCCGGAAATGCAGCTCTCCTTGCTGTACAGATGCTCGCTGTTTCCGATCCTTCTCTTGAGGAAAAGCTTGCACAGATGAAAGTTGATATGGCTGCAGGAGTAGAAAAAAAGGATGCTCAGCTTCAGCTTAAAATCGCAGAGCTTTAAATTTAATTTTTAAATAAACGCATAAGCGTATCATATTTATGGAGGTCAAAATCTATGGATAGTTTCAGCAACAGCTATAAGGATGCCGGTGTCGATGTAACCGCAGGCTACAAAGCGGTAGATCTGATGAAGCGGCATGTAGAAAGAACCCGTACTCCCGGTGTTCTTTCGGGAATAGGCGGATTCGGCGGACTTTTTGCTCCGAATCTTACAGGGATCAAGGAGCCTGTTCTTGTATCGGGTACTGACGGTGTCGGAACAAAGCTTAAGATCGCTTTTCTTATGAACAAGCATGATACAATAGGAATTGACTGTGTGGCGATGTGTGCAAACGATGTTGCATGCAGCGGAGCTCAGCCGTTGTTTTTCCTCGATTATCTTGCAGTAGGCAAAAATTATCCCGAGCGTGTTGCAGAGATCGTTGGCGGTGTTGCCGAAGGCTGTGTAAGAGCAGGCTGTGCTCTTATCGGAGGTGAAACTGCTGAAATGCCCGGCTTTTATCCAATAGATGAATATGACCTTGCAGGTTTCTGTGTAGGTCTCGGCGACAGAGAAAAGCTTATAGACACAAGCAAGATCGCTTACGGTGATGTACTTATCGGCGTTGCATCTTCAGGCCTCCACAGCAACGGATATTCTCTGGTTCGTCACATTCTGCGCGTCAATGAAGAAAAGTTAAGACTTGTTATTGATGATATCGGAAGACCTCTCGGAGAAGAGCTTCTTGAGCCGACAAGAATGTATGTTAAGCCTGTGTTGGATCTTATTTCGAAGGTTAATGTTCACGGTATATCCAACATTACCGGCGGCGGTTTTTATGAGAATATTCCAAGAATGCTTTCTGAGGGACAGTGTGCAAAGGTTCAGCAGAGCAGCGTAAACATTCTGCCTATATTCAAGATATTGCAGAGCATAGGCAGAATCGACGATCACGATATGTTCAATACATTTAATATGGGCGTTGGCTTGGTTGTGGCTGTTGCGCCCGAGGATGTTGACAAAACTATCGCTGTGCTTAAGGAAAATGGCGAAACTGCCTATGTTATCGGTGAGGTTGCAGAGGGCGAACGCAGGGTAGAGATGTTATGAGGATAGTTGTTCTTGTATCAGGCGGAGGGACAAACCTTCAGGCGCTGATAGATGCAGAAAAACGCGGAGAGCTTGGCGGAGAGATCGTAGCTGTTATTTCGAGCAAACTCGGTGTTTATGCCCTGAAACGAGCCGCAGATAATAATATTGCTTCTGATGTTGTTTCAAAAAAAGAGCTTTTGGAAAAATATGAAGATGTATTGCTTGATACGCTCGAAAAATACAATCCCGATCTTATTGTTCTTGCAGGATTTTTGAGTATTCTCGGACAAAGGGTGACAGATAAATACAGAAATAAAATCATAAATGTTCATCCTGCGCTCATTCCTTCCTTCTGCGGAAAGGGATTCTACGGTCTTAAGGTTCATGAAGCCGCATTGGCTTACGGTGTAAAGGTTACAGGTGCAACGGTTCACTTTGTAAATGAGATTCCCGATGGCGGTGCAATTATCTTCCAGAAGGCTGTCAATATAGAATCCGATGATACGCCCGAAACCCTTCAGCAAAGGGTTATGGAGCAGGCTGAGTGGGTTTTGCTTCCAAAAGCTGTCAGATTATTCTGCGAGGGCAAGCTTAAGGTAGAAAATAATATTGTTACTATAAAATAAAGGAGATAAAGAATATGAAGAAAAGAGCTTTGATCAGTGTTTCTGATAAAACAGGCTGTGTAGATTTCGCAAAAAGACTTGCTGCGCTTGGTTATGAAGTCGTTTCAACAGGCGGTACAGCAAAAGCTATTGCCGCTGAAGGTATTCCTGTAACAGAGGTATCTGATATCACAGGATTTCCGGAATGCCTTGACGGCAGAGTAAAGACACTGCATCCAATGATCCATGCAGGTGTTCTTGCCATGCGTTCAAACCCTGACCACATGAAGCAGATCGAAGAACTCGGTGTTACTCCTATTGATGTAGTGGCAATTAACCTTTATCCTTTCAAGGCTACTATCCTTAAGCAGCCTGCCGTATCTCTCGAGGAAGCAATCGAAAACATTGATATAGGCGGACCTACAATGATAAGAGCGGCAGCCAAGAACTGGCAGGATGTCGCTGTGGTTGTTGACCCTGATGATTATGAGACTGTTGCTTCCGAGCTTGAAAAAGACGGTGAAGTAAACAAAACCACCAAGTTCCGTCTTGCAGGTAAGGTGTTTGAGCATACAGCACAGTATGATGCGCTTATCAATAATTATCTCAGAGAGGCAAGAGGAGAGTCTCCTTTTACAAATACCTTCACAAGAACCTATGAGAAGGTTCAGGAAATGCGTTATGGCGAAAATCCTCATCAGGCTGCCGCATTTTATCGTGAAATAGGAAATCGCACAAATTGTCTTGATGCTGCAGAGCAGCTCCATGGCAAAGAGCTTTCTTATAACAACATCAATGATGCAAACGGTGCTCTCGATGTTCTTAAGGAATTTGGAACAGATATTCCCTGTGCTGTTGCTGTAAAGCATGCAAACCCCTGTGGTGTTGGTACAGGTAAAACTCTTTACGAAGCATATATGAACGCTTACAACAGCGACCCTGTTTCTATTTTCGGCGGTATTGTCGCACTTAATCGTGAAGTGGACGAGGATACCGCAACAGAGCTTGCAAAGATTTTCCTTGAGATAATCATTGCGCCTTCTTTTACCGAGAAAGCACTTGAAATACTTACCGTTAAAAAGAATATTCGTCTTTTAAGATTGCCTGATGCTGCTGTTGCAAATGATAGTACTATGCTTGATATGAAGAAGGTTGCGGGCGGTCTTCTCGTACAGCAGCTCGATACAGAGCTTATGAATGAGGCTGATCTTAAGGTTGTTACCAAACGTCAGCCTACCGATGCAGAGATGGAGCAGCTTAAGTTTGCATGGCGTGTTGTAAAGCACGTAAAATCAAACGGTATATGCCTTGTTGCTAACAATGGAACAGTCGGCGTCGGCCCCGGACAAACAAATAGAATTACAGCGCTTGAGCTTGCAATAAAGTATGCAGGTGACAGAGCAAACGGCTCGGTAATGGGCAGTGATGCATTTTTCCCGTTCCCCGATTGCGTTGAAGCAGCTGCAAAGGCTGGTATTACTGCAATTATTCAGCCGGGTGGATCCGTAAAGGATCAGGAATCCATTGAAGCTTGTGATAAATACGGCATTGCAATGGTATTTACCGGTATGCGTCATTTCAAGCACTAAGGAGCGAAACCAATGAAAATTCTTGTTGTTGGCGGCGGTGGGCGTGAGCATGCCATAATCCGCAAGCTTAAGGAAAGTCCGCGTGTTGAGAAGATATATTGCACTCCGGGAAACGGCGGAATCAGCAGAGACGCGGAATGTTTTAATGTTGGTGCCACTGATATTGACGGAGTGGTTGCTCTTGCAAAGGAAATAAATGCAGACTGTGTATTTGTAGCACCTGATGATCCTCTGGTAATGGGTATGGTAGATGCACTTAATGATGCAGGAATCAGAGCCTTCGGACCAAATAAAGCTGCGGCAATAATTGAGGGAAGTAAGGTATTCTCAAAGGATTTTATGAAGAGAAACGGTATTCCCAGTGCAGCATACGAGGTTTTTTCCGATGCTGAAGAGGCAGTCGCTTACATAAAAGATAAAAATTGCTATCCTACCGTTGTAAAGGCAGATGGCTTGGCACTTGGAAAAGGCGTTATTATCGCAGAAAATGAAGCTCAGGCAATTGACGCCGTCCATTCAATTATGGAAGACAAGATTTTTGGTGCATCGGGAAACAATATCGTTATTGAAGAATTTCTTACAGGTCCGGAGGTATCGGTTCTTGCATTTACAGATGGTGAGACCGTATATCCAATGATTTCTTCAATGGATCACAAGCGTGCTCTCGATGGAAACAAGGGGCTTAATACAGGCGGAATGGGAACAATCTCGCCCAATCCATGGTATTTTGATGCCGCCGCAGAGCGATGCATGAATGAAATATTTATTCCTACGGTAAAAAGCCTGAAAAAAGAGGGCAGAGCTTTCAAGGGATGTCTTTATTTCGGACTTATGCTTACACAAAACGGTCCTAAGGTGATAGAATACAACTGTCGTTTTGGTGACCCCGAAACACAGGTAGTTCTTCCGATGCTCGAAACTGATTTTGCCGATATTATTGATGCTATCATCGATGAGCGCCTTTCTGAGATCGATATAAAATGGAAGAATGGTGCATGTGCATGTGTAATTATGGCTTCCGGCGGATATCCTCAGTCTTATCCAAAAGGAATTGAAATAAATGGCCTTGACGACAATGGACAGATCGATGGTGCTGTTGTATATCATGCAGGAACAGCTATAAAGGAAAATAGATTTACAACAAATGGCGGCCGTGTTTTAGGTGTAACTGCAAATGCAGATAACCTTGATGACGCCCTAGATAAGGCATACGATGCGGTAAAAAGAATTTCCTTTGAGGGTGCCCATTACAGAACCGATATTGGCAGGGCATATAAAAAAGATATTTAATTTTTAATTCTTAAAACATAAGGTAAAAAATAAAAGTCCGGTTTGGTCATCCGCTGAACCGGACTTTTATATCCCGGAACAGTTAATATCAGCGGATATTTTTTAATGTGTTTATATAACAGCTTGAGTATTTATTTCATGAGCTTTTTATATAAATTTCGTTGATTGGATTGTCTTTGCTCGATTATTGTGATATAATATTGTAAGTGTATAAAAGGAGGATTAAAATAAATGGTCAGTGATGTTGTTTTTGAGCAAATTATAAAAAAGAAATTTGAGGCTAAAGATTTCATTAAATGCTTCGGTATTATTTTTGTGTGCTTTATTCTTCCCTCAATGCTTTTTATGTTTTTGGCGGCTGTATTAGGCCCGGAAATTATCTTTGCTTACGGAAGTATTATCATGCTTATTTTAATAGGTCTGATTGTTCTTGCAGTTTTCCTCATCAGAAATACTTCGTATGAATATGAGTATATTTTCGTTAACGGAGAGCTTACCATTGATAAAATAACAGCAAAAAGCAAAAGAAGCAGAATGCTCAATATTGATGTTAAGCTTATTGAAAGTATGGGAATTTATGATGCAGCATCTTTTGTCTGCGGCAAGGATACCACTCTTTTGATCTATAGCGACACTTATTCGGGCGACGGAGATCTTTATTTAACTTTCCGTCATCCCTCAATCGGCAATACAACTCTTGTTATCAAATCAAGCGAAAAACTTGGAAAAGCGCTTAAGCCTTATGTAAAAAGGAGCATTCATAAGGAAGTATTTCCCGATCTTTAATCAATAAACTCAGGCGCACAGATCATACTGTGCGCCTGTTTCTTACAGGTGATTTTAAATGATTCTTGACAGTATTAAAACAAAGCAGGCAGAAGACGAATGTGTAAAAAACGGAACAGAACATATTGAGTTAATAACACGTGCAGGTACTGCGGCGGCAAAGCTTGCATCAGATCATTTTGATGCAAATAAAAAAAGTGTTGCTGTTATCTGCGGCAGAGGTAATAATGGCGCGGACGGTTTTGCAGCTGCACGCATTCTTGCAAAAAGCGGTGCGAAGGTCAGAATTCTTCTTACGCACGGATATCCTAATATTTCCGATGCGATCGATTTGTTCGGAAGGGCGGAACGTGCAGGAATAAAATATCTTCTTTATAATGTCGAAAAGGACAGGGAAGATTTTTTCAGGACTATAAGTATTGCCGATATAATTATTGATGCAGTATGCGGCACAGGCTTTGACGGTGAACTTAATGCGTCACTGCAGGAGATATTCGAATATGTAAATTTATCGAAAGCGAAAGTAATTTCAATAGATATCCCAAGCGGAATCCATGCAGACAGCGGTTCGGCGGCAAAAGGTGCGGTAAGGGCAGATGCAACAATTACCTTTACAAGCAAAAAGCCGTGTCATGTTATTCATCCGGGGCTTGAGCATTGCGGTAAAGTTTATGTTGCTGATATAGGGATCGAAACATCACATTTATCAAATAGTGATTCTTTGATAGAGATTCCCGATTTTCAAAGTGTAAGACTATGTTTTCCACCCAGAAAAATAAATACACATAAAGGAAATTACGGAAAGCTGTTTTCGGTTACAGGCAGTGAAATGATGCCCGGTGCTGCTATTCTTGCAGTTAAGGCTGCAGTTCGCACAGGAGTTGGTCTTGTAAAGTGTTTTACACCCGAAAAAAATATTTATCCAATAGTTTCTGTTGTTCCTGAGTGTACGTTTTCAGGGATACAGTCAAAAAGTGTGTATCTTAACGAGAATGATCGTTCGATGCTGACGGATGAAATAAAAAAGGCTGATGCATGTATAATAGGTTGCGGCATGGGCATTTCGGAAAGAACAAAAAATGCATTGGAAATTGCTGTTGAAAACGCTGAATGTCCGCTGGTTATTGATGCGGATGCACTCAATTGCCTTTCTGAAAATCTTGATCTTCTGAAAAAGGCGAAGTGCGACATTGTTATTACACCGCATCCCGGTGAAATGGCGAGGCTCGCTCATGCAGAGATTGATTACATTCAAAATAATCGTCTTAAGGCGGCACAGTCCTTTTCACGCGAACATAATGTAACTGTTGTCCTAAAGGGTGCAAATACGATCATAGCGATGCCTGATGGAAAGATATTTGTCAACACCACCGGTAATCCCGGAATGTCAACGGGTGGGTCAGGGGATATTCTGGCAGGTATCATCGGTTCGCTTCTTGCACAGGGAATGTCCGTCAGTGATGCTGTTTCATGCGGTGTGTATATACACGGAGAATGCGGCGATCGAGCATCAAAAAAGTTTTCAGAAACATCTATGACGCCGTCAGATATAATTGACATGCTTCCATCTTTGTTTATTGATCTCGAAAGATAATTGTCATTTTCATTTATGTATGATGAAATGTTTTTTATAATATAAAAGATAATTGACAATATTTATTTGTTATTGTAATATATAATAAATCTGAATTTCAGATTAAAAAGTATATTGGAGGAGTAAACAAATGAGTAATGAAAATGTTGAGATCGAAGAAGTCATGACAGAAGTTACTGAAGCAGTCAACGAAACAGAGGCACCTCAAGAAGAAACAATTGTCGAGGAAGTAAAAGCTGAAGAACACGAAATTGAGGAATCTTCGCCTGCTGATGATGACGAAACCGAAGAACCAAGGATTATTTTCTTTCCTGATGAGGAAGAAGAGGAAGATAATTCGGTGACGGAAGAAGAGGAATATGTTCCTAAAGCAGTTGCTTTTAATGAGACAGTTGCGGCAAAAGCTGAAGAAAAGAAAGAACTGACTCCTGAACAGATCAAATTGGAAAAAGAAATAGAAAATGAAAGATTTATTCGCGGGGAAACAGCATGGATGTTCTCAAGAACATTATTCAATCTCCCTGCTTGGCTCTCTCTCTTTTTGATATTCGGAACTGTTCCGCCTATATTTGCTGCCACATACGGCTTGGAAATTTTCGGTGTGTCAAGTAATCCAGTAAATATTTCTTCAGCAATCGGATTATTGTATGTCATAGTGCTTGTTCATGTTTATCTCGTAATTATGGCATTTGTCGGTATGAGAATAATTGTTGCATCTGCCAATAAAAGAGGATCAGAAATGTCAACAGCCGGTTTTACGATGCTGAGAGCTGTTATTGCGCTGATGATCGTTGAGCCGATTCTCGGATTCTTTATATATCCTTCAGCACTTGTTGGTGTAATATGTGCTATCTGTCTGTTGTTTATCGTTACCTTGACAATAAGCATACATGCAGTTCGCAAATCTTTGATAAGATCCAAAATTAAAAAGATATCCCCGATATGCGGTGTGCTGTTTTTTGTAATTGCTCTTCTGCATGCATTCCCGATTTATGAATTTGTTGTTGAAGAGTTCAGCTTCGGTTACTTTATTACTTTCGTTATAAGTGCTGTAGCAATGGTACTTTTCGGTATCTTTACATTTGCATATAATGCACACATGGACAAAGTCAAAAAGGCAATTGAAGAGGATCAATAAAAATTAAACATATAAATTCTCTATAGCTTAAAAAGCCAGGTTCGGTACAAGACCGAACCTGGCTTTAATAATTTACTTAAATGAATAATTTGCTGTTTTGCAGCGAATTATCTGTTAGTGGCCTATTTTGCTTGTGATTTCCTGATATAGATCGGTCTTTAAAAGCCAATCCCATAATGTGTATCCTGCTGATTTGATCATTGCAAAATCAATCACACCGGTAACTAATAGGACTCCGGCAATAACAACTGCAATAATAAAAACGGTTTTAGCTGTATTCTTTAAAATCTTAATAGCAAGAAAAGCAACGATAATAGCAACAAGTATTGTAAGTATGCCTGAAATAGGGGACGCTTCTACAGCTTCTTTTACGCCTGTAGCAGAAGACAATAAATTAAAATTGTTCAACATTATTTTCGACCTCCATACTATGTTAATAATTTGTTTATATTTTATAATATATTATAATTTATGTCAATTGGTTTATAAATTTATTTTATAACAACTTGTTAATTAAAAATTACAATAATGGAACTTGCAACATAAAAAATAATTATGTAAAATAAATATATAAAAATAAAGGTTGGCCGGAAACAAATGAATAAGAAAAAAAGTGAACCCATGTTAATGGTTATACTTGTTTTTGCCGTTATATGTATGGTTTTTATAATTGCATATTCGCTGCAAGAAAATCCCACGGCAATAATGAGCAATGCAAGCATAAATGAGACATATATAACCGAACAAGATACTACAACAATCAAGACATTTACAACGACAAAACGGAGTACAACAACAACTACAACCACAACAACCACTGCGGTCACTACAACAACAGTGACCACAACTACTGCTGCCACCACGGCAGACGAAACAGTGGTACAGCATCAGTTTGTTGAACCAACGGGAAAGGTTGCATATCTTACCTTTGATGACGGACCTTCGAAAAATACCGAGGAAATTCTCGATATACTCGATAGATATAATGTTAAGGCTACATTTTTCGTTATAAGCAAAAAGAATATGAACAGCAAATATCGTATGATCGCAGAGCGCGGACATACCATTGCTCTTCATGCGTATACGCATTCATATTCGAAAATTTATAAAAGTGAGGACGCTTATTTTAGTGACCTTACAAAAATTGGCGATAAGGTTTATGAGCTTACAGGGGTCAGGTCAAAAATTATTAGATTCCCGGGCGGTTCGAGCAATACAGTACATAGAAAATACTGTAAAGGCATTATGGACAAACTAAAGAAATCCGTAACACAAAAAGGATATATCTATCACGACTGGAATATTGACAGCGGCGATGCTTCAGCCAACAATGTTCCTGCTGAAAAATTATTAAGTAATATACAGAAAAACATAAAAAATAAAAATGTGATAGATATTCTGATGCATGATACAGGCGACAGCAAACAAACTACAGTTGAGGCTCTACCGTCAATAATAGAATATCTTCTTTCTGAAGGATATAAAATTCTTCCTATTACAGAAACAACGCCTCCAATACAGCACAAATAATTAACGTCGGATCATAGATCCGACGTTTTTGCATATTGGGAAAAATATGGGAAATGATTACTTTGTCAGGAGGGAATATATGCAGTACAGAACAGATCTTGCACTTGAACTGATTGATAACGATCAAAACGGAATCGATCATTACAGTGAAACAAACGGCAATATACGAATTGACAGGATAAATATAAAGAGTAAGGAAGGCGAAAAAAGCACAGGGAAACCGAGGGGGCAGTATATTACAGCCTCAATGCCTCCGCTAAGTGACAGCATGTCTGCAAAAGAACCGAATATCTCTATAATCGCTGATGAGATCAGAAATTTGCTCCCTGAAAAAGGCACGATACTTGTTGTAGGACTTGGGAACAGCTCAATAACACCCGATGCTCTTGGACCGGCTTCGGTAAAAGGAATACTTGCAACTCGGCATATAATAGGAGAATTTAAGCGAATAGAAGGTCTTGATAAACTTAGATCTGTTGCTGTTATTGCTCCCGGAGTTCTTGGGCAGACAGGGGTTGAGGTATCTGAGATCATTTCTTCGTTGGTCAACAGAGTAAAACCATCAGCGGTAATTGTAATTGATGCATTGGCGTCATGCAGCCTGTCTCGACTTGGATGTACCGTACAAATATGCAATACGGGGATATCGCCTGGAGCGGGAGTTGGAAATAACAGACCGGGACTAAATGAAGAAACATTAGGTGTACCTGTTATAGCGATAGGAGTTCCTACTGTGGTCGATGCAGAAATTATCGTATTGGAAGCTGCACAAAGATTAAATGCACCGGAGCGTATAGTCAAACAGCTATCAGACAGTACGGCGCCGAGAGGAGAACGAATGATAATTACTCCAAGAGAAATAGATCTCATTATCAACAGATCATCTAAACTAATTTCCTTGTCTGTAAATCTTGCACTGCATCCGGATTACGATCCTGAGGAACTATCGGATTCGGTATAAAACCCTTATGCCTTCGCATATCATTTTATATCATAGTGCGGAGGTATAAATATGAAGAGGAACAAATTATTATCAGTATTTTTATTTGTTTTCAGAGCAATAACAGCAAGCTGTACGGTAATCATTTTTATTAACATCGGAGGGATAATGTTTCATGATGACGGAATAGAGGTCCTTATTGAAAAAATCTCTGTTTTCTCAGCAAAAGCCTCATTTATGAGCATAGATAAGACAACCGAAGTGAGCTACTTTACAGCAAAAAATAATGTTGCTGCAACAACAGCAGCATCGGAAAAAAGCACTGTAAATACAACAACAAGTACAACAACACAGACAACGGTGCCCACAGGCGAAAATATAAAAAAAGTAAGCGAAGAAAAGCTAATTAAGGGAAATGTAAGCTTTGACAATATAAATGTAAAAAATACAAACAAAAATCACAGCATCAATATAAAAAGCATGCTTTCAAAAAAGCCTGTTTGTGAATTAGAAAAGAGCGATAAATATCAGGTTTTGATAATACACACACATACAACGGAATGCTATGCATCGGAAGACAGATGCTGGTATGATAAAAAAAACGAATGGAGATCTGCAGATGACGAAAAAAATATAATTGCAGTCGGTGCTATTATTGCCGACGAATTAAACAATGCAGGTATAAAAACATTACACGTTACAAAAAAGCATGATTACCCCAAGTATAACGGAGCTTATACACGCTCAAAAGAAACAATAAAGCAATATTTAAAACAATATCCGTCAATTAAAATGGTTATAGATGTTCACAGGGATTCCATAACAAGAGACGATGGGACAAAGGTTAAGCCAACTGCGATAATTAACGGAAAAAAAGCAGCGCAGGTAATGATAATCAGTGGTTGTGATGACGAAGGCGACCTTGATTTTCCAAATTGGGAACACAATCTGAGAATGGCAGTTCAGCTTCAGCGGCAATTAACCGATGATTGGCCCGGGCTTGCACGTCCGCTTTATTTTGCTCCTTTCAGATATAACATGCATCTTACCGACAATTCTCTGCTTCTTGAATTCGGAACAGAAGTTAATACGCTGGAAGAAGCAAAGTACTCTGCATCACTTGTTGCACAGTCACTTGTTGATGTGTTATCAGTATACATCAAGGAGGCATAAATGAAAAGAAATACAAAATTGTTTGTTTTATCAATGTGTATTACATGTATCGCCGCTATGCTGATAGGCGGGCTATGCTTAATAACATATAAGGGGAACAGTATAGATGCCACTCAGAGTGCCTCAATCCGTATAGATACAAGGGAGTTATCGGCTGCAGGCAGGACAGCCGATAATGCACTGTCGATATTTTATCCCGAAATAAAAACGGCAGCACAAATTATCATGTTATTGTGCGCCGTTTTAAGCAAAATTATTTAATTATAAATTTTTCTGTACCTCTGCCTTAAGCTGATCGGCTTTTGCAAGATCGGTGACAGAAAGAGAATGTTCGCCGAATATTTCATAAAAAGCAGATCTTGCTTCGTATATCGAAGCAAGGTGAAGCTTTCGCACATTGTTTGTGGTAATATTTTCTAAAATATCCACAGAACGGGAATATGCATCAAGACCTCCCGAGAAATTTTTTATGTTGTGGTGGCAATAGGAGTTTCCAAGCTGATAATATGCAAATGCCGCAAGCTCTTTGGATTCTTCATCGTCGGATGAGGTTTTCCCTATAATATTCAATGCATTTTTGTATGCATCTATCGCATCGTCATGAAGCATGGAATTTTCTTTATATCTGCCGACTGACAACCATTTTGCGGCCTGTGCCATTTTCATATCCGAAGTGATGACTTCATTTTCCTCTGCTTTTGTCATCAATGACAAAAAAGCATTATAATCCTTAGCCATCAAATCATAATTGCCGATGCACTCATACGCCTCACCTCGATTTGAATAAAGAAGTGCGAGAGAGGAATCATCAATACTGCAATCCTTTACAAGATCAATGGCTTTGGTAAGCTCCGATATTTCGAGTTCAAGCTTTCCCTGTCTGAAATATATAGTGCCGAGAGTGTTGCGGCAAAGCGAGAGCTGTTTTGCAATTGATGTGTCATTTTGAGAATGAGGTTCGAGAACGGAAATAGCTTTTTTTAAAGTTTTTATTGATTCCTCTTCATTATCCTGCAGCATTTGTATTTCCGAAATGAATTTAAGGCAGCTTGAATACTGAAGCAGATCAATATCTTCTATCGCAGAGAAAATCTTATCTGCCTCAAGGTATAAACTATAGCATTCGTCTGCTGACCCTTTTCTCAGGTAGCATTCAGCAAGGTTGCAGAGGATAACAGCTTGAATATTTGTGTTTTGAGTGGCTTCACATTGCTCTGCATGTGAAGCCGCTTTTTTAAATGCATCCATTTCTTTTTCAAGCGGAGCATTGCTTCTGTAAAGACAGATGCCAAGGCGGTTGTATGCATCCACAATTTCGTTTGTAGAAATGTTATCCTTTTCCAGAAGCTCTGTAAGACTGTAATATAATGATGAACTGAAATCAGGCGGAAATCCTTCGTCAAGAGAAAGTGCCGCTGCCAAAGTGATCGCAGAACCCTTGTCCTCTGACATTTCAATATACTTAAGCATATTCTTTTTTGCTGTTTCGACATAGCCGGATTTAATGCAAGCCAACGAATATGCGCGATTTAATATGGGGTCATTATTATTTTCTGTCAGTTCGGCGTAGGATCGCGCACTGTCCGAATACTTCCCAAGCTTATAAAAAAGAGAGGCGAGAGGTCTCAAAAGAAGATGTTTGCATTCATTAAAAAATAATAAACTGTAAGAATATATTTCTGCAGCTAATTCTGCAAAACCGATATCAATAATCGATTCTGCTGCAGATTTAGCAGCATCTATTTTTTCTAACGGTATTAGATCGATGATCTCTTTGTGCTCAAAAATGATAAATTCTTCATTATCACATAGACATTCGCAATATAAAAGGCAAATTTTATTGATCGGATCCTGAATGCTTTTATCAACTGCCGAAAGTACAGTGCGTGCTTTTCGAATTTCTTTTTTTTTTATAAGCACATGAGAATAAAGAAGCCGGATACGGTCACTTACTGCTTTATCAAATGGATGTAATGAAATGTGCTTATATGCAGTTTCGGATGCGTTTTTAATAAGTATACTATCCCATGTTTGAACGGCACAGAAACACATTATATCCGCGCATTCAAAGCTTATTTTTAAAATATCTGCTTCGTCTGAATTTTTCGAGATTTGAATGCCGAGCTCGCCGTATTCAACTGCTTTTGTGTAAAAATTTATTGCTTTACATGCTTTTGCGGCCATGAGGCATGTTTTTAAAAAATATTCTGCATCTGCGTTTTTGCCCTGCAAGTGATGCGATCTGATATACTCGCAGGCTTCTAAAAATAATGTTGTGTCATATACGGTATCGCTCAACATTCTTGCTTCTGAAAGAAGTGCTTTTATTTTACAAATAATGTTAAAATTATCTGTAAGACCTTCTGCTGTCATATATGCTTCACAGGCTTTATCATATTCCTTTTCAATGCAGTATGAATTGCCTAATTCTATATACGAAGAGCATGCATGATCGTGCTTTTTCGATTTGCTGTAATATTCTGCGCTCTGAGAGAGCATTTCAACAGCGTTCGATGTATTATTGCAGCTTATTTCACAGAGCCCTTGATGAAAGTTTATCATTGCAAGCTGTTCCTTGTCATCGGTAAGAGCACGTAATTTATTAAATTTATTAAGCGCACGTATCGTTTTGCCTTTTGCGTTCAAATGAGATGCGTGCAAAACTTTTCTGATGAATTTTTTATTACTCATTACCATCACCTGTAAATGCTTAAAAAGAATATTTATATTGTATCACATTCAAACAATAATTACATCTCTTTTTTATAATTTATACTTATTGGTTGAATGAGTGAATTTTATGGTGTAAAATAATATTATACCTCGGAGGTGAATGAGATGCCCGACAGATACAGACGTACAAACGAGCGTATTAATTACAGAAGAGATTATTACAGGGAAAGCTCTATGTATGACAGGATGAGTCAGGAATTTAATAATTCAATAGACGAGCATTATGAAACTCGCTCAGACAGAACATACAGACGTCAATATCCTAAAAGAAGCTACAGCGATTATAGGCCTGCAAGCCGTACTCCCAGACAAGGCTATGATTATTACAGAGCATCCGCCAGAAGCGTACGTACGGTTGAGCCATATACACCCACAGAAGAAAAACGCGGAATAGGTATAAAAATAATAGTTGTGTTTATTCTTTTGGCATTCGTTATAGGAAACTTTGTTTTGTTTTCTGTTCTTAATGATAATAATAAAAAAGAAAAAACTGAAAACAGCGAAACGCTCATCAATAGTGTTATAAATAAAAATGACACCATCATATCTACCGAAGATATTTCAAAAACACACGCAAAAGTGCTTTTGTCTCAAATGACAACAGAAGAAAAGATAGGCCAGCTTTTTATGATACGTTCTTACGGACGTGATACTCAGGCGTTCTCTGATTTGATCAAGCAATGCAAGGTTGGCGGTATTGTACTTTTTAAATCGGACTTTGAAAACAAAACAAAGCAGGAAGTCAAGGATATGATTTCTGCTTTGCAGAATGCAGGCGGCGGAAAGCTTTTTGTCTGTGTTGACGAAGAGGGCGGAACCGTTGTTCGTATGAGTTCTCTTTCAGAGCTTCGTTCCGAAAAATACAAATCACCTCAGGAATTGTATAAATTAGGCGGTTATGATGAAATAAAAAGTGACACAATAAATAAATGCCAATTTTTAAAAATGTATGGGGTTAATGTCAATTTCGGTCCCGTTGCGGATGTAGTTACAGAAAAATCTGCATTTATGTATAAACGTGCATTCGGCAAAAATGCGGATGCTACAGGCGAATATGTTAAAACCGTTGTTTCGGCAATGAAGGAAAACAAAATCGGTTCATCAATCAAACATTTTCCGGGCTACGGAAACAGTAAAGGTGATACACACGAAGGTCTTGACCATAACACATTGAGCATCGGCTCATTGAAAGCTTCCGATCTTGTGCCTTTTAAAATGGGGGTTGATGCCGGAGCAGATTCGATAATGGTTACACATACAATTATTGATGAGATCGATGCAAATAATCCTGCATCGCTTTCATCGGATTGTATTTCGTTTATCCGCGAATATTTAAAATTTGACGGAGTTGTTATAACTGACGCGCTCGATATGGGTGCGATTATTGAATTTTGCAAAGGAGAAGATCCTTGTATTCAGGCGATCAATTCAGGTGTTGATATTCTTTGCCTGCCGTCCGATCCTGTAAAATCGTATGAAAATATTTTAAATGCGGTAAATGAAGGCAAAATAACACAACAGAGGATCGATGAATCTGTTTTAAGGATTCTTGCATGGAAGATAAATCTTGGAATGTATGTAGATTAGGAGAGTTTAATATTGAATATTGAACGCTTTGAATGGGCCTGCAAAACAACCGCAGAGCAGACAAGGATACGTTCGTCTATAGGAACACTCAGCGAAAAATCACTCCATGCTGCTGTGAAATTATATTTTGAACCGCATGATGATTGTCAGGAGGTAAAAATCGGTGATTATGTTGCGGATATAGTAGGTGAGGACGGGATAATTGAAATTCAGACGCGCTCGTTTTCAAAAATGAATAAAAAGCTATCTCAATTTCTTAATGTATCACCGGTTACTGTCGTATATCCAATTATAGTAAATAAGACTGTTGTCTGCGTTGATGAAAATACAGGTGCGGTGACCTCAAAGAGAAAATCCCCAAAACACGGCAATATTTATAGTGTATTTGATGAACTGTGGGGAATAGAGAAGCATCTTAATAATAAAAATCTTACATTATGCCTTCTTATGATAGACGCAGAGGAAATTCGGATCTATGGAAAAGACGCTGTAAAATATGGCACTAAAAAACAAAGAAGCTCAAAAGGGTGTTTTAAAAGTGACCGAATCCCCACAAAGCTTCACGATGAAATATACATAAAAAGCAGTGATGATTACCGAATCTTTTTCCCGAAGGAACTTCCCGAGCAATTTACGGTTAAGGATTTTGCAGGATTTTCATCTGTAAGTAATTATATTGCGGGACAGGCATTACACCTGCTTCGCAATATCGGTGTAATCAAGCTTGCAGGAAAAAAGGGAAGAGCTTATCTTTACGAATTATATATAAAAAAATCACGGCTCAGCTGAGCCGTTATTTTTTATATATAATATGCGATTTTGTAAAAATTGGGGTAAACACTTAAAAACTGATCCAGTGTTGTTCTTGTTCTGCTGCCAGGATCATTTATTGTAAAATTCGAAGAAGATACTCCGCGTCCGTTATATCCTGTTACGACAACCCAATGCTGACCACCGCTGCTTTTTTTACATCCGAGAATAACCGGCTTACCCTTGCGAAGCAAACCGCGAATCGTGTAAAGATAGCTGTCCGAGTCTGTTACAAACGTATAGTTTGAGGGCCAGTAAAGAGATCCTGATGAAGAATATTTTAATTTGCCTGCCATGATATCAGGTGTTATAGATTTGCCTGTTCTGTAGCTTTCGGTCATGGCAAGTGCGGTCGTTGTACAACCTATATTTCCGATTGTTTTACCCGAAGATCCAAGAGTTACATAAGACCATCGGCTGTCTGTTTGCTTATAATTTACAACAGACAGTGAAACTACAGAGCTTTCGGACGAAGACAGTTTCCTTAAATATCGGCTGCTTACATATCCGGTTGATGTACCGTTATACAGAATACGTGAAAAGTCACCGCTTTCTGAAATAATTACAACTGTTTTTCCGTTTTGCAGCTTTGCTTTTATACTGTAGTTCGTCGATGGTCCTGTTCTTACATTGAGGTTGCTTCCTGAAGTGCTGACTGCGGCGGCTTTACTTGATGAGACAGCCGATATGTATGAAGAACTGCAATATCCATATTTGCCGTCTTCATATTCCACCTTCCACCATGATCCGTTTTTGGATATAAGAGTAATATAACTTCCGTCTAAGATAGATGTAATTTTATTTGCTGATATTGACGGTGCGGAACGAACATTGAGCCTGCCGTCGTAAACATTAACTATGCCTGCTGCTGACGATTTGTCTGCCGCACGGACTTTATTGTCAGAAAATATTATGGAACAGGATATCATTCCGACAATCAGAATAAATGATAAAATTTGCTTTCCTATCTTGTATTTTATCAAGATTATTCTCCTCCTTTGTGTAAGAAATTCTATCATAAACTCATATACTTGTCATTGCATAAAATATGGAAATTATGGCATCAGCCTTTTATATGACATTTATATTCTATGATAACTTTGGTATATTTTTCTTTTTTCGGAATATATATTAAACAGGAGGAATAAGCTATGAGAAAAATATTTGCATATATTTCTTTGTGCCTCATTGTGCTGTCTGTTGTTTTTACATTTCCTGCTCAAAGCGACGCATCCATCGATTTAAGCTTCAGAGCAGCTTATAACATTATGAAATACGAAGCAAGAGTAGAGGGCGTTAAAAAACTGCAAAAAGGTGTTGCGGTAAGCAAAAGCGCAAACAATAAAACACAGGAGATATTACATGGCGACAGTGCGATTGCATACGATACAAAATCGTTGCTTTCTGTAAAGTTTGTTGAAAATAAAAATATATATTACGATATAAAGCTCAGTATGAGCAAGCAGGATTATGTTCGAAAAATGTGCAAAAAATATGATGTGTCTTTTGAATTGGTTCTTGCAGTTATGAAGGTCGAGAGTGGATTTAATGAAAAGGCAAAATCCAAAACAAATGATTACGGTATCATGCAGATAAATAAAGGCAATCACAACTATTTGAGAAAAAAGTTAGGTGTCAATAATTTCCTTGATTTTAAAGAGAATACAGAGGCGGGCATATATATGCTTTCAAGATATACATCCAAGCATACAGATATACACAAGGTTCTTATGTGCTATAATCTTGGGGAAGGGGCTGCGGCAAAGAAGTGGAAAAAGGGTAAAACGGAGACAGCCTACAGCAATAAGGTTGTGTCTGCTATGAAAGAATTAAGGGGCAAATAGAATTGATTTTAGGTATAAAAACTTCCGAGCAGCAGTTCGGAAGTTTTTATAATTCATGCATATAAATTTACAAAATATTATTGCTTGCAGGATTACAATATGGTATATTAAGTGTAAATGATGTATTTTAAGTATATACATCAATAATAAAAAAAGAGAGGGATTTATTATGGGATTAATTAAAGCAGCACTCGGTGCATTGGGAGGAACTTTGGCTGATCAGTGGAAGGAATTTTTCTATTGTGATTCCATTCCAAAGGATATATTGGTCTGCAGAGGACAGAAGCAGATATCCGGTCGTTCCTCGAACACAAAAGGACATGACAATGTAATATCCAACGGTTCGGGCATTGCTGTTGCAGACGGTCAGTGCATGATAATCGTTGAACAGGGCAAAGTCGTTGAGGTTTGTGCCGAACCGGGTGAATTTACATACGACAACACTATCGCACCGAGCATATTCACAGGCAAGCTCGGAAAAGGAATCATCGATACATTCAAGCTGATAGGCAAGCGCTTTACATACGGCGGAGATACCGGTGTAGATCAGCGTGTTTATTATTTTAACATCAAGGAAATTATAGACAACAAATTCGGTACTGCAAACCCGATTCCTTTCCGTGTTGTTGACAGAAATATTAACCTTGACATCGATGTTTCCGTTCGCTGCAACGGTTTGTATTCTTATAAAATTGTTGATCCGATTCTTTTCTATACGAACGTTTGCGGAAATGTTGCAAACAACTACTCAAGAGAAGAAATTGATAACCAGCTCAAAACAGAGTTTGTCAGTGCACTGCAGCCTGCATTCGCTAAGATATCTGAAATGGAGATTCGTCCCAATGCTCTTCCTGCACACGCTGAAGAACTTTCTCAGGCAATGAACGAAGCTCTCACCAAGAAGTGGGGCGAGCTTCGCGGTCTTGCTGTTGTTTCCATTGCTATGAATCCGATCACACTGCCCGAAGAGGATGCAGAGCTTATCAAGCAGGCACAGCGCACTGCTATGATGAAGGATCCCACAATGGCTGCTGCAACACTTGTCGGTGCACAGGCAGATGCTATGAAGGCCGCAGCTTCCAATGAAGCAGGTGCAATGACCGGCTTTATGGGAATGGGTTTTGCACAGCAGCAGGGCGGTGCTATGAATGCACAGGGCCTTTATCAGATGGGTGCACAACAGCAGGCACAGCAGCCTCAGGCAGCAGCTCCTGCCAAGAGTGCTGATGCATGGGTATGCTCCTGCGGCACAAGTAATACAGGCAAATTCTGCCTTGAATGCGGAAAAGCAAAGGCAGAAGGCTGGACCTGTTCCTGCGGAACCGTTAACAAGGGTAAATTCTGCATGGAATGCGGAAAGGGCAAGCCTGCAGGTGAACCGCTTTACAGATGCGATAAGTGCGGCTGGAAACCTGCTGATCCTAAGAATCCTCCCAAGTTCTGCCCCGAGTGCGGAGACCCGTTTGACGAAAACGACACAAAATAATTATTCAATTAAAATAATATAAATTGTTTTAGGAGGATGATGTTTTGTCGCAGTTATTGCAACACAAATGTCCGGCATGCGGCGGAGCGATAGAATTTAACAGCCAGGAACAAAAAATGAAATGTCCGTTCTGCGATTCAGAGCTTGATGTTGCAGCTTTGATGGAACGCGATGAGATACTTAATGATTCCAAAGAATCCGAGATGGAATGGGAAACCATTCCATCCTCGGAATGGGATTCCGAAGAAACCGGTGATATGCGTGTTTTTGTTTGCCAGTCCTGTGGCGGCGAAGTTATTGGCGACGAAACACTTGCGGCAACAAAATGTCCCTTTTGCGATAATAATGTTATAATTGTCAATCAATTCAAGGGGGATTTAAAACCTGATTATGTTATCCCGTTTAAATTGACGAAAGATGATGCAATTGCAGGTTTTACACGTCATGTCGAAGGTAAAAAGCTTTTGCCGAAAATTTTTAAGGATAAAAATCATATCGAAGATATCAAGGGTATATATGTTCCTATATGGCTGTTCAACACTGATGTAGACGCTCAAATCAACTATCTTGCAACAAGATCTCATGTATGGTCTGACATAAATTACACATATACGGAAACCAGCTATTATTCGGTCACTCGTTCCGGAAAAATCGGTTTTGAAAATGTGCCTGTAGACGGCTCTTCAAAATTTGCCGATAATATTATGGAATCGCTTGAACCGTATGATTTCAGTGAAGCTGTTGATTTTCAAACGGCTTATCTTGCAGGATATCTTGCAGACCGATATGATGTTAATTCGGAAGAAAGTATCGTCAGAGCAAATATCCGAATAAGAAAAAGTACCGAAGAATCATTCAGAAACACTGTTCACGGATATGAATCTGTCAACGTTGAAAACTGTAAGATCAATCTGTCAAACTCATATTGCAAATACGCTCTGTATCCTGTGTGGCTTTTGAATACAAAATGGGAAGACACGAACTATGTCTTTGCAATGAACGGTCAGACAGGCAAATTTGTCGGTGATCTTCCGTGCGACAAAAAGAAGTATTGGCTGTTTTTTCTGCTTATTGCAGCAGGGTGTGCACTGGGCGTTCTGCTTATTGCATTATTGATATTCTTGCTGTAGGAGGGGCTGCTTATGAAGAAGATTATTGCTTTATTATTTGCCCTGACAATTTGCTTTATACCTGTTATGACCGTTTTTGCCGCAGAATCCGAAACTGATACGATCACTGAATTGGTTTATGATGAAGCGGATTATCTTTCCGATGATGCTAATGAACTCACAGTTGCCGAACCCATATACATCAAAGACGATGCAAATATTCTGAGCGCTTCGGAAGAAGCAATGCTTATGGAGAAAATATTATCCATCAAAGAAGAATATCAGATTGATGTTGGATTTTATTCAGTCGATTTCGGAACAGCCTCCGTTTCTGATTATGAAGCAAAATGCCATGCTGAAGAACACTATATTTTAAGCGGATTATCTGAAAACGGAATTATTCTTATGATTTTCTTCGCCGGAAACGGAAACGGGACACACATGACAACCTCGGGCGAGTGTATTAAAATGTTCACCAAGGATGATTTTTATCGTATAGAGGATAATTTTTACGGTTTTCTTACCTCTAAAAATTACTATTATGCGGTAGATTCGTTTGTTTCCGATTGTTCCGATGATATTTATGATTACAAGAACTTTGATGGTATATGGTTTCTTATTTCACCTGTTGTAGGCGCAATTGCATCATTCTTCTCTGTAGGAAAGATGAAGAATGACCTTGTATCCGTTCGATCGAAGCCAAATGCTTCCGACTACACAAAAGCAGAAAGCATGAATGTTTCAAGATCAAATGATGTATTTCTGTACAGACGTGTTACAAGAATCCGCAAACAGCAAAATAATTCAAGCGGCTCAAGAGGATCATCAGGAGGATCTTTTGGCGGGCACAGCGGAAGAAGATTTTAAAAAATATTATAAAATAAAACCATTAGTTTCGATAATATATCGACTGGTGGTTTTATTTTTTATAAAGAAAACATCTTCAATCCTGCACCAAGTCTTATAATTCATCATATAATTATATTGAATCGAAAATACAAATCCCTCAGGAGGGGATAGTGTTTTGCGATTGAGATATAAGCCGCTGAAAGCGGCGTGTACAGGAGGCTTTTATCATGGCAGAATGCAGGCATAATAATGCTGCGGAAGCAATCAGAAGCGATTGCTTCAAGGAAGCGGTTTGCATAAATGCAGGCAGGATATATGATTCCTGTCGTGACCGCGAATGTCTTGAGAATGTAAGAGTCTGGTTCTGTGAGCGCGATCAGGAGATCGTTGATAATGCTCTCGGAGCAAGACTTAAAAATGCCGAAGTGATAAATGTTGTTATTGACACTGAACCTGTTCAGTTTAATCGTGGTTATTATTGCGTTAACCTGAATATTTATCTGTGCGTAACTGTTGAGGTGACTGTTTCTCCCATCAGTCCGCCATGCGAAATCAAGGGAATGTGTTTCTATAACAAGAAAGCCGTACTGTTTGGGAGCGAGGGAAGCGTTAAGGTTTTCAGCTCTGACTTTGTTTACGACGATGATGATATTCAGAGCTTACCCGGAGGAAATCTGCCAAAGGCTACGGTAAGTATTGCCGAGCCTGTCGCATTGGGCGCAAGGGTTGCTGCGGTATGTGAGACTTGCTGCTGTCCTTGCTGTATCCCAAAATGTGTCAGCAAGAGATTCGGAGGCAGTTTTTCTACCTGCTGCAATAAGATCATTGAGGTAACTGTCGGTCTTTTTATGATCATTCAGCTCGAACGTGAGGTACAAATGCTTATTCCGGTTTATGATTTCTGCATGCCCGAGAAGGTTTGCGTCGATTCGGGTGATGACAAACCGTGCGAAATGTTTGGCAGAATGAGCTTTCCTACAAACGAATTTTTCCCGCCTAAAGCAGGCGATCTGTGTTCAGACAGAAGCAAAAACTGTAAATGCAATTAGATGCAGGGTACAGGCCGCACATGCTGCGGTCTGTATGTTTTTAGTATTTAAAACGGTTGACAAAATGAACGGTTAAGAATATAATGTTCTAGTAAATATTGAGTACATACTGATACGAGTCGATTGACAGGAACGTTGCAGAGAGCGTGTTGTTTGCTGTGAAACACGCACGATTCTGATCGGCAGCCATTTCAGTGACCTTATGGTCAGTACCACAGCGATGAGCTGTGCGTAAGCTCTGCGTTACGGAGCACAAAAGTGGCACATTTATGTGCAATTTGGGTGGTACCGCGGTTCTTCCGTCCCATGTTCAGGGGCAGAAGAGCCTTTTTATCTTTATCTGAAAGGATATGTTAAAAAATGGAATGGACAGGTCTTAATGAATTGCGAGAGAAATACCTTGCTTTTTTTGAAAGCAAAGGACATCTCAGACTCCCGAGTTTTTCTCTGATTCCACAGAACGACAACAGCCTCCTGCTTATCAATGCCGGTATGGCACCTATGAAAAAATATTTTACAGGTGAGATAACACCTCCGAGGAAGAGAGTCACCACCTGCCAGAAATGTATCAGAACTCCTGATATTGAGCGTGTCGGTATTACTGCCAGACACGGAACTTACTTTGAAATGCTTGGAAACTTTTCTTTTGGTGATTATTTTAAAAGAGAAGCTATAAACTGGGCATGGGAGTTTTTTACAGTAACTCTTGAGATACCAAAGGAGCTTCTTTATATTTCCGTTTATGAAAATGATGATGAAGCCTATGACATCTGGACAAAAGAGGTTGGAGTAGAGCCTTCTCACATGGCACGTATGGGTAAGGAAGATAACTTCTGGGAGCATGGCTCCGGTCCCTGCGGTCCCTGCTCTGAGATTTATTTTGACAGAGGAGAAAAATACGGCTGCGGCAAGCCTGACTGCAAGGTCGGTTGTGACTGCGACAGATATGTCGAAGTATGGAATAACGTTTTTACTCAATTTGATTCAGACGGTAAGGGTACCTATTCTCCTCTGCCTAATCCCAACATAGATACAGGCATGGGTCTTGAACGACTTGCATGTGTAATGCAGGGCGTTGATAATCTCTTCCTTGTCGATACTGTTCAGAACATAATGAAGCACATTATCAGCATTGCAGGTGTCGAATACGGAAAGGATGAGAAAAAAGATATTTCTCTCCGTGTTATAACCGACCATGTCCGCTCTACCACATTTATGATAGGCGACGGTGTCATGCCTGCAAACAACGGCCGCGGTTATGTTCTCCGCAGACTTCTCAGAAGAGCTGCACGCCACGGAAGACTTCTCGGAGTGACCCGTACATTCCTTTCTGAGGTCGCTGATACCGTTATCAATGAAAATCTTACAGCTTATCCCGAGCTTAATGAAAAGCGTGACTTTATAAAGAAGGTTATCAAAAACGAGGAAGAAAGCTTTGCCAAGACAATTGATCAGGGAATGCAGATTCTTGAGAGCTTTATAGAAGCAAATGACGGCAAAGCACTTTCGGGCGAAGATGCCTTCAAGCTTCAGGATACTTACGGATTCCCGATTGATCTCACTGTTGAAATCCTTGCCGATAAGAACGTCGAGGTTGATGTCGAGGGATTCAGAGCAATATATAATAAATATCGTGCAGACACACGTTCAAAGCGTAAGAATGCAGGCGAAGAGGCATGGGAAGGCGAAGCTGACCCCTTCTTCGGCATTAAGGCGACAAAATTTGTCGGATATAAGAACAATGAATATGAGACAAAGGTGCTCGCTGTTGTCGCAAACGGACAGAAGGTAAAGAGTGCAGGTGAAGGCGATGAGGTTCTTATCGCTCTTGCAAAGACTCCCTTCTACGCCGAAAGCGGCGGTCAGATAGGTGACACAGGTATTCTTGAAACTGCATCTGCAAAAGTTGAGATAGTAGATACTACAAAGAACCAGAATGGCATATTTGTTCATAAGGCTGTTGTTTCAAGCGGAGAAATAAATGAAGGGGACACAGTCAATGCGAAGATTGATGTTGTTCGCCGTGACGCAATCCGCAGAAATCACACTGC
>JAZSNH010000056.1:0-12076 GCA_045536305.1 Acutalibacteraceae bacterium
AACTGTTTTATGACCACCCGTCCAACTGCAGCCTTTTTTATTTACCATACCTTAAAAAACAGTCTCGCCGCGAAGTACGCGGCGAGACTGTTTTTTAACTATCTGCTGTCATTCATTATTTCATAATCGATATTCGGATCGCCGCCGATCATGTTTTCTCCAAACACTGCGTCGGTGCCAAAGGGTGTCATGCCGTCCTGTATTATGGGATACGGCTGATTTTCCTGCATCATTCCCTGAGGCATAGCTCCAAACTGACCTGCCATGCCCGCATTCTGCTGTCTTTGCTGACGCAGGCTTTGCTTGAGCATTCGCTTCTTTCTGTCGGTTTCGACCTTTGAAACTCTGTATGCAAAATAGGGCATCATTATGAGCGCAACAGCCGCAGCGGCGACAACAAGACCTATGCAGACCCATACATTCCACGCAAAGTCTTCGTTTTCTTCGGCAGCATCAGTACCCGAGACCACCGAGTCATCTGCTGCTTCAAAATCAGGCGCGGTGTCTGCTGCGACCTCCTTTATGCCCGAATTACCCGGGTCAAGTATCACCTCAAGCACAGACGAGCCCGCCGTGCCCTTGAGCTTCGCTCCCGGTGCAGCTTCTATTTCTGACCAGGTTTTTGTTCCGTTCTCACCCGATATCTCAATCCATACATTTCCGCCCAGTATCTCAAGATTTATCTTTGCGCTTTCATCGCTGACCAATACAGATTTCACCGAATCGCCATACATAAGTGCGCTCTGTGCGTTTCCGCTGAAGGAAAAGCGGTTTTCCGAAAGTATTATCGTCTGGTCGTCGGTCTGCACCGTCAGATCCACATCGCCCGAAACATTGATCTCAACAGGCTTGTTTTCCGTCTTCTGAGCAGTTCTTGTTATCTCCTTTGATACACCGTCGGCAAAACCGGAATTATCTGCCTTGCCCGAAAGAATATTGCACACAAGTGTGATGCTGTCTTCCGCCGCAGCAAGCTCTGCGGTGCCGGTTTCCTCGATAATATACGGCGGACGGGCAGATTTGAAATTCATCGCCGCACTGTCAAGCCCGGTAAGCCCGTCACCGTTGAAGGATGTGACCACTCTTGATATCTCACCGTCTTCGACCACAGAATATTCGATCGTCGGCACTCCTGTGCCTGCCACAATATAAGCTCCGCCAAATTCGCCGCTCTGTATCAGATCGTAAACATCCTTGAGCGCCGCGCTGTCCGTTTCCTTTATATGGCTGCTCTGAACGCCGACATTTTCGAGTGCATCCTTCCTCGAAAGAGCATTCGTCATTTTTCCTGTAAAGCTTATTCCTCCAACACCGGGTTTTTCGGGAACAAGAGAATAAAGCGCAGGGAGTGACGCGGTACTTTTATTAAGATTTCCCCTGACAGCGTCAGCGCCCTGTGAAAGCATTCCCGATTTCAGGATATAAAATGCCTTTTCTGTTCCGTAGAAGGGAGTTCCGAGTGTGATAAGCTTTGAAACGGAATCCGCTCCGTTTTTATCGATGTAGTAGCATGCCACAAGTCCACCTGTATTATGGCCTATCAGCGACACCTCGCTCCAGCCGCCGTCCTTGATGAGCTTTTCAAGTCCGCTCACAGCATCGGCTGCGCTGTAACGCCAATCCCATTCGTAAAACACCACATCGCTGTCCGAGCATGTCTCTGCCGCTCTTTCAAGGAGCGTCTTGTATGTATCGGCTGTTCCGTAATCACTGCCTGCGATTTTGACGGTCGTCTTGTTCGCCGCAACATTGCTCAAGTTAAGCTCGGTGTATACGCCCGATTTATTCGCCCACAAAGCATTAGTGCTGCTGTCGGAAAGCATTGAGCCTCCGAGTCCTGCAATAACTATTACGGCTTTTTGTACCTTTCCGTTATTATTTTCCGATAAGGGAGCCTTATCGCCCCATTCGATAATAAAGCTTATGTGACTGCCTATCGCCTTTCCCGTCGTCCATTCATCGGAACCGTTACCCATCATCATATATGTCTTTCCGTCGGTATCCGCTTCCTGTCTTCCCCAGTTCATATACAGCGCAGTTTCACCGTTCTGCCATTGAAAATCGCCGTCTGCGCCGCTGTTTGACATTCCGAGATATGCGCTCTTGTTGCCGAGTGAGCGCAGATAATCCGCGATAAATTTATTTTCTGTCTCAGAGCCTATCGTTGCAAGATATCCCCCCTGCATCTCACACCATGTTGCCGCCTGCTGCCATGAAAACTGCATGGTCACATACAGGTAGTTGTGTCCGAGATACGACTTGGATTTTCTGAGAAGCTCCTGTGCATTCGCGGAAATATCGGTTGTCGATGTGTTTTCCTGATTCTGAGTACCGCCCTGTCCGCTGCCGTTCTGATCACCGCCGTTCTGATTCTGTTCGGGAACTGTCACTGCGGGAACAGATGCGCCATGCTCGCATATAGCGGCATTTCCAAGGACAAAGGCTGTCTTATCCTCGTTCGGAGCGGTGTCTCCCAATCTGACCGTGACTTCCTTTGCACCGACAATATCGGCCTCTATCTTTACAGGGTATGTCGATGCAGGGGTCAGTATCTGAGTAAACACTGCGTTTTCGTCGCTGAAAACCTCAAGCTTTACCGCGTAATTCGTCTTATTTTCGCTGGAATTGTCAAGGTCAACATACGCCTCAAATTTATTTGCAGTGTTTTTGACCTCGTAGGTAAGTGTCACAAAGCTTGCCCCGTCATCGCTGTCACGCGTAAAAAGCACTCTGATGCCATTGTCGTAGGAGGCTCCGCTTTTGCCCGATATCGCACCCGAGGCGGTCACAGCGCTGTATGAGCTGCTGCCCGAATCCTTGAGCACACCCTTTGGCTCCATTGTATTAAGATAATCTATCGACTGTGCATGCACAGATATGCCCGTATCAAAAAATACAGACAGTAATATAGCGAGCAAACACAACAGTGCGTAGAGTTTTATTCTTGTTTTATTCATTCGGCAAAACTCCTTTCTGCCGTAAAATTCTTCACAAAGTATTTTACCATACTTTTCCCTTCCAATCAAGATAAAACAAAGCGCTCAGGAAGCCCTGCCTCAAATTAAAAATTTATATACAATTGTTATACCGAAAATTCATTTATTTGCCTTGAAATGTATACTCGCTTCGTGATAAAATTACAAAAGCGAAAAAATCGGAGTTGGTAGAATTTGAGCTATGTAACTATACCTTCCTATGAAGGCAGTCAGCCATTTATATATGTCTATTATGCAGAGGATGACACCCGTCTTGCTCTGCCTGTGCTCGCACGCCTTTACAACGAAGGGCTCAGAATGTGGTCCTGGAACGGCTGCGCCGCTCCTACAGATATACGCGCCTCTCAGCGTATTTCCTCCTGTGCCGCTCTGCTCATTTTCCTTTCCGATAATCTCAGCCGCGATATTGACCGTGAATATTTTGAGGCAATGGAAGCGCTTCGCTGCAACAAGGTCAAATATTTTATCCGCCTTTCCGATGTTGAGCTTCCCTTCGACTGGGGAAAATCGGATACCAATATCGTAATAGATTATGTGCGAAGCAATGAAGCCGCATTCTGGCTTTCTATATACGACAGCGACATTCTGGAGCGCTGCCGCGGCTCATGGCCCTCTCAGCCTGTAAAAGCAGGTCTGTCGGCCTTTGATGCAATCGACAGCAGTGAGCTTTCGGACGAATATTCCTCTATTCTGAAGATCATCGGCGACTCTCCCGCTCTCGACCGCTCCGGCGTACCTATCAACGCCGAGGATATTGCGCTTTTTGCAGGCGCCGGCGATAACAGCGGCGAGCCTTACGCCGAAAAAAACGATGCATCACAGCCCGCAATGCATATTGACGATCTTAACAGCAAAAGCATCCGCGACCTTTTCGGAATGCTCGATGAGATATCCGTATCTACCCGTCAAAGGGCAGAGGAGCTTCAGCAGTCTGCCGAAAAACGCCGCCTGGAACAGCAAAAAGCAGCTATGTCGGCCGCTTCACTGCCCTTCCAGCACGATGTTGTTCGTACCGCCCACTCCGATGAACCTCCCGTTCCCGCCCTGAGCTTTACTCTTTCCGCTCAGGCTATCGAAGAAGCCGCAGCAGAAATGTTCGGCGCAAATATTATCAGCGAATCCTACTCTGTTGAAATATACGAAGAAGAGCAGGCCGAGCTTTCAAAAGAAACCGATGAGATAATAATTATAGATCCTTCAGAGACTTCGGACGCAAGTACGCCTGAGCTTTCCGAAACTGCCTTTGAGGAGTTTATCGACGACCTCACAGGTACACATATCCGCACTGTGACAGAAGAGGACAGCATAAATTCCGAAAACACCGTTTCCGATGAACCTCAAAAAGCTGACGACAATGCTTTTATCCCTCTTTTTACCCAAGCGAAAACCGTGGATATTAAAGAGGAAAAAACTCTTCCGCCTCCTGCCAGCGGCAGTCTGACTGGCTTTACTCTGCCCGATGACAATTATATCACCACCGTGCATCTTGTACACGAGGATGAACCGTCGCCGCCTCAGAGCGCGGCAGAACGCGCCGCTGCTGCCGAACAAAGCAGAAAGCAGTTTGAATCCGCGCTCGAAAATGCCGCCTACAAGGTGACCGGCAGGATAATCGCGCGCCACAGCAAGGGTATTCACAGTGTCGGCCTCAAGGTCAAAAAGCCCGAATCGACTGTAAAGCGCGCTCCAAAGATCGTAAAGGTCAAGGCTGAGTCCTCTGCAAGGAATATCCCGAAAAAGGAAGCCCTGCCGACACCGCCTCCGAGCCGTGTACAGCGCAGGAAAAACAGACACCGCAAAGGTGCGGCCGCCGAGAAAGAGGCAATGCCGACAGTTGAGGAAAATCGCCGTATCAGCGTCGTTCCCGACCCTGTACGAGTCGTACCGTCTGCAGAAAAGGCTCCTGCCGCAGTGCCCTCTGAGCCTGTCGTGCCGCCTGTATCTCCGAACCCCACCCGGCCTTCCGAAGAAGCTGTCGTTTCTCAGTCTGCCGACACCGCATCGTCAGCTCAGAAAAATGTCCGAAAGAAGCGCCATCCGCACAACTCCTCAGGGTTGATGGGAGTGCTTCGTCAGCTTCGCTCTCAGCAGAGCACCCAGCCGGAAACCGAGCCGTCAGAACCGACGGCGGAAGAGACCGAACAGGATTAAAAGGTACTGTGCACAAAAATTGTGCACAGTACCTTTTTCATTTCTCCACCGCAGGCCTGCACGCCTTTGTGTCGCTCGGTTTTCATTTTCGTAAAATTTTTGTTACCACCTTGCACAAACGTAAAAATTATAATATTATCTATAATAGGAGGCGGTAAGCATGGAAATAAATGAGCTTATAAAATCGCGTAGGCTCGAACTGCATCTTACGCTGAAGCAGGTAGCAGATGCTGCAGGCGTCAGCGAGGCTACCGTTTCACGCTGGGAAAGCGGCTCGATCGGCAACATGCGCCGTGACAGAATAGTTGCCCTTTCAAACATACTGCGCCTCTCCCCCGCAGAGCTTGCGGGCGGTGTCCCTCAGGAGAGCATAGACACCGTTTTTTCCCGTTACGGCCTGACCGACAGTGAGTGCCTGCTTATCGAGCGCGTACTGCGTCTTGAGCCGTACAAGCGTGAAATTGCCCTGAAAATGCTCGCCGCGCTTTCGGACGAACAGTAAACCGAATTTTTTAAAGGAGTACATTTGATTATGAAAAAGAGAATAATAACCGTCAGCAGACAATTCGGCAGCGGCGGCAGAACAATAGCAAAAAAAATCGCCGCCGATCTCGGCATAGCCTATTATGACAAGGAGCTTGTTTCAAAGATAGCAAAGGAAACAGGCTTTTCTGAGGAATATATTGAGGAGATGGGTCAGTATGCATTCTCAAGAAGAAGCTTCCTTTTCTCTCTCGCTGTTACAAATTCCTACACTCATAATCCCGGTGAGCTGTCTGTTCCCGACAAGATCTATATAATGCAGAACAATATCATCAATGAGCTTGCCGAAAAGGGCGACTGCGTTATCGTGGGACGCTGCTCCGACTATATTCTCAGAGAACGTGAGGACTGCCTGCACACCTTCTTCTTTGCGGATATGGCATTCCGCGCAAATCACATCGTCGAATACTACGGCGAAACGGATGTGCCTGCCGAAAAGCGCGTAAAGGAAAAGGACGATAAAAGAAAGGTTTATTACCGCCATTACACAGGCCGCGAATGGGGCGATCTGAAAAACTATCATGTGTCCTTTAATTCAGGCGTCATCGGTCTTGATGCCTGTGCAGACGCTGTTGTAAATATTGTAAAAAACAGCTGAGTATAAATTTATTAAATCAAGGGGATAAAAAATGAAGCTCAAAAATATTTTATCTGTTCTGCTGGCTCTTGTTATATGCCTTACCTTTACCGGATGCGACTTTTCAATGCTTCTTCCCGAGAGCACCGTCAGCGGCGCCGATCTGATAGTAAGCTCTTCCGACAGCTCTGAAAGCAGTGAAATATCCGCTTCATCGCCGCTTCTTTACAAGGCAACCGACTCCGACGGCAATACCGTCTGGCTTTTTGGCTCGATCCACGTTGGTCGGAACGACTTCTATCCTCTGCCCGACTATGTTATGGACGCCTATGAAAACAGCGACGCTCTCGCTGTGGAGGTCGATATCATAGCCTTTGAGAAGGATTTTATAGGTCAGATGAACGCTTTGCAGAAGCTTATTTTTACCGACGGCACCACAATCAGAGATTATGTTCCCGAAGATACCTACAATAAGGCCGCGCAAATACTCAAGGAAAACAACCTTTATAATTCTGCTCTCGATTATTATATGCCGTCTCTTTGGTCGAATTTTATAGATAACTGCGCCTACATGCAGCTTGATGTCGATATGAACAGCGGCATCGACCGTTATCTGCTTGAAACCGCAAAGAATAGCGGCAAGGAAATACTTGAGATCGAATCGGCAGAGCTTCAATACGGTGTTCTCGGCGGCTTTTCCGACAAGCTGCAGCTTTTTCTGCTCGAATCCTCTGTCGAAGCCTACGGAGAAATAGAGCTGATGGGTGAGGATATCGATAAAATGCTCGATCTTTGGGCATCCGGCAATGAAAAGGAATTTGCCGAATATCTCAGCGAATCCGAGATCGAAGACGAAGAAGAAAAGCGTCTTTACGAAGAGTATAATCAGGGTCTTATCACAGAGCGCAATGCTAAAATGACAGATTACGCCGAAAAAGCTCTTAAATCAGGCAAGGAGATATTTATCTGTGTCGGTGCCGCTCATGTTGTGGGCGACGGTGCAATAGCACAGGAGCTTAAATCACGAGGCTACAATGTCGAAGCTGTAAACTGAATTTATTTTATTAAACGAAAAGGTTCCCTCTGAAAGGGAACCTTTTTTGTATTTTACTGTGCAGGCTCTGCCACGGGCTCGTCCTCGTCGTCAGCTTCCATAATTATTGCAGCCTCGACAGGCTTTGGGTTGTTTGCAAGCCAACGGTTGTGGGTGACGATAAGGAAAACCAGTATGCCGATGCTTATCCACTGTGATGTGGAAAGACCGAGCCAGATGCCGCGATAGGTGTCTCCTCTTAAAAACTCGTCGAAAAAACGGATAAGTGCATAGGCACAGAAATAAATACGAATAAATGCGCCCTGGCGCCATTTCTGCCAGAAGAGACAAAACAATACAACGATCACTATACTGAGCATCAGATTAAGTCCTGCCTCAAGAAGCTGAACGGGAAATCTCACCGCACCGTTTGCCTCCGCAACAAGTGCATGCTTGTGATAAAAGCCCCATTTGCTCTCGATTCCATAGCAGCAGCCGCTGGCAAAGCAGCCTATTCTTCCGAACACATGGAACAGCGAAATCGCGGGCGCACATACATCAAGGTGTTCGCCCAGGTGAAAATGAGCTTTTTTGCTGTACCACCATGCACCTGCCACACCGCCTAACAGACCGCCGTAAAAGACGATTCCGCCAAACATGCTGCCGAGCCTTTCAAAAGCACCCTTCGTGCCTTCTCTTTCGACTATGCGATCCCAGTTTTTAAAAAGCTGTATCATATCGGGAATATTCGTTATGGCATAAAGCAGCGATGCACCCAGCAAAACACCGATCAGCGCAGGAAGCGTTGCTGTAAGCAGAGTGTCCGCCGATACAGGACGCTTCGATGTAAGTCCTCTCTGTGTGTTTTGCCTGTAGAATTTCACCGTCAGGCGCGTCATGAACCAAGCCAGCGTTCCTGCCGTCAAAAATCCCAGAACAGACATCATTGCGTATACGGAAAACTCTTTTCCGAATATGAAAACCGAAGGAAACATACTGAAAACCTCTTCTTTCACCTGAATATTATCGTCTTAAAACCACTTCTGCAAAATCGCACTGATGTCAGAATCGGATATTCCAAGATTTGCCTTGATATATTTGCAGGCTCTGCCCAATTCGTGCTGGGAATTATCCACCACGCATCCAAAGGCGGAATATAATCCGTTGCATGCGCTCGCGATTATACACGATATTATCGACACAATGCCCAATGCGTATGCCGCCGTGGCAAAAGCTCTCATGCCAACTCCTTCGGGTATCTCATTTCGGCATCGCGAAGAAAGGAAAACAGCTATTATCGCTGTCACCAGACCGATCACAGACATGGTCACCGAGGCTTTTCCCACAAATGCACTGCCGATACACAAGCCTATGGAAACGACCGCGATAAACAAAGCCACACAGCCTATATATTCAGGTGTCTGCATGAATTTGTCCAAAGTCATCTTATTATAGGTCTTTGGGTCCTTCAGATAAGAGCCGCATTTCGGACAGTGCTTGTCACTGTCAAAGCATGACGTTCCGCACTTGGAACAGTATTTCATAGCTTACTCCCCCTTTCGGAATTTATCCGAGAATCACAGCATACTCCTGTGCAAGCTTGCATAAACAGCCGCTGATGCTCCCTACACACGCGGCAACCGCAACAGACGCAATAATTATGAGCATACATGCAATGTAGCCCAGTGTGGCAAGCGCTCTGGAATAAGGCAGCGAACCGCCTCTTTTTCTGACTCTTGAACACATGAACAGGCCTATCCATGCAAAAATTATCGCCGCTATGACAAGCAGTATCGAGAAAACAACAGTCTCAATAAGCATGACCGCACCGACAAGACACCCAACCGCGATGCCTGCCATAACAAGTGCGCCAAAGCCCGATTCCTTATGTTCAGGCTCGAGCTTTATATAGATCTTTTCATTATCATTCATTTTCACTCACTCTTTTCCTTGTATAATAAATATATTATAACTCAAAAACCATTGCATGGGAAGTATATTTGTTATTTTTTCCTGCAAAGCTGTATCGACCTTTTATCTGACAAAAATTTATCAATCTACTATTGTAAATCGATGAAACATAGTGTATAATATATTCGAGTATATGAGACTGCATACAGCAGCCTCAAAGATTGGAGGATAAAAATTATGTCAGCTCAAGATCAGGCATTTTTAAATGTCTTCGGTGTGTTCTTTAACGGAATAGGACTGTTTGCAGTTCTGCTCATTCTGTCTTATGCAGCACTCGCACTTTCCGTTAATTCCAGCGCCAAGGCACGAAATGTCGCAAACCGTCCGCTTTTCTTCGCAGCAACTCTCTTAGGCGGCGTTCCCGTTGCAATTATGTATTCCTGCGCAAAGAAAAAGCTCACCCGTACAGATGTGGTCAAGCCCTCTGCCGCCAAGCTGTGGCTTACAATTTCCATCATCCTTGCCGCTCTGAGCATAGTTGTATATGTTGCGGCGTATTTCTTCTACATTTTCGGACTTACCTCCGTTGTAGTTTATTAAGAAAGGAGTATCTTTATTATGAATATACCGGCAGCAGCAATTTTTCTTGTGCTTTTTTATGTCCTGCTTTTTGTTGCGTCTTCCCTTTCCATCGTCAGCCAGATACTTCTTGGTGTAGCTGTCAACCGTGACGCTATTGCTCTCGGACTGCCCCAGGGAAAGGCCTTTGCCATTCTTACCGCATTTTTCGGCGGTATTCCGGCAGGTATTTATTTTGTGATCCGTTCCAACAAGATCATAAGCGAGGGCGGCGCAAATTTTGCTCCGTCTTCCAAGATGGCTCGCACAAGCATCACTCTTTATTTTATCAGTATCGTTCTCCTTATACTTTTCCTTTTTGGCTTCTTTAATGCTTTGATCTCCTTTATGGGTTATGCAATATATATGTAAATAATTAAGACACCGACAGCAATGACCTCCCGCCGAGCGCGGGAGGTCATTTTCTTTATTCTTTTTTGCCCGACAATGCAAGCAGCTTTTCGAATACGGGCTGTAAAAACCACACGAATACAGCGTTTCCGAGTGCATGGAAGCCATCGAAGGTCAATCCCGATATCCAATAAGCAATAAAACCGCTCGTTCCGCCGTTTGCGGCAAAGGTGCGATATGAAAACAACGATATCGCAAAGCCGTACACAAAGCCCATGGCGGCACTCCAAAGCAGCATCACAAGGGGATGATGGTGTTTTTTTAACAGAATGCCCGACACCACCGCAATGACTGCCCACACAAACATCTGATAAAGCGACCATATCCCGATGCCCATTATCATATTTGTGACCGTAACGACAACCACGGCAGATGCCGCACTGTCCCACAACCCTATGTATACAGCCATGAGAATGAGTATCACCGTAACGGGCTGGATATTCGGCAGTGCGCCCAGAGCCCAGCGCCCGACTATGGCAAGGGCGCAGAGCATACCGTCGAGAGCAATGCGTCTTACAGGGCTAAGCCCGTTGTTCCTTACCATTCTATTACATCCAGTGTGAATACGACCTTATCGCCCTGAGCGGGAACAAGAGCTGATGCGCCCTCCATAACAAGCTCATCGTTTACCGTAAAGGACCAGTAAAGATTTTCGTCATAGTTCTGTGCATGGCCGCCGATCGCAGTTATATATGCTCCGAATTCGCTGTTTTCGTAAACGACCTCAATATCCTTTTCTTCGAGTGCGGCAGTCATTGAGTCAATAAGCACAGTACCCTCAGGCGCCTTTACTTCGCCGTTGAAAAGCTCCTCGCCCTGCACCTTTACGCTGAGCGAATATGTGACCTGTACCTCATCGTTTATATCTTTTCCGCCGAATATATCTGTTTTTACGGCAATTACTGCAAAGACCGCAGCCGCGATCAGCACGACAGCAACGATGACATACAAAGGCTTCGAGATTTTTTTCTTGTTTTCCATAGCTTTTTACCTCCAAATGAAAAATATGCCGCAGAAACAACTCATTAAAAGCGAGCATCTCCACAGCTAAAGCAGCCTGATGCGAAACCAAAACGCACAAGCCTGTTATCTGGGTATAAGTGAGAGCAAAAATCCGTACTTCACAAATAATCACACTGGGCAAGGTCTCCCGGCTTAGCTTCACTGCACCCTCCGCGTCTTCCCAAAGTCTTCGCTTCAGTGACGTAATACGGCGGCGCTCAGCTTCACGGTGGCGGCTTCCGCGGCGGCATTTCACCACGCTTCCCTTTTCCCGATGCTCCCCGAATATTCATTTTTCACTATCTTACCACTCTTTTCTTTTATTGTAAAGCAGAATTAACATTATTTTTATTGAAAAAGGGGATGCATAGAATTATAATGAAATGCAACATCAAAACCGTTACGGAGGATAATCCATGGCGCAGAATAGATTTTCACGTCACTTTGATGACGGTAACAATACAGAAGAAATAAAAAAGAACGGTAAGCTGGGCTCTTTTGCCGCTAAGGCAAAGGGCACGCTGGGCAGTGCCGCAGAAAATCTGAAGAGCGTTTTTTCAAAGGAGCGCAAGGCATCCCGCACAGCCGAGGCCGACGCGCCCTTTATGACCCCCGAGGAGCTTTCGCCCCCTGCACCATCTGCACCTTATACCCCTCCTCCAATGCCTGCAGAAGCATCCGAGATGTCAGTTTCCGCCCCGACGCAGCGTTTTCGTCCCGCGGCGCAGAACAGCGAGCCCGATCTTTTTGATGATTTTCAGCTCGATATGACTGCACCGACAAAAGCGGAGACGATGCCCGATGAAGTCGGAGGCCAAGCGGTCTTAGGAAGAC
>JAZSNH010000064.1:0-3085 GCA_045536305.1 Acutalibacteraceae bacterium
CCACCACATTCTTTGCCTTATACTTTTTTAACTTGTCTGCAATCACACGGATCAGTTCAGAGGAAGATACCATGCCGATCTTTACCGCATCGGGGAAAATATCCTCAAAAACTGCGTCTATCTGCTGTGCCAGAAATTCAGGCGTTGACTCATGAATCGCTCTTACACCGGTTGTGTTCTGTGCCGTCAGTGCGGTGATCGCACTCATGGCATAAACACCATTCATCGTCATTGTTTTCAAATCTGCTTGAATACCGGCGCCTCCACTGCAGTCACTTCCTGCAATGGTCAATGCTGTTTTCATTTTCATAGAAATTCTCCTTTCGTCTTTCAGCATTGTTTTTTATAGCGGTATAAGGTGGTGCCCCCAATGTACCGCTTGAAGTCTGCGGGCTATATGCTGTCAGCAAACTTCCAGAATGTAGTTGTATCTGCAAAATTCTCAAGAAAAAGGTCGGAAATATCCTGAATTTCCGTCTGTTTGTTTTCGTGAGAATCATACACCGCAAGGGTTATAAACCCGGCTGCCTTTGCGGTTTTTACGGCATGGTAAGCATCTTCAAAGACTGCAGTATCGGCTTTTGTCGTTTGCAGATGCTCCATAGCCTTTTGAAAGATAACAGGCTCATCTTTACCGTGCCCCACCTCGGTACAGGTAAAGATTTCCGAGAAGAATGTGTCCATACCGCAGCGCTTCAATGCCGCTTCTACCTGGTAACGGTCGGTAGCTGTAGCTATGCACATTCTGATGTCATGCGCTTTCATCTGTTCAAGGAATGTAATCACGCCTTCCTTGGGCTGTACCGTGTGGAAATAAAAGTCCTCCACGGTGCGGTTTATGCCGTCCATGATTTCTTCTACAGTTAACGGAATCGAATACTTTTCACGGATATAGGTTGCAGATTGCAGAAGGCTCATAGACTTCAGCGCCTTTTGAAGCTCTTCTTCGAGTTCAATGCCGATGGAACGAAGAAAGGTTTCTCCTGCCGTATCCCATACAAACATTGAGTCAAAAAGTGTCCCGTCAAAATCGAAGATCGCGCCCTTCAGCATAGGCCAAGTTCCTTTGCTCTTGCTTTCAGTTCTTCAGCTGCCGTCTTCGGATTATCTGCTTTCATAATGGCAGATACCACGCAGATACCGGCAATGGGAATACCTGCGAGAATATCGATGTTATCCTTGTTAAGTCCGCCAATGGCGTTTGCCGGAATGGGAACAGCATTGCATATATCACGGAGCGTATCGGTGGAGGTCAGAACGGTCTTTACCTTTGTGGTGGTAGGATAAATGGCGCCTACACCAAGATAATCCGCTCCCTGACTATATGCTTCCACCGCCCACGGAACGGTTTTGGCAGTTGCACCGACGATTTTATTTTCGCCCATCAGCCTGCGTGCTGTGGCAACGGGCATATCAGATGCTCCCACATGGACACCCTCCGCATCAACAGCGAGAGCCACATCTACGCGGCCATCGATAATCAGCGGCACATTGTACCGCTTGGCAATCTCGTGAACCTTTGTCGCAAGGTCAATATATTCTCGTGTGGATTTGTCCTTTTCGCGAAGCTGCAGAAGTGTAGCGCCGCCCTGCAACGCCTGTTCTACACGATACAGAAACTCTTCCTCTGTGTAGTTCGTGCTGTCGGTTATAAAATATAGGCTCGGGTCAAATTTTCTCATTTTCTTTTCCTCACACATACAGATAATCGTTCAGAACCGGCTGCAAACCTTCATCTGCAATGTCCTGATACATCTTGTCAAGGCTGCGGTTATCGTCTATTTCAAACTGCTCGTCGCCCTGAACCTCATCCGATTCCTTGCCCGTATATTTGCTTTCATGATCTCCTATGCCGGTGGATACTCCTGCGGAAACCTTTGTTGCGGCTATCTTTACAATGCCGTTACGGAACTCGGCACTCTCACGGGAGGAAACCGTAATTCCCACATACGGCAAAAAGATTCGATAAGCACAAAGCACCTGACATAGCTGACGCTCATGAACATCAAGGGGATTTATCCTGTCATTATTGATGATAGGACGCAGTCTCGGACAGGACAGGGACATTTCGGCGTGGGGGTATTTTCTCTGAAGGAAATAAACATGCAGTGCGCTTGCAAGGGCGTCTTTGCGGAAGTCCGAAAGTCCGAGCAGTGCCGAGAAAGCAACACCTCTCATACCGCCTCGAAGCGCTCGCTCCTGTGCATCAAAGCGATAAGGCCATACTCGCTTATGCCCGAGCAGATGGAGCTGTTCGTATCTATCTGTATCATAGGTTTCCTGAAATACCGTCACATAGTCTGCGCCGCATTCGTGGAGGTACCTGTATTCATCGGTATTTACGGGATATATCTCAAGACCAACCATGCGGAAATACTTTCTCGCCAGCTTGCAGGCTTCGCCGATATATTCCACGTTGCTCTGGCCTCTGCTTTCACCGGTAAGTATAAGGATTTCCTCCATACCGCTGTCGGCAATGACCTTCATTTCCTTCTCAATCTGCTCCATAGAAAGCTTCATGCGGTTGATATGGTTGTAGCAGTTGAAGCCGCAGTATACACAGTAATTCTCGCAGTAATTTGCTATGTAAAGAGGGGTGAACAGATAGACGGTGTTGCCAAAATGCTTGCTTGTTTCAAGCCTTGCCCTCTGTGCCATCTGTTCAAGGAACGGCTCTGCCGCAGGAGAAAGAAGTGCCTTAAAATCCTCAACAGTGCAGGTGTCGTGCTCCAGCGCAGCCTTTACATCAGCAACGGTGTATTTTGAATAATCGTAGGAATTCATCTGTGCAATAACGCTTGAGCAGACATCAGACTCGATGATTTCCATTCCCGGCAGATATTCCATATGATTCTTGCGGGAGGACGGGTCGGTTTCGAGTCTGTGTTTTTTAGCAAGTGCTTCGGGCGACAGATGCTCCGAATCTACAAAAAACTGATTTTGCATTGGCTCACCTCTTAATCACGAAGAAAGCCTGTAAGCGGATCGGAAGCCGATGCACCACGGGTGAGGACTCTGCCAAGTCCGGCGAGATATGCCTTGCGGCCAGCCTCAATAGCGTTCTTGAAGGCAGATGCCATCATGG
>JAZSNH010000094.1:0-4319 GCA_045536305.1 Acutalibacteraceae bacterium
GTGAAAAGTACAAACTTGCCTTTAGAATTTCTTCTTAGACTTTGCTTAATACTCTTAACTATTCACTCTTAATTTTTAACTCTTGCCATAAGGCAAGTTTGGTGACCCGTACGGGAATCGAACCCATGTTACCGCCGTGAAAGGGCGGTGTCTTAACCGCTTGACCAACGGGCCATAAGCTTGGGCGAGCAGTGCATAAAGCACTGCTCGCCGTGGTAGCGGCAATCAGAGTCGAACTGATGACACTACGGGTATGAACCGTATGCTCTAGCCAACTGAGCTATGCCGCCGTAACAAGCGAGGTTTATTATAATGGACAAACCTCGCTTTGTCAACACTTTTTGCAAAATTTATTCTGCAATATATTTTATTTTTCCTCCTGCCGCCATGGTATGCGCCTTGGAGCCTTTAGGACAATACAGAACCGCGCTGTCGCTTCCGAAGAATATCGAATCGCCGAGTGCTGTATCCATTGCACAGACCTGTACCTTTTCAAGGAACGAGCAGCCGTAGAAGGTCTCATTATCAATAAGCTTTACATTTTCAGGCAGCACCATTTCGGAAATGCCCGACAGTGCAAATGCCTGTTTTCCTATGTAGGAAACCTCGTTTCCGAGCTTGACATTACCGAGCACCGCATTATTGAAAAATGTGATGGGGCTTATTATTTTGACATTGGTCAAATCGGCGCTTGTAAGCGAAGTGCAGTTTGCAAATCCGCCGACACCGATATACCAAACCGATGAAGGAAGAGTAATGGTATTTATCTTCGAATTGTTGAATGCCATTACACCCACCATCTGCAAACCCTCGGACAGTGTTATTTCCGAAGTATGGGAAAGTGCATTCACTCCGATATACTGAACGCCTGCGGGTATTTTAAGCTTATCTGCATTTCCGAGCGAGCAGGCGATAACGCGAACCTCCGAAGGAATTTCCTTGACCGTTTCTGCGTTGCACTTCATAAGAACTCCGTCGCCGACTATAACGAAATCCTCTTTAAATTCCGCAATAGCCGAAGGCCATACGCTGTCAAAGCCGAACGAGCTTTCATTTACGCACTTTACGCCTCTTCCTATGTCAAGCACCGCGAGTGTATATGCGGATGCAGAAAGGTCTATCGCATTGTCTCCGATAAACCTGACACTGTCAGGAATTTCGATAGAGATAACGCTCGCGCCCAATTCTATTGCATTGTCATCAATATATGTAAGCGTTGACGGAAGGTTTATGGTATTTATTTCCGGCACATTCATCGCATACAGCGGATTTGATGCCATTGCCCATTTGGAGATCACCTTTACTCCCTCGGGAACTGTGACCTCTTCGCCAAGGCCGTTATATTTGATAAGTATCCCATCACCGACAATGCAGAACTCATCGCTCTGATTACCGAACCAGGGAGTACCCAATGCCGATGCAAAGTAGTATTTCAGTGTCTTCGGAAGCACAAGCTCTTCAAGACATGCCATTTCTGCAAAGCAGTAGGTTCCGGTTACAAGCACGCTGTCGGGAACGACCAGCCTGCGTATATAGGAATTGCCCTTGAATGCAGTTCTCTTTGTTGTATAGGAAAGTGCCGAGGATTCATACATCCCGAACTCGCCTATGCAGACAACAGGCTTTCCGCCCAGCTCCGACGGTATCTCAACCACCTCGTCGGTCAGTGTACAGCCTACGATGACCGAGCCGTTCTTATAAAGCTCATACTCATAGCCGTCTTCTTCGAAAAGACCCTTAAAATCGCCCAATGCGCGGTACATCATTTCCTCTGCGGAGCATGTCACCGAGCCGTTGTAATTTAAGACAAATTTCCCGTCGGACGCCTCGCTTCTGTCTGTATCTTCGTCGCCATCCGGGATTACTATGGATGTGTCGTTTTCGCATACTGTCATATTTGACATGAGCATATATCCGCCAACTGCGATCACAACGAAAATCAGAAGCATTATAAATTTAAAACCGCGGCTTGTTGTACTTTTTTCAGAATTGTTTACTGCCATACGATCCTCCCCCGATTATTTTAATCTCATTACATTGTAATACATTTCAGAGGATAAATCTATAGTTAAACTGTATAATTGATTGGCTCAGATTTTTACGTCCTTTTTATTGACTGCTTCGGAAAGCTTGTCCCGGGCATTTTTTATATGCTCGATAAGCAGCCTTTCAGCCTTATCCTCATCGTGAGCAGCCAGAGCCTCTGCTATATCCCTGTGCTCCTCGACCGAGAGATTTCCTCTGCCTCCCATTTCCACAGAGATACGTCGAAAACGCTCTATCCTGTGGTGAAGAGATGCAAGTGTATCGGTGAGTATTCGGGAGGTGCAGAATTTGTATATCATGGAATGAAATTTTGAATCGAGGTCACGCAGATTCTGCGAATCGTTCTTCGCGGCGTAAAACTCCTGCAGCTCCACAAGGTCACGCATCTCCTTTATCTGCTCGTCGGTGATGCTTCTTGCCGCATATCGTGCGGCAAGTCCCTCGATGCGTATTCTTATTTCATATATATCCAGAAGATCTCCCTGCGAAATCCCCAGCACGACCGCGCCCTTTCCGGGCTCGGTTTTTACAAGTCCCTCCTGCTCAAGGCGCTGAAGCGCTTCTCTTACGGGTGTGCGGCTGACTCCCAGCCTTGCTGATATCTTGTTTTCGCTCAGTGTTTCGCCTCGTTCAAGCTCACCCTTGAGTATCTCGCTTTCAAGAGCTTCAAACACCTTTACCGCTAACGATATATTATCATTCATCGTTGAGACCTTCCCTGCCGTATTTGCGTACAAGAGCTTCCATTTCCTGTGTGCTGATAACGGTCTGCCTGCCATTTGCGTACTGCTCGGTCATCCAGTTGTGTATCTCCGAAACAAGGCGGCAGTTCTTTGAAACCTTCTCTTCACCGTCAAGATTGTAGTGATTGTTTATCCAGAATGCTACACCTGCTCTGCCCGAAGCATTGTTCAGGCTTACTGCGGCAGGTCTGCCCAGTATCTTGTTTGTATCAAAGATGTTGTATATCTCTTCGTCCTTCATAAGTCCGTCAGCGTGGATGCCTGCACGGGTTACATTGAAATTTTCACCGATAAACGGTGTCATGGGAGGTATCTGATATCCCATTTCCGTTTCAAAGTAATGTGCTATATCTGTTATTGCTGTCGCATCCATTCCGTCCAGGGTTCCCTTGAATGCCGCATATTCGAATACCATTGCTTCCAAAGGCACATTGCCTGTTCTTTCTCCGATGCCGAGAAGCGAGCAGTTTACGGAGCTTGCGCCGTAAAGCCATGCGGCAGATGCATTGGCAACTGCCTTATAGAAATCATTGTGTCCATGCCACTCGATAAGACTGCTGTCAACCTCTGCGTAGTGGTTGAGGCCGTAGATGATGCCCGGAACGCTTCGGGGCAGTGCAACACCGGGGTAAGGGATTCCGTAGCCCATTGTATCACAGGCTCTTATCTTTACGGGTATTCCTGCCTGCTTTGACATATCGTTGAGCGCATGGACAAAGGGTACTACAAAGCCGTAGAAATCGGCTCTTGTGATATCCTCAAGATGACAGCGAGGTGAAACGCCGGCCTGAAAAGCAAGGTCAACTGTCTTGAGATAATGCTCGAGCGCCTGCTTTCTGGTCATGCCCAGCTTTTTGAAAATATGGTAGTCGGAGCAGGAGACAAGAATGCCTGTTTCTCTGATTCCGATGTCCTTTACAAGCTTGAAATCCTGCTCGGTGGCGCGTATCCATGTGGTGATCTCGGGAAATTCATAGCCGAGCTCCATGCATTTTTCGACCGCCTCTCTGTCCTTTTTGCTGTAGACAAAAAACTCGGTCTGGCGGATAAGTCCTTTTGGTCCTCCGAGACGGTTGAGCATCTTGTATATATCAACTATCTGCTGTGTGGTATAGGGTGCCTGAGACTGCTGTCCGTCACGGAAGGTGGTGTCGGTTATCCATATCTCGTCGGGCATGCTCTCGGGAACAACTCGATGGTTGAATGGGATCATGGGAACCTGATCGTAGGGGTATATTTCGCGGTACAGATTAGGCTCGGGTATATCCTGCAGAGAGTATTCGTACTGATGTACCTCGAGAAGATTTGTTTTATTTGAAAGCTTTACCATATTACAACTGCCTTTCTTTGTATGCTTGTATACAAGTGTACACGTATGTATGTCTTTTGTCAATCAAAACCACCGGTTGAACCGGTGGTTTGCTCAAGCCCTATAAGGGCTTAACACCTGTAAGCCCCTTAAGGGGCACTGAATGGTGTGACAGCCACACTCTTGTCACTGGCAGCCCCCTACTCGGGGGCTGTTATTTT
>JAZSNH010000069.1:0-31897 GCA_045536305.1 Acutalibacteraceae bacterium
ACTTCCGAGTCCGTTACCGTGGGACATCCCGATAAGATCTGCGATCAGGTCAGCGACGCTGTGCTGGACGCCATCTTTGAAAAAGACCCCCATGGCCGCGTGGCCTGCGAGACTACCGTTACCACCGGCCTCATCCACATCATGGGTGAGATCACCACCTCCTGCTACGTGGACATCGCCAAGATCGCCCGCGAGGTGGTGCGCGACATCGGCTATGACCGCGCAAAGTACGGTTTCGACTGCGATACCTGCGGCGTGATCCTCAACATTGACGAGCAGTCCGGTGACATCGCACTGGGCGTGGACAAGTCCCTTGAGGCCAAGGAGTCCGGCGATGCTGAGCTGGACAACGGCGCAGGTGATCAGGGCATGATGTTCGGCTATGCCTGCGTTGAGACTCCCGAGCTGATGCCTCTGGCAATCTCCCTGTCCCACAAGATGGCAAAGCGCCTCACCGAGGTGCGCAAGGCAGGCGTGGTGGACTATCTCCGTCCCGATGGCAAGACTCAGGTCACCGTAGAGTATGATGAGAACGGCAAGCCCTGCCGCGTGGACACCGTGGTGGTCTCCACCCAGCACAGCCCCGAGGTGGAGCTGGAGCAGATCCGCAAGGATATGATCGAGCTGGTCATCAAGCCCACCGTTCCCGCCGAGCTGTTGGACGAGAACACCAAGTATTATGTTAACCCCACTGGTCGCTTCGTTATCGGTGGCCCTCAGGGTGACTCCGGTTTGACTGGTCGTAAGATCATCGTGGATACCTACGGCGGCAGCGCTCCCCACGGCGGCGGTGCTTTCTCCGGCAAGGATCCCACCAAGGTCGACCGCAGCGCTGCATATATGGCTCGTTACATCGCAAAGAATATCGTTGCCGCAGGACTTGCGTGGAAATGTGAAATACAGCTTTCCTACGCTATAGGTATGGCAAAGCCCATTTCTGTTCTCATCGACACCTTCGAAACCGGTGCGGTAGCAGATGATGAGCTTGCAGAGGCAGTTGCAAAGGTGTTTGATCTTCGCCCTGCCGCAATCATCGATACACTCGGTCTCCGTTCGCCCATATACAGCCAGACCGCTGCTTACGGTCATTTCGGCAGAACCGACGCTTCACTTCCCTGGGAAAAAACCGACAAGGTCCGTGAACTGTGTGATGCTGTAGGCGTTGATCTTGACAGCAGTGTTCTGCTTAAGCTTGCTCAGGAAGAATGATATAAATTTATATAACAAATCACCTCGCTGCGGCATATCCTGTAGCGAGGTGATTTGTTATGAGTATACCAACCTGTGCTGTTATATGGCTGTTTGCTGTAATTGGCTTTTATGAGCTTCTCTATGCATGTGTAAGCTTTTTATTCCTATCGCCGTCAGAAATGCACAGCGGTGCCGTTGAGCTTCACGCTCACATGGAAAATGCCGAATACATAATAAGAAGCGCGCTTTTCCACAGCCGCGGAAAAGTATACATAATAGACTGCGGCGCCGACACTTCCACTCTGACGGTCGCATATATTCTCGCAGAAGATCATGAAAGACTTATCCTGCTACGCAATGATACCTCCGTTATGCTCAGCGAAAATATCACTCAATGAGAGACTTTCATCGAGCATAACAGGCACTGTGAGCTTTTCTCCCGGTGAAGGCTCCACTGCAGCACTGCTCACGGAAATATAGCCCTGTGCCGTTACACTGAGCCGCCATTTATCATCACACAAAACAGGAATTTCGCATGTTTCGCCGTTTTCATTTGTCAAAGCGCGGACAAAAAATCCGTTGTCTCTGTACAGCATTATCTGTGCCGACTCTACAGGTTTCCCGTTTTTCAGGTTTTCTACCCTGAAACTGCATAACGCCATCTTCCCGCTGCACAGGGAGCAGACACACGGTTCACCGTCGGTCTGCTCCTTTTCCTGCTGTTCGGCGTTTTCTACTTTAAGGTCGGGTTCGTCTGCGATTTCGGGCTCAGGCTCAATTACCTCCTCAAGCTCAATTGTGTCCTCAGGCTCAATTGTGTTCTCAGGCTCAATTGTGTCCTCAGGCTCAAAAGGGTCATCAAAAAAAATGTACGCGGCTTCTTCCTCCCTTTCCTCGAGGTCGACCTCGCTCCAATCAGGCAAAGGAGCTTCTTCCTTGCTCTCGATTGTCTTTCTGCTGTACATTTCCATCATTTCCCTGCGGTATTTCTCAATTACGCTTTCATTTATGCTCATATTTTTCACCCTTCCTTTCGTTAATTTGTATGCAAAATGAGCTTTTATCCCCCTGATAAATTATCTATTTCCTCGATTTACAAGAGCCTTTAACCTGTGTTATAATTAGATGTATATTATCTATGGTCTGTTAAAATAACTTTTGTATAATTACTTTTCCACTTAGTCAATTATTTATATTAAAATCATTACTCCATGGGGGTGAATAATATGACAGATATGGATATCCACAACTGGTGCAGAAATCCTGCTGTCTTTGCTCGCGGCCGCGCTATGTACAAGCGCCACATGGTCGGCAATGTTGAAAAGAAAGAGCTTGAAAACGGTTTGTTCTGGCTTTACGGAAAGGTCATAGGAAGCAGCGGTACCGATTATGCTGTTTCTGTCCTCGTTCATGAGGCCAACGGTATACAAAACGCACACTGTACCTGCCCCGATCATGCGGCAGGCAGAGCTGTGTGCAAGCACATGGTCGCCATGACTCTTGAATTTATAAAGCCTGCACCCATAGAGGCAGAGCAGATCGAAGGCCGAACCACAAGCACGGTGCGAAGCCTTATAGAGACCTATACCGTAAGAGAACAACAGGCTTTGCCGTCACAGCAGTACAGAGGCAAGGTGCGTATTGACCCTATACTGCGTCTTGAGTCCGCAGGTCTTCGCCTTGAAATAAAGGTCGGTGCCGGCAGAACCTATATCATAAAGGATATTGCGGAATTTATCGGTCAGGTCAGACGTGGGGAATATATCCAGTACGGCAAGGACTTCGGCTTTGCTCATGTGGAGGAAATGTTTACCGCGCGTTCCCGCAAACTCCTCGGCTTCTTAAAGGAAAAAATCGCCGCCGACAACGAAATGATAAACAGCATGCCCGGTCATTCCATGCTGTTCGATATGCGTCAGCTTATTATCACGCCTCGCGATCTTGACAGCTTTTTCGATGTTATGGAGGGTGAAACCATCACCGCATGGCTTCCCACAAGCATGTCGCTTACTCTTGTCCGCAGGAACCCTGCCCTTACCGTTGTCATCGAAGGAAAGGGAGAAGAGGGTGCTTCCATTGCAACCGACAAATACCGCGTTTTCCCCGGCGTTTCCTGCTGCTATGCGGTTCGCAACGGCATGCTCTATCGATGCAGTGATGATTTTTCCGCAGATATGGAAAGCTTCCTGCGTTTAACGGGCGCCTCCTGCGAATGGGAAATGACCGTAAGCAAAAAGGATCTGCCTGCATTCTGTGCAAGCGTTCTCCCCTCTATTTCCAAATGGGCATTTTTAAAGGAGAAAAACATAAATCTTGAGGATTTCTCTCCCCTTCCCGAGATCTTCCGCTTTTATCTCGACATGCCCAAGCCCTCTGAGCTGACATGCCGCCCTGCTGTGCGCTACGGCGATATTGAGGTAAATCTTCTCGAAGACAATCAGAACGCTCAGATAAACAGAAACTTAAATTCCGAGTCACGTGTACGCACTCTGCTTGCACGCTATTTTGACATACCCTCCGTGCCCTCCGAAACGCTCCGCATCATTTCAGACGATGAGCTTATATATAATTTCCTCGAAACGGGAGTTTCAGAGATAATGAGTATCGGTGAGGTATACGCCTCCGAAAGCTTTAAGAAGACAAAAATACTCTCCAAGCCCAACATTACCGTCGGCGTCAAGGTGGAGAGCGAGCTTCTCAAGCTGGAGGTCGACTGCGAGGATATCCCACGCGACGAGCTTCGTGCCCTGCTCGGCAGCTACCGCAAAAAAATGCGTTTCCATCGTCTTAAGAACGGCAGATTCGTTACACTTGAATCAAGCAGCTTTGCAACGGTTTCCGAGCTTGCGGAGGGTCTGCAGATGACAGGCGCTCAGCTTATGACGGGTACCATCGAGGCACCCGCCAACCGCGCGCTGTATGTTGACTCCGTTCTCAAAGAGGGTCAGGGCATTACCCTGCGCCGCGATCATCTTTTCAGAGACCTTATCAGAAATATGAATTCTGCGGCTGAGGCAGAATTTGAGGTGCCCGAAAGCATGGCAAAAATGCTCAGAACTTACCAGACTGTCGGTTTCCGCTGGCTCAAAACCATTGAGCACTATGGCTTCGGCGGCATCCTTGCCGACGAGATGGGTCTCGGCAAAACTGTTCAGGTCATTGCCATGCTGCTTTCAGAGGCGCAGACAAACGGAAGAACCTCCCTTATCGTCTGCCCTGCCTCGCTTGTCTACAACTGGCTCAGCGAATTTAAAAAATTTGCCCCGTCGATCAAATGCGCCGTTGCCGCAGGCACTGCCGAAGAGCGCGCCGCACTTATTGCCGATTATACCGATTACGATGTGCTGATTACCTCCTATGATCTGCTCAGACGTGATGTTGAGCATTACGGACAGGCAACCTTCCGTTACTGCATTATAGATGAGGCTCAGTATATCAAAAATCACGATACGCTCAGTGCAAAAAGCGTCAAAACCATTCGTGCCGCCACTCGTTTCGCTCTTACAGGCACACCTATCGAGAACCGCTTAAGCGAGCTGTGGAGCATTTTTGATTTCCTTATGCCGGGATTTTTGTACAATTACAACCGTTTCCGCGAGAAAATCGAAACACCTATCGTCAAGGAAGGCGATACTGCCGTCACCGAACGGCTGCACCGCATGATCGCTCCGTTTATACTTCGCAGGCTCAAAAAGGATGTCCTTCGCGAGCTGCCCGATAAGCTTGAGCAGTGCATTTATTCCCGTATGGGCGACGAGCAGAGCAAGCTGTACCGCGCTCATGCCGCACAGCTTATACAGAACCTGCGCGAGCAGACAAATGAAAGCTTTGGCGCAGGTAAGCTTCAGGTTCTTTCCGAGCTTACAAAGCTTCGCCAGATATGCTGCGACCCGACATTGTTCTTTGACGACTACAGGGGCGGCTCCGCAAAGCTTGAAACATGTATGGAAATGGTGAGCAATGCCGTTTCTGGCGGACACAAGGTATTGCTTTTCTCTCAGTTTACCTCTATGCTTTCAATTATCGCCCAGCGGCTGACTGCCGACGGCATTTCATATTATCTGATAACAGGCTCCACCGGCAAGGAACAGCGGCTTTCGCTCGTCAATGCGTTCAACCGAGACGACACTTCTGTCTTCCTTATTTCTCTTAAGGCCGGCGGTACAGGACTCAATCTCACCTCCGCCGATATAGTCATTCACTACGACCCGTGGTGGAATGTGGCGGCTCAGGATCAGGCCACCGACCGCGCTCACCGCATAGGTCAGCGCAATGTGGTAACTGTTCTCAAGCTTATTGCCCAGAATACCATAGAGGAAAAGATAGTTGCTCTTCAGGAGAGCAAGCGCGAGCTCGCTGACAGTGTTATTTCCAGAGGCGGCTCAACTATCGGAGATATTACACGAGACGAGCTTATCGAATTGCTTACAGAGGAATAATTCTTATGGTCATAGATATTCACACTCACACCTTTCCCGAAAAAATAGCTGCAAGAGCTCTTTCATCCCTTGCAGCTACAAGCTTTCTCTCTCCCGCTCTTGACGGTACTCTCTCCTCTTTACGTGCCGCCATGAAGGAAGACGGTGTTGATATTTCAGTTCTTCAGCCCATCGCCACTGCTCCCGGGCAGGTTCCGAAGCTCAATGATGCGGCTATCGAAAACAACAAGCTGAGCGGAATAATCAGCTTTGGAGCCATGCACCCTCTTTATCCCGACAAGGAAGCCGAATTTCAGCGGCTTGCCGCCGAGGGCATAAAGGGCATCAAGCTCCACCCCGATTTTCAAAAGGTTTATATTGACGATCCTGCAGTTATCGAAACGCTCAGGCTGTGCGCCAGATATAACCTTATCGCCATGATTCACGGCGGTCTTGACATTTCTTATCCCGAAATAAATAAAAGCACCCCCGAGAAGCTGAAAAGAATTTTACCGCTTCTCGGTGATGCTGTTATTATCTTTGCACACATGGGTGGATTTGGCTATTTTGAACAATCGGTCAGATTTCTTGCGGACTCGGATGTCTTCATTGACACCGCCGCTGTTTGTGATATTTTTCCAAGTGATACGATTAAGTCTGTAATAGATAAATTTACTCCGAACCGTGTTCTTTTTGGCTCTGACAGTCCCTGGAGCCGTCAGCAGGTATACATCGACTGCATACGCTCAATGGGTTTGTCCGACAGTGAAACCTATGCTATACTCGGTGGTAACGCCCAAGCTCTGCTTTCCTTATAATAATTATTTTTTTCCGTAAAGAAGCCATTCCACGGACACGCCCAATGCTTCCGAAAATGCCACAAGCTCATAATCCGAAACACATCTGTGACCGGATTCTATTCTGTTTATGGACATTCGATCAAGCATAACGCCTAAAAGCTGTATTGCCCCTGCAAGATCCTTCTGAGTCATGTGCTTGGCTTTTCTTGTCTCTCTGACTCTGGAAGCGATCAGATTTTTACTGTTCATCTCTGAAAGTTTCATTTCCGAACTCTCCTCTGAAAGTTTACTTTTAAACGATCGACTTAGCTTGCTGTTGATATTATAACATATCATGTAGAAAAATAGGTGTTAAAACAGTGCATTTACAACAAAATTTCTATTTTTTTGCATTTTCTACAAATAACAATAAAAAAATACATACGGAGGTAATTTTTTGAACTGGCTTAAAACAAAGATCTTTACATCCACCGAAGGAATCGAGCCTTTATGCGGACGGCTCTACTCACTCGGCTTAAACGGCGTTCAGATAGAGGACAGTGCGGATTTTAACGATTTTATCGAAAATGAACAGCAATACTGGGATTATATCGATGAAAGCCTTGAGCCGCTGAAAACTGCCGAAACAAGTGTTGCCCTGTACGTTACAGACGACGCCCCCGGCAGAGAGCTTCTGATGATGATAAAGGAAACCGTTTCTGCTCTTAAAAAGCTTGATGACAGCGACCGCTTCGGTCGTCTTGACATCGAAACAGAGGGTGTCTGCGATGAGGACTGGGCAAATAACTGGAAGCAGTATTACAAGCCCTTTAACATAGGAGAACGTGTCTTTATCCGCCCCGAATGGGTCGAATGCAGCACACCCGAGGGACGTGTCGCTTTGACGATGAATCCCGGTCACCTTTTCGGCACCGGCACTCACGACACAACTCAGATGTGCATGATGGAGATAGAAAAGCTTGTAAAAGGCGGAGAAAAGGTGCTTGATCTCGGCTGCGGAAGCGGTATTCTTTCTGTGCTTGCTCTTCTGCTCGGCGCAGAAAAAGCTGTTGCTGTCGATATTGACCCTGCCGCGCCCGAAACTGTCGGCGAAAATCTTACGCTCAACCCTCAGTGCAAGGACAGATGCGAGGTTTATGTGGGTGATGTGACAAGCGACCCTGAGCTTCACAAAAAAATCGGCAAAGGGTATGATTTGGTAGTTGCCAATATCGTTGCGGATGTTATAATAAGTATATGCGGTGCTGCTTATTCATCCCTGAGAGACGGTGCGATTTTTGTAACCTCAGGTATCATCTCATCACGCGCGGACGAGGTGCTCGAAGCTCTCAGAAATGCAGGCTTTGAGATTATCTCTCAGCGAAGTCAGAATGATTGGCGCTGTATTACCTCAATAAAAAAATAGGAGTGTTTTTATGAAAAGGGTTTTTGCCATGCTTCTTTGTGCGCTTGTGATACTTACCTTTGCCTCCTGCGGCGAAAAGGAAGTTTCAAACGATGATGTGACTCCCAATATCGGCGGCGAGCAATCAAACAGCACATCAGATGAAAATTACAGCGAAGACGATGCCGAGCTGCTGAATATTCAGGATGTTATCGGCTTCTGGTATGCATACTCCGTATATCAGTCCCCCCGTGCAACAGATGGTCAGTATGAATCTGACGATGATGTTATCGAGGCTGCTCTGCAAAACCCTGTTAAGATAAGCGCACGCGAATTTGAATCTCCTCTCTTTTACACCGATAACGCCGTGTTTAAAAAAGTCCCCACGGATATAAATTCTCTCAGAAAATACGGCATTCAGATCGATGAAACTCTCGAACAGCTTGCAGGCGAGGGTGAGATCATAAGGATCGATATTTATGAAGGTGACAGCACCTCTTCTTCATTCCAGGTGTTTATTATCAACGGCACCACCATGCTTTATGAAGGCGACGGCGGCTTTTTCCTGCTCGCAGAGCTTGAGGAGTCTGTAGGTTAATAAGTATTAAGCATAAAAAGGACTCACTGCTTTCACAGTGAGTCCTTTTTATGCTTATTTTTTTGTCGTTATTATATTGCGTATCCATATTCCCTTTTTTACAAGTATTATGGCTACAACACTCTTTACCGCCTCTATCATCTGACAAATCAGATAAAGCGGCACTATGGGCATACCTGTAAATCTTGAAAGGATATACGCCACGGGAACATTCAGAAGCCACATAAATCCGTTGTCGAAAAGAAATGTAAGTCCTGTTCTTCCTCCCGATCGAAGAGTAAAGTACGATGAATGGCAAAGTGCGGAAAAAGGCATTACAAGTGCCGCACATAAAAGAAGTTCTGTTGCAAGGGAGCGTACACTGTCGCTGACATTGTACAGCATGGGTATAAACGGCGAGCATACGGCCATGATAACCGCCATAAACAGTGAGATCACTGTTGAAAATGCAATCAGCTTGGGAGCTTCGTCCTTTGCCTTTTCAAAATCACCGCATCCCAGATGGTGTCCTATTATTATTGCGACTACGTTGCCCAGTGCAAAAAAGACGATACTGAACAAGTTTACCACCGTGCTCGTTATATTGTAGGCAGCTATTACGGTCAGGCCTCTTGTGGAATAGCTCTGAACCATTACAGTTACGCCCATTGACCAAAGCGCCTCATTTACCATCAGAGGCGTACCTTTTTTTAGAATGCCGAAGACCGTACTCTTTTTGACATAAAAGCTTTTGAATGCGCCTTCAATAAACCTGAATTTTTTATGACGTATTCCCGTAACAAGTGCGACTATTATCAGCTCGACAAAGCGTGAGATAACGGTTGCTATCGCCGCTCCTGCCACGCCAAGCCTCGGTGCTCCGAAATTGCCGAATATAAGTATATAGTTTAATCCCAGATTGACAACAACAGCTATACAGCCTGCGATCATGGGAAGCTTTGTTTCTCCCGTTTCCCTGAGTGTTCCCGAATATGCCTGAACAACAGCAAACGGCAGTATTCCGATAAGCATGATAAACAGATACTGCTCGCCGAAATCAAGCGTTCTGGTCACATCACCCATGGTGTCAGGCGTCAGGAAAAGTGAAATAAGCTCTCGTCCTTTCCAGAAAAACAACCCTATGCTCAGCAGTGACATGGCAGCCACCGTCATCATCTTAAAACGAAAGGTTTCCCGAACACCCTTGGTATCTCCGCAGCCGAAAAACTGCGCCGTAAATATTCCTGCACCTGATATGGCTCCAAAAACACACAGATTGAATACAAAAATCAGCTGATTGGATATTGCAACACCGCTCATCTGCTCTTCGCCTATACTGCCCACCATGAGATTGTCAAGCAGGCTGACAAAATTCGTTATTCCGTTTTGTATGACCACGGGTATCGCCAGAGACATGGTTTTTCTGTAAAACGCGCGGTCACCTACTAATTTGCTCATAATTTTTCTCCAAAAAACAAATTGCGGACTAAAAAGCAGTCCGCAGGTATTATATACTGTTTTTGTTTATTGTCAAGACAGGGCATATCCTGTCTTTATGGCACTGCACCTTTTATGAATCTGAAAGGGCATTATTTATCTTTGTGCGCCGAGGAAGAAAAGCGCAAGAGTGCCTGCACCTGAATGAGCCCCGATAACCGGACCTATCATATTAATATATATTTCCTTTTTTAATTTTATACGTTTTTTAATCTCAGAAACAAGCAGATTTGCTTCCTCAATACAATCTGCATGGCTGATAAATATTTGCTGATCCTCAACGTTTGTTCCTGTTTCTTCAAGCATTTCGGCAAGACGGCATATTGCTGCCTTCCTGCCCTTTGCTTTCTCCATATTGATGAGATGCCCCTCGTCATCAACATGCAGAACCGGCTTTATATGAAGCATCGTTCCCAAAAGCGCGGAGGCCGCAGACAGTCTTCCGCCTCTTTTAAGATGCTTGAGATCGTCAACCGTAAACCAGTGGCAAAGTCTGAGCTTTATATCCTCCGCATAATCTCGCACCTCTTCTATGCTTTTGCCTTCATCCCTCTTTTGGCAGCACAGATATACAAACAAGCCCTGTCCGAGTGATGCACAAAGGCTGTCTATCACCAGCACCCTGCGCTCAGGATATTTTTCGCGAAGCTGTGCCGCGGCATTTATTGCGCTTTCACAGGTACAGCTCAGTCCCGATGAAAAAGCAATATAAAGCACGTCACTTCCATTTTTTACATACGGCTCGAATGCCTCAATAAATGTTTCCGAATTGATCGCCGCAGTTTTGCACACCGCGCCTTTACGCAGAATTTTATAAAATTCGCTGTTTGTTATCTCGCGCTCATCAGGATAATTGAGATATTCCTTACCATCTATTATCGCAGTAAGAGGTATTACATTTATATTCAGCTTTTTTACCATTTTTTCATCAAGGTCGGATCCTGAATCTGTAAAAATTATGTAGTTATTCATACTTGCACTCCTTGTGTGTGTAATGTGTACACATAATATATAATATTAAATATTAGAAGTCAACAAAAATTTGTAACTAATTTATTATAGAAAATTAAAACATATTGTGATTCTTAATAAAATATGATATAATTTTGAAAAAATCGCGGAGGGTAAGTAATGTTTTACGACAGAAGTCTTATAGCACATAAACTCAGACGTTGGGAGCGTTCCCTTAAAAACTATCGTCTTCCCGAGTGGGATGAGCTTCCCACTATCGATCTATACATGGAGCAGGTCATAGCTCTGCTCTCCCAGTGGCTTTATTTTCTCCCTGCGGAGGATAACCAGGGTGAGGTCGTTACCCCTACCGCAATAAATAATTATGTCCGTCTCAAGATCATGCCTGCACCGAACAAGAAAAAGTATTCCCGTATACATATCGCATACCTTATTATGATCTGCACCCTAAAGCAAAGCGTGAGCATTGCTTATGTTCAGAAAATGATCCCTATGGGACTTTCTGAGGATGAGGTCAAGGTCGTATACTCCGATTATGTTAAGCAGCACCGAGATGCTGCCATGTATTTCATAAAGCAGGTGCGCGCCAATTCACGCGATATCCTTTCCTCGGAGGAAAGCGAAAAAACATCGGGAGCTGTTTCAAGAATAGTTATGCTGACTGCTGTGCTTTCCGGCTTTTCAAAGCTTATGACCGAAAAAATCGTAAATCTGCAGGATAAGGATAAAGAAGCCGTTATTTCCGTTGAGGCTCCGAGTGTCGGCGAGAATGCAAAAACCACCGAAAGCAAAAGTGAATAATCTTTGCAGACCGAGGCTTTATTGCTTCGGTCTGCTTTTTCCCGTTCGAAATGTAAAAGGGACATCATAAACAGAACTGTAGGATCGCGCTTCCTCTTCGTCCATGGGCAGTGTGCTGTGCTCACCGTCTGATACTGCACTCACCTCATCGTCAAGGGGAATGCGGTCTGTCTCATCATCAAAAGGATAGTATGATCTGTTATTATTCATGCTTTATAATTCCTTTCACTGTCGTTTTCCCTGTCGATAAAAGTATTGGCAATACAGTTTAAATAATGCGCAAGGATTTAATATTTAAACTAAAAAGCATAAAAAGTCTGCTTTCCGTGAAGCAGACTTTTTCATGCTTTTTCACTTTTGCCTTTTGATATTCCTGCGCTGAAATCCACTTTTCTAAATAGCAGAGCGCTAAGCAGCACTATGAAAATATTGCTCAGCAGCATCGCCCACCAGATGCCGTTTCTGCCGAAATCGGTAAAATGCTGAAACAGCCAGATCATAGGCAGGCGCAGTCCCCAGAGACGCGCTGTGGTCATAATAAAGGAGTATTGCGTCTTTCCCGAGCCGTTAAACAGGCTGAGATAGCTTTGAAACATTGCCATAAGCGGCTGCATCAGAAATACATATATTCCGTATTCCGCGCCGATCATCACTGTCTCGGCATCATTTGAAAGCAGGCCTATCGCCCATTCTCTCACGGGAAGCAGAATTGCAGAGCCGATAACGGAAACCGCAACACCGAGATTTCGGCACACCTTATAGGACTTAAGCGCACGCTCCTTGTTTCCCTTTCCTATATTCTGCCCTACGAATGTTGCAAGCACACTGCCCAGCGCCATCACAGGCATAAGCAGCAGATTGCTGACCTTGTTTCCAAGACTGAATGCCGCCGCAACACTTTCACCGTAGGACAGGATAAACACCTGCAGAAACAGAAAGCCAAAGGAGCTGAAGGCCTGTGCCGATGCGGAAGGTATCGCTATTTTTACAAGCTTTCCTATGCAGTCCCAATCGAGCCTCAAATCTGACAGCAAAAGCCGCGATTCGCCTTTTTCCACGAAAAGGTGATATATGCAGAACGGGACCTTTATCGCCTGACTTATAACGGTTGCCAGTGCTGCACCGAACACTCCCATTCCCATTCCTTTTATAAACAGTGCATTCAAGCCTATATTTACAAATATTCCTATTGTGGAATAGATCACAGGGGTCAGCGTATCTCCTTTTGACTGACGGATGGATTGAAATGCCGCAAATACAAACGTGAAGATCATCTCAAAGGATCTCACCTGTACATACGTCAATGCGCTTGTGTAAACTCCGTCCTCTGCGCCCATAAGCCTTAATACGGGCGGAGAAAGAAAATAAAGCAGCAGGTTTATTATCACGCCAAGAATAACGGCAAGGACAACCAGCATGCCCGAATATTTACGCGCATCGTTCTTTTTTCCTGCCCCGAGGAACTGACTTATAACCGCAACACCTGCTACTGCAAGTCCCATATTAAAGGAGGTCAGTATGGCTATAAGCGGCCACGAAACGGACATGCCTGCCTGCGCCGCTACCGAATCGGGCATATTTCCGACAAAATAGGTGTCGATAAGATCGTTCATGGAGGTCAGCAGATTGACTCCGAAAAGAGGCAGTGCAAGGATTATAAAGGATTTATAAAGATTCTTTTCATACAGCAAAAGCTGCTGTCTGTCTTTTTTCATAACAGATACCGCCTCCTTCGGCGGGCTATATTCTCTCACACAGCGGCGAGTCTGTCAAATGATGTATTTGTGAAAAGTCGCTGTTGATGAGGGAAATAAGGAACAGATAAATCACGCCCTCATAAGAGCTGATTATTTCTGTTTGTTCGTGATCTTCCCTGCGGCACTGAATATTATCCATGCAAAAAGGTTTACCGCAACAACGCTTGCACCCGACGGGAGGTCAAAGGCCGCAGAGCACAGCATTCCGACAAGGAAACAGCTCACTGAAATTATGACCGTACTTATGACAAGGCTTTTAAAGCTTTTTGCTGTTCTTTTTGCCGAAACGGTCGGAAAAATTATCAGCGCGGAAATCAGCAGTGTTCCCATCAGCTTCATGCACAGAACCACCGTCAGTGCTGTCAGCAATGACAGCAAAAGCTGATAAGTGCCTGTTTTTACACCGCACGCGGCGGCATAGCTTTCATCATAGGTTATATTGAACAGTCGGTTGTACAGGAATATGAACGCGGATACTACTACAGCAGTCAGCAACGCACTAAAAACAAGGTCGGTTTTGCTCACCGCCACGATACTGCCGAACATATAGCTGTAGACATCGGTATTAAAGCCTGTTGACACTGATGTGATTATTATACCTGCCGCCAGCGAGCCTGTTGCAAGCATTCCGATTACAGTATCGCCCTGTGCGCCTTTTTTCTGGCTGATGTACATTATCGCAAATGCCGATGCAATTACTATGGGCACCGAAAGTCCCAGCGGAGGCAGACCCAGCGCAAGAGACAGGGCAACAGATGCAAAGCTTACATCGGACAGTCCGTGTCCGATAAGGGCATATCTTTTCTGTACAAGTATTACTCCAAGCAGTGCCGCGCAGAGACTGAGCAATACACCGCAGACAAGCGCTCTCTGCACCGATGCAAGGGAAAATATTCCCACAAGTGTTTCAAAGCTCATTTTTTACCCTCCCTGACACAATCACACACACCGCATTCATCACAGTTTGCCGTATGGAGAGTACAGCCCGGATCATATTTTCTGAGCCATTCGTTTTTACTGCCGTCAAATTCCACCGTTCGGTTGATGACTACTACTCTGTTTGCGCAGCGTGCCACTTCATTCAAATCGTGACTGTTCATCATTATGGTTATGTTCTTTTTTTCGCAAAGCTCTCCGAGCAATTCATAAAAATGAGCTGTGATCTGCGGATCAAGCCCCGAGCAGGGTTCATCGAGCAGAAGCAGACGAGGCTTTCTGCAAAGCGCTCTTGCAAGATATGCTCTCTGCTGCTGTCCTCCCGACAATCTCCCGATCCTTCTGTTCTGAAGGTCTGCTATGTCAAGCAATTCCATTGCCTCATCGATTGCCTCAATATCTTCCTTACTGTAACGCGAAAAGGCATGTCCTCTCCACTGTCTGCCTGTGCTGACCACCTCTCTGACAGTAGCGGGGAAATCGCGTTCTGCAAGGCTTGTCTGCGGCAAATATGCTATTTCCTTTTCCTCAATATAACGTGATATACTGCCCTCTGAGAGCTTATGAAGACCCAATATTCCTCTCATCAGGGTAGATTTGCCCGAACCGTTGCTGCCCACGACACAGATGTATTCGTTTTCGTTTACGGTAATATTTACATTTTCAATCGCTGTCAGTCCGCCGTATTCAAGCTTTAAGTTTTCTATGGTTAAAAGCCTCAAGCGCAAAGCCCCTCTCTGAGATTTTCAAGATTCTGCCTCATTATATCCACAAATGTAACATCCGTTTCAAGCTGCTGCGCGGCAACATTGTGAGCTGTGGAAAACTCGCGCAGCTCTATGCCCGTTTCATCTGCAATGGAACGCGCGACCTTAGGATCGGTCAGTTCCTCGTGATAGATAATCTTTACATTATTTTCCTTTATATAACCGACCACCTCGGAAATATCGGAAAGACCCGGATCTGCCGCGGTATCACAGGATTTGTATGCACTGACGTAGCTTAATCCGTAGCGTTCGATAAAATAAAGGTGTGAAAATCTTCCTCCAAAAACGATAGTTTTGGTGTCTGCGCTCTGAAACAGCTCTTCGAAATCCTTATCAAGCTCCATAAGCTCATTTTTCAGTGCGGCGGCATTTGCTCTGTATGCTTTCTCGTTTTCAGGATCGATCTCACAAAGGCCTTCACAGATATTGTCTGCCATAACACACGCAAGTCTCATATCAAGCCAGATGTGAGGGTCGGCTCCGTGTGCATGCTCTTCGTGGTCGTGACCCTCATGCATCTGATGAAGCTGCACTCCCTGTGAGCAGTTTACGGTTTTCGGCGCATCGCTGCCGAGAGAATCGAGCAGGCTTCCTGCCCACGGCTCCATCTCATCTCCTGTATACAGAAACAAGGCTGCGCTTGAAATTTTATATGCATCTGCCGTCGAGGGATCATAGGTGTGAGTTTCGGTTCCCGGCGTAAGCAGAAGTTCCACCTCAAAATTTTCACCTGCTATCTCCTTTGCAAAGCTATATTGTGGAAACAGCGTTGCGATGATCTTATCCTCGCTATTTTTTGAGCATGCGGCAAAGCAAAAGCATGCACATAAAATTGCAGCAGAAATTATTATACACAGTATTCTTTTCATATTATTCTCCTATTTGTTTTTGCACTTGGCGCATTTTCCGTAAAGCACGGTGTCACCCTCATCGATCTCAAAGCCGTCGGTCTTTTTAAGACTTTCACTCAGTGCGTCCAGGAACTCACTCTCAAGATGTGTTACTTCACCGCAGAAATTGCATTTCAAATGATAATGAGAATGGCATTCCGACTCTTCGTCCACATACTGCCAGCAAAAGCCTGCACCGTCAGGAAGGGCATATTTTTTTACCGTTCCCTCCTTCTGAAGCTGATTAAGATATCTGTAGACTGTGGCACGTCCTATGCCGGGAGCTTTTTTATGCACAAGCTCTGTCAGCTCGTCCGCTGTTATGTGTTTGTCCTTATAATTTTTCAGGCATTCAAAAATGACCTGCCTCTGTCTTGTGTTTCGCTGTACAGACATATATCCACCTGCTTATTGATACTGATTATCAATATCATTATAATAAAGCTTCATTGAATGTCAATAGGGAGGCAAAGTAAAACTTTGCCTCCCTATTTTGCTTTATTCATCGGGTTGTTTGATAGGCAATGTAAACAGAACCGTCAGTCCTGCGTCCTTGTTGTTTTCTGCCCTTATCGTACCGCCGTGACATTCTATTACCTCTTTGCATATCGCAAGTCCGAGTCCTGCAACACTTCTTCCTTCATCTGTTGTAAACAAAGGCTCAAAAATAGTTTCAAGCATATCCTCCTCGACACCGCTTCCGGTATCGGATACACTGACTCTGACAAACTCGTATTGTCCGTCGTCGACTTCTTCGCATAAAACATTTATCCTCTTTGTTTCCAACTTCATGTGCTTTACGGCGTTTGCAATAAGGTTTCCGAACACACGACGCATCTGATTATTGTCAATTATCAGCGTTATATTATCGCAGGCACATACAGCGGAAAAATCCACACCTGCCGCAGACAGCTCATCCGTATATTCCGCTCGAATACTGTCTATCATATCCTCTGCCCTTATCTCAGAGGGATTATAATGAAGCCGCTGATTGCTGCTGATGTAATCATCAAACTCGTTTACAAGATCACGTATCGCTACTGCCTTTTTATATATGGTATCAACGTAGCGCACTGTGCGCTCTTCCGAAAGAGTGCCGTTTTTCATCCTTTCAGCATAACCCATAACACTTGTCAGAGGAGTTTTGATGTCATGGGAAATACTGGCTATTATCCTGCTTTGCTTTTCCTTTTCATCGTCTATTTTCTCTGACAATTCCACAAAGGAATTTTGCAGTCTGCCTATTTCATCCTCCCTATCGGTCAATTCCGCTCTGGAGCCCGATTTATAGTTTCGCATATTCTTTTCGAGCGATTCGAGAGGCTTGATATATTTTACATATATCAGACTCGATGTTGAGAGCAGGATCACTATCATTATACATATCTCTGCCCATATAAGCGTCATTGCATCGTCATTTTCCGCTAAAACGGAGGTTACGACACGGCTTGAGCGAAGTATACAGACCTCATCTCCAAGCCTCAGCGCCACCGCAGAACGGATCCATATATTCGTTTCCTCGCTGTGATGAGATGCATACAGAATCTCACCGTCGGTATTTTCCAGAATAAGATTCAACTCATATTCATTGGCCTTATTTTCGATATACCCCTTGATATCTGTCTGCGAGGTTATTTTTGAGGCTATATTTCTTGTATCGGTATCAAGCTTGTTCTGTGACCCCGTATAGTCATCGGCAACAGGGCCTGAGAGGAACATTTTGTACCACGCGCTCAGGGTCACGGCATTTATTATTATCATGAGCAGCGCTATAACAAGAAATTTATATTTTATGCTCATGATCTCAGCTCCTTACTCATGTGCGAATTTATAGCCTACGCCCCATACAGTCTTTATATATTCGTTATCGGGGTCAATTTTGGTTCGAAGATTTTTTATATTTACCGCAACAGTTCCTATATCTCCGTAATTTATGCCCCACACCGCATTGAATATCTGCTCTCTGGTCAAAACCCTTTCGCTGTTTGTCATCAGGTATTCGAGAAGCTGAAATTCACGTGTTGACAGCGGCACGAGCTCCCCTCTTTTTTTCACTTCATAATTTGACGGGTGAAGCTCAATATCTCCGATCTTTATCACACTGCTCTTTTTCTTTTCGCCCGATCTTGAATCGCGGCGGATATGCGCGCGCACTCTTGCCACAAGCTCTTCTACCACAAAGGGCTTGTATATATAGTCGTCTCCGCCCATTTCAAGACCCACAAGAGTGTCAACCGTGCGATTTTTTGCCGTTACAAATATGATCGGACAGCTTACGGCACCCCTTATCTTCACGCACAGCTCAAGTCCGTCCATTTTGGGCATCATAATATCAAGAATTATCAGGGAAAAATCATTTTCACGAATTATGGTATTGTATGCGCTTTCTCCGTCGTTTACGGTTTTTACCGTATAGCCCTCATCCTCAAGGGCATCTGCAACAAGCTGTGCAATAGCGGTGTCATCGTCAACAACCAATATTTTCTGCGAATCCACGCTTTCATCTCCCTATATCTTTTTCGTTATATATTCTATCACATCATTGCCGACAGAAAAAGAGGTTTTTAATTAAGAAAGAAACATTTCCTTATCGATAAATAACAAATTTGTATTGTTTATAAATAAATATTGACATAATATAAAAATATTGCTACAATAACCGTCGTAATAATCGGGTAAAGGAGGTCAAAAAATGAGAGAGCGTTTCTATCGTTTTGTAAAACGGTTCCTTGATATAGTCCTTTCTGTTATCACAATTCTCATTATTTGGCCCTTTATGCTGATTCTTTCTGTCTGGATATCTGTCGATTCAAAGGGTCCTGCAATTTTTAAGCAAAGTCGTGTCGGCATGCACGGTAAAATATTTAAAATATATAAGTTCAGAACCATGCGTACCGATGCTCCCAGCGAAATGGCTACCAAGGATTTGGAAAATCCTTTTATTTATATAACAAAGCCCGGTAATTTTCTTCGTAAGACAAGCCTTGATGAGCTGCCTCAGCTTTTTAACGTCATCAAGGGCGATATGAGTCTTGTCGGACCCCGACCTCTTATCGAAAACGAGGGCAGCGATATTCACCGTCTGCGTATGGATGCCGGTGTTTATGCCGTCCGTCCGGGTATGACAGGCTGGGCTCAGATAAACGGCAGAGATCACGTTCCCGATGAGGAAAAGGTTGCTTATGACAGGGAATACGCCGAAAAGCTATCTTTCGCCTTCGATGCAAAGATAATTTTTAAAACTATTGCAGTTGTTTTTAAGCGCGATGGTTATGCCGAAGGAAAAAAAGAACAAAAATAACGGGGAATGGCTTTTATGTCATTCCCTTTGTTGTACGAAAAGGAATGAAAAATATGGAAATTGAAAGAAAATGGAAAATAGACAGATTTCCCGATCTTCCTGTGAGCAGATCTGCTCAGATATGGCAGGGATACCTTTCTCTTAATCCGGAGGTTCGCATAAGACGAACCTTAAGCGAAGACAGCGAGACCTTCAGACTCGGCGTTAAAAGCGAGGGCACTCTGTGCCGCGAGGAGATCGAACCGTATATCACGAAGGAAGAGTTTTCAGCTCTGTGCACAATGCTAAAAAAACCGCTCGTTCACAAGGAATGGAAAGGCTACGATTTAGGCGGCGGTCTGCTTTTGGAGGTAAGCCTTGTCGATGGCGGTGAGCCTACTTCATTTATGTATGCCGAGGTGGAGTTTCCCGACGAAGAAAGTGCGAAGACTTTTATCGCTCCCGATTTTCTCGGTGAGGAAATGACCTCTCAGACGGGCTTCAGAATGAAAAACTACTGGAACGACAAGGTTTATTACAATGCTCCTTATGTGCTGGCTTCTTCAAGTCCTCGCAGACGTGAGCTTTTGCATCAGGTGGGAATTAAGTTTGAAATAGTGTCTCCCGATGCGGACGAAACCCTGCCCGACGGTATTTCTCCGAAAAATGCCGTTGAGCTTCTCAGCGAAAGAAAGGCTGAAGCTGCAAAGGATTCTGCGAGAGGACGCGTTCTTATAGCCGCAGACACTGTTGTTGCAAAGGACGGTATCATTTTCGGCAAGCCCTGTGACGAGGATGATGCGAAAAGAATGATAAAAGCACTTTCAGGCTGCGCGCATGAAGTTTTCACAGGTGTATGCGTGCTCTTTCCCAATGGGGATAAAGAGGTCTTTTCCGTTTGCACCGAGGTGAAATTTGCTCCTATGACCGAAAACGAGATAAATAGCTATGCCGCTTCGGGCGAACCATTCGGAAAGGCAGGCGGTTACGCTATCCAGGGACTTGCCGCTCAGTTTGTTGAAAGCATAAACGGAGATTACGCCAATGTGGTCGGACTGCCTGTGCAGAAGCTTTGCGAGATTTTGAAAAAGCACGGGGCGTTTAAGGTTAACTGAGGAGGTCATTATGTTGTCCTTAAATCAACTTACCATAAGAGGTCTGATGGCTTACGGCTTAGCTTGCCTTGCGGCATATTTAAAACACCACGGCATTGATAAACGAGAATACGAGGAGGAAATCAAGCTTCTGTCGTCATATACACAGTCAACCAACCTGCCCCAATGGGATGAAGATGCCAAATCTTTTCTTTTCAGCAAATACCCCGATGAACAACTCAAAGGGATTCCTCATATGTTTGAATGTCTTTATTATGTCGGTATCGGAGATATGTACGGTGCCTACCAGAGCGCCTCTCTTGAGGAGTTTTCCTGTGTTGCTGATTTGCTCAACAAAGAGAATATTCCCCTTCCTGATATTGAAGAGTTTAATGCCTATGTCCTGACCGGCCCTGTGCAGGACGATGATTACTTTGGCAGCACCTTCGTTTGTCCCGATTATTTCAGGTGAATTTTTCTTATTTTTACACCGCATTAACATTCTGTTTAATAAAATACATCCTCTCTCTGATACCATTATTTGTAACAACAGAGAGAGGATGTTTACTATGAAAAAGCTTTTATTTATAATTTTGTCCGTTCTCTTTTTATTTCTCTGCGCCTGCTCGCAGAACAGCAAAGACATCGTCAGCAAATCAGACTCAGAATCCAGGCTGACTGCATCACCCGAAAAATTGGTCAATATGTATTTTGAATATATTGAAGACGGTAACGCAGCAGGTATTGTCTCTTTATACTCTGAAAAGTACAACCGAGATCTTTATCCAGATACAGAAAATTATGCCGACGCTGTTTCTAATAAAGATGCTTTATATGTAACCTACAAGGGCTATGCTCTTAAGTATTCAGAAATTATTAATTCCTCATTTTCCTATGAAGCGCACCCTGAAAACAACAGTGAAGCCGTTATGCTTGGCTATGACAATGCCAACGGCTACGGTGAAATAAAATGTGAAGCTCATTTTGTCCACCCTGTTGATGGGGACAAGGCTGTCGTTCCGTTTGATTTTATTTTCGTTCAAATTGATGGCGTATGGTATATCGCATTGTAAGAGAGCTTTTCAGAATTAAAGACTTCGTGTTCTTATTGACTTCTGTATCTCTTATTATATAATAAAAAGTGAAATTCTCTGCATTGATAAAATAATTTTGCAGAAGTTTTCTCACATTTTTTGATTTTTAAAGGAGATATATTATGAAAAAAGTAACGTTATGGTCTCTCATTATCACTGCTGTTCTTTTTGCAGCAAACCTGCTCTGCGGAATTTTCTTCGGTTTTATTTTCGGTATTCCCTTTCAGGGCGGCGAGGTCGTCAGCTACATAGGCTTCGGAGTTATGTATAATAAATTTTATCCTATGACTGCTGTCGGCGAAACAAGTTCAGGCCGATCCTACAACATAGTTCCCGAATTTTTTACCCTTATTCTTACATTTACTTTCTTCTTCCTTATAGGAACCTTTATTTTTCTTATCGGAAGAGCGCGCAGAAAACGCAAGGCAAAAATCGCGGAGAAATCATCTGAAAATTAATTTTATCTGCTGATTCTCGCGGTTGACTTTCAGCTGGATCTGTGGTATATTTTTTTCAATATGTAAAAGCTGTGATGACGGTGAAGCAATGGTTTATGCCCTGCTTCGCAGTAGTCGTCCGCAACCCGTCAGAGAGAGCGTGCCATCGGCTGAAAGTACGCTTCGGGCAATACGGAACGGCGAATTTCTCCGTCGGAGCTGTGCGGTGCAAGCCGCAACGTTTGTCCGCGTTAAGGGCATAGAGATTATGCGGCTTTTCTGCATAAAATCGGGTGGTACCGCGTGCTTATGGCTCGTCCCGTGTGGACGGGTCTTTTATTATTTTTATAGAGTTTCATCCTGCAAAAAGTTCTCCCCCTCGTCAGAGGGAGGCTTAAAAACCTTTTGTCAATTAAAACTTATATATCTCTAACATATTCGAAAGGATTGATCGCAACCATGAAAGAAGCAATCGCAAAGCTGCGCGCTCAATTTGAGCAGGACGCGGCAAAAGCGGTCTGCAGTGCCGATGTCGAAGCACTGAGGATCGCTTATCTCGGCAAGAAGGGCTCTGTTACAGAGCTTCTTTCCAATCTGCGAAATGTTCCCAATGAGCAGAAAAAGGAAGTCGCACAGGGCATCAATGAACTGAAAAAATACGCCGAGGGAGTTATTACAGAAAAGGCTGCCACGCTGAAAGCCGCTGAAGAGGCTGCTGCTATCGCCGCCGCAGAGCGTTACGATGTTACCATGCCTCTTACCGATAAGCTCGGCTCTCTCCACCCAATCACCCTTGTACAGCGCGAGGTTGAACAGATATTTGCATCAATGGGCTTTACCATTGAGGATTACAGCGAGATTGTTACCGATTACGAGTGCTTTGAGGGTGTTAACATTCCAAAGCATCACCCTGCAAGAGATATGCAGGATACATATTATCTTGACAACGGTCAGCTTCTGAAAACTCACACCAGTGCTGCTCAGAATGCGATATTACGCAAGTACGGTGCTCCTCTTCGTGCTGTTTTCCCCGGTCGCTGCTTCAGAAACGAAGCTACCGATGCCTGTCACGAAAACACCTTCTTTCAGATGGAGGGTATGATGGTTGATGAGAATATTTCTATCTCCAACCTTATCTTCTTTATGAAGACCATGCTTTCCGAAGTTTTCAGGAAGGACGTAAAGGTAAGGCTGCGCCCCGGCTTCTTCCCCTTCGTTGAACCCGGTTTTGAACTCGATATCTCCTGTCTCATCTGCGGCGGTGAAGGCTGTCCCAGCTGTAAGAACAGCGGATGGCTGGAGCTTTGCCCCTGCGGCATGATACACCCCAATGTTCTGCGTGAGGGTGGAGTTGATCCCGATAAGTACACAGGCTTTGCGTTCGGTCTTGGTCTTACCCGTCTTGCTATGATGAGATACGGCATCAAGGATATACGCGTTCTCAACAGCGGCAACCTCAAGGCTATGACTCAGTTTACCGCTAAATAAAGAAAGGGAGGGTAATAAAATGCTTATTTCTATGAACTGGATAAATGAGTTCGTCGACCTCAAGGGTCTTGATCTTGATAATCTTATCCATCGCTTCACCCTCTCTACTGCTGAGGTTGAAGATATTTTCCACATGGGAGAAAACCTTACAGGTGTCGTTACCGCTAAGATCCTTTCCGTTGAACAGCATCCTAAAAAGGAAAAGATCCACATGCTCAAGGTAGATAAAGGCGACGAGATCGTAGATATCGTCTGCGGTGCCCCCAATGTCCGCGAGGGTCTTATCGTTCCTCTCGCCACCGACGGCGCTAATGTAAACGGATATCCCATCAAGGTTGCAAAGGTTTACGGCTATATGAGCCACGGCATGTGCTGCTCAGAGGCTGAGCTTGGCATTTCTGCCGACGGAAGCGGTCTTATGGAGCTTCCCGACGATACGCCTCTGGGTGTTGATATCCGTGATATCTATGATATTCGCGATACTGTCTTTGAGGTTGACAACAAATCTCTTACCAACCGTCCCGACCTTTGGGGTCATTACGGCATTGCCCGTGAATTTTCAGCTCTTACAGGCAGACCTCTCAAGCCATTTGAACGCAGGGATAAAAAAGCTTTCAAAAACCTTCCGAAGGTTGATATCGACATAAAGGACAAGAAGAACTGCTTCCGCTACACTTCCGTAAAGGTCGAAAATGTAACCGTTCAGAAGAGTCCGACCAATATGCGTATCCGTCTGCACTACTGCGGAACAAGAGCTATAAATCTTCTTGCCGATCTTACAAACTACCTTATGCTCGAGCTCGGTCAGCCCATGCATGCATTCGATCTGAGAAAGGTCAGCAAGATCGAGGTTCAGCGATTTGAAAAGCCCTTCACCTTCCAAACGCTTGACGATACAGAGCGCACCATCGACCCCGACACACTGATGATCACCAGCGGCGGCGAACCTGTAGCTATTGCAGGCATAATGGGCGGTCTTGCTTCCGAGATAGAGGATGATACCACCTCACTGCTCCTCGAAAGCGCTACCTTTGACGCAGTTTCTATCAGAAAGAGCGCAACAAGACTCGGAATGAGAACCGATGCTTCTGCTCGCTACGAAAAAACTCTCGACCCCGAAAACACTCTGCCCGCTGTTGAGCGCTATCTGTATCTTCTTGAGCAGATAGACCCCGACGCAAGGGTTATTTCCGCTGTCACCGACAACTATCCCACAAAGTATAAGAAGATCAGTCTTGACTTTGATAAGAAGTATGTTGACAGATATACCGGCATAAAGATTACCAATGCAAGAATCATCAAAACTCTTGAATCTCTCGGCTTTACCGTCAGACATGAAAAGAACAGCTTCTCTGTTGATGTCCCCTCCTGGAGAGCTACCAAGGATGTTACAATAAAGGCTGATATCATTGAGGAGATCACCAGAATTTACGGCTATGACAACTTCGAAATAAAGACCGCTCCTTCTCCCCTCTATCCTGTCCGTGAAGCCGAGGGCAGACGCGATGATTTTATGGTTAAGAACCTCCTTGCCGACCGCTTCTCTCTCCATGAAGTCCACTCTTACATCTGGGCAGACGGCAAGAAGTTCAAGGAAATCGGCATCGATATCGAGGACAATGTCAAGCTTGTAAACTCCATTAACCCCGATCAGATCGTTATCAGAAACAGCATGATCCCCACTCTTCTTTCCATGACCGCCGAAAACAAGCTTTTTGATTCCTCTTTCGGTATATTTGAAATAGGCAGAGTTGTTGAGGGCCTTAAGGCTGACGGCCTCTGCAACGAGAGGAAGAAGCTCGGACTTATACTTTTCTCAAAGACCGAAAGCGAAAAGGCTCTTTACCTCAAGCTTAAGGATATCCTTATGACCGTCAATGCAGTTGTAAAGGGCGGCACACTGTCTCTTTGCAGCGCAGAGAGCGTATCCCATGCATGGCAGCACCCGGTCAACACTGCTGAGATAACTCGCGGCGGCGAAACACTCGGCTTTATCACCGCTATACATCCTGCCGTATGTGCAAAGATCGATAAAAAGGCTTCCGTTGTTGCACTTGAGCTTGATATGGATGCTCTTTCTTCCGAAGCTACTGCCGGCATCAGCTACGCCGATCCCAGCAAGTTCCCCGAAATGGATATAGACTTGACTCTGCTCCTCGAAAAGGGCGGTCAGTACCGCACTGTCAAGGAAATCATTGATACCGTTGAAAGTGACATTCTCAAAGGAGTTTCCCTCGCTGACGTTTATGAGGGTGCAGAGCTCAACGGTGCTCGAGCTGTCACCGTACGTCTTACTTTCTCCTCCGACGAGAGAACTCTTTCGGGTGATGAAGTTCAGGCTGAAGTTTCAAAGGTTCTTGAGGCTCTTAATTTAAATGGCATCAAGATGAAATAAATATTTTCAGAAAGGAAAAATCGCAATGGATAACATTAAAGAATTTATCGAAAAAGCAGTTGCCAAAATTAAGGACGCTCCCGAGCTTCTCAAGAAGTTCAAGGAGGATCCGAAGGGTACTATCAAGGGACTCTTCGGTGATATGGATGAGCTTCCCCTCGCAGCTATCGTTGATGCCGTAAAGGATAAGCTCGGCGGCGACAAGGACGAGGATAAGAAGGACGAGGAAAAAGACGGCAATATCCTTGAAAATATCAAGGATAAGATCGAGGATAGCAACATCGTTGATGGTCTCAAAGACAAGATCGGCGGTCTTTTCAAGAAGGACAACGACTGATAAAAAGCAAAGAGGTTCGGCCTGCGCCGAACCTCTTTGCTTTTTAAGCTTGTCAAAAAACGTATTATTGTCAACAAGTTCGCCAAAGGCGAATGCCGGGGATAAAATGGTGGTAGTCTGCAAACTGCTTAACCATGCGATTTTTAAATTCTCTCCCTCCACTCCCATCATCAGAGGGAGGCATTTGGGAGGTTTTTTCTCTTTATTAAAGCTTTGCAGAAACATCATTTTTTATTCTATCGTAAATTCTGCGTAAAATATGGCTTTTTCGTAACTGCCCGTTTCATTCGAATTCATTATTTCCCTGCCTATTCTGTATTGCCCCGCAGGAAGATCGCCGTAGAGCCATTCCCAGTTTATTTCCCAATCGACTGCTCCGTTTTCTCTGATAGTATATGCCACATCATCCCAGCCTACTTCCCATTCGCCAAGCTCCTTGTAGCTTACTCTGAGCCAATCTTTACCTTTTAGTCTTTCTATAACGTAATAGCTGCCTGTTGTAAGACTACCGGAGGAAGCCGTGCCTGAATGCTCACAGATAAGCTTCATTCCGCTGCATGTCACGTCTTGTGCGGAAAGCTTTATGCCCCAATCGGGCACAGACGCGCTTCGAATTTTTTCAACGGAATAAATTTCCCCGAGTCCAAGGGGATATGTCTCCATAACATTACCGTTAAAGCTTACCCGTATCACATCTCCTGCAGAAAAGCTCTCTTCTTCGGGCACTGTTTTTCTGCTTACATGTACAGGCGATTCCAATGCAATCCCACATGAACCAGGCTCTGTAACCTTTACAAGAAAGTATGTCTCGTATACCGCAGTTATCTCTGCGGTAAAATACGCACCTGTCGGGTTTTTCACAGGCTTTTTGCAGCCAGGCACCGCCGATATGCACAGCAGCAGCAAAATCAGGACACTGATTTTTTTCATTTTATCACCTGCTCATTATTTATTGATATTACTAAGCTTAAGGCTTTTTTCAGGTGCAAAGGTTTCAAGAGAGAATGTTTCAATACTGTCGTTTGTGCAAATATAGAATCTGTCCTTTATGAACAAGCCTCTTACATTTCCTTTCCAAATGTCTGTTTCAACCTCGTTTTTAAGGAAAAAGCCGTTTGTATCGTCATAGCCGTAGACAAGATATCCAGACTCGGCAGGGAATGCGATAAGATTCTTTTCCTCAGATATAAGGATAGCCTTGTGGTTGTATGTTGCCTCAGACCATCCCTCATCAAGCACCAGCTTGTGCTTTTCGGTTACGCGGTGAGGATCTGACGTATCGAACATTGAAAGCTTCAGCCCATTTGTTCTGCCCGTTTTTTCGTCTGCATCAAACCCGAGTCCGAACAGTCTGCCTTCGCTGAATTTATGGAGATAGCTTGAGAATCCCGGAATTTTCAGCTCGGACAGTATCTTCGGACTGCTCGGATCGCTCAGATCAACGGTAAAGAGAGGATCGACCTGTCGGAAGGTCACAAAATATGCAGTATCTCCGTCAAAGCGTACCGATTTTACCGATTCTCCCTCTGCAAGGTTGTCTGTCTTTCCCACAAGATTTAACTCGCTGTCAAGAACATAAAGCCCGTTTGTTTCTATGCTCTCATATTCGTATTTATCAAGTCCGTCGGTATATATGGTAGATATCCAGATTTCGTCTGTAGTGACAAATCTGTAATTGCCGTTATATTCGTCAATTGAAAACTGGTTTAGGAGCATGCCCGGAAGCGTGCCTGCCGCTTTTTCGGTTATTTTTCCGTTTTCGAGGTCATAAAGCAGTACGGATGTGGTGTATGTACCTGTTGTTCTTATATAATTTTTTTCCTTCTCCACACCTTCGCTCTCCTCATTTTTATATCTCGAAAAGGCAAGCACAAGGCTGTCGGAATCTGCATAAACCGTGCCGTCGCCTCCGAGAGCCGCCTTGATGCAGTCATACTGCTCTGCGTTCTCTACATCGATACAGGTGATGATATTATACATAGCGCTTTCCACCTCGGGAAAGATGCATATATCCTCGCAGGCGATGAGCGTTTCTGTTTCATCTGCACATACCGACGGCACAAAGGTTGACGGGTTCTTTACGTCAATATTTTCGCTCCATACTCTTTCTGTTGTGATTGTATAAAGCTTGCTTTCTATCATTCGCGAGGACATGATATTTCCATCCTGAATAAATTTGTTTCGAAGCTTCAGAGCGCGCTTGTCTGCGGCATCGTAGACAAGGACGATTGCCTTCTGCTTCCACTTTCCGTCATATCCGTCTTCGTTTCCGTTTTCCCAGCAATAGAGCTGCCAGTCGTTCAAACTGAGTATCACCGCAATACTGTTTCCGTATACGTACATCTGATCGACATTGGAATATCCGTTGTATTCAAGCTCAAAGGTGCATTGCTCTGTCAGAGTTTCTGCATCGACTATCGTAAGATTTCCGCTTCTGAGCATATAGATATAGCGGCCGTCGGTTTTGATGATATCTCCTTCGTCAACGCCCTGCACCTGCACATTGGTATCCGAATAATCGGGTGCCACCGGTGCTGACGGAGCCATAGGTGCTGTGACTGCATCGTTTACAGCGCCATTCATAGCAACAGCATCTTCCGCCTCAAAAAAAGTGTCGAAGCCGCTTGTGTTTTTCGAAATATTTTTGATCACATCATATATTTCCTTGTATTCTTCCGGCTTGTTCAGCTCTGCGCTTGCCGCCGAGGGCAGCGAGAGGCCTTCTTTCTTTGAACAGGCGCTCATTCCGAGCATCGTGATCATCACTGCCAGACAAAGCAGGATTCCCGAAATTCTTATCAAGCTTCTCTTTTTCATATTTATCCGCCCTTTTTAAATGGTCTTTATAAATAAAACACTTCAACGCAGTAAATGGTTGGTATGTTTTCAAAATTATAGAAAAAGAGGAGAACTCCACAGAGTCCTCCTCTTTTTCTGTCGGCGTTTTTAAATATAAGAAAACCACAAACAAAACCATTTTAAAAATCCTACTAACGCCGAACACGCAGGATTTAATTTGTACAAAGGTATTCCTCTGTACATTTATATTAACCCCGAAAGTAAGATTTTTGTGACAGGTTTTGTTTTTTTAAACCATTTTTTCTTGTTTTACCTTTTTATCGATAACATGACGCGAGGCAAGTTCAGAACGAATATCGTCAAGAGAGATTCCCATTTCGACCATGAGCACCATGACATGGTACGCAAGATCCGCTATTTCATATATGGTCTCCTTTTTATCGTTGCCCTTGCCTGCTACGATAACCTCGGTGGATTCTTCTCCAACTTTTTTGAGGATCTTATCGATTCCCTTTTCAAAAAGATAGGTTGTGTAGGAGCCTTCCTTTTTGTCGGTCTTTCTTCCTTCGATAAGCTCCATAAGAGCATCCATTGTAAAATCATTGATGTCGTCGTTTTCAAATATGACTTCGTTAAAGCAGGAATCTGCACCGGTGTGGCAGGCAGGACCTTTTTTCTTTACTACAACAGTCAGTGCGTCACGGTCGCAGTCGGCAGTGATCGAAATTATCTCCTGAGTGTTGCCGCTGGTCTCACCCTTTCTCCACAGCTCCTGCCTCGAACGGGAATAAAAGCAGGTTCGCTTTTCTTCCATGCTTATCTTCAGGCTTTCTGCGTTCATGTATGCAACGGTAAGAACCTTTCGGCTGTATGCATCTACAACAACTGCAGGTATAAGTCCCTTTTCGTCAAATTTGAGTGTACTGATATCTATCATTTTCTATCTGCCTTTCTTACAGTCTCATATTTATTCCCTGAGCGCTGAGTTCTTTTTTCAGATCGGAAATTTTTACCTCGCCAAAATGGAATATAGATGCCGCGAGACCTGCATCAACCTTCGGGAGAGTTTTAAAAAGAGTTGTGAAATCATCAATGCAGCCTGCGCCGCCCGATGCGATAACGGGAACCTCCACAGCATTGCACACTGCTTCGAGCATCTCTATATCAAAGCCCTTTTTTACGCCGTCGGTATCTATGCTGTTGACAACTATCTCGCCTGCGCCCATATCGACACATCTTTTTATCCACGAAATAGCTTCCATGCCTGTATCAACCCTGCCGCCCTGAGCGAAAACCCGAAATTCGTTTTCGACTCGCTTTATATCGGCAGAAAGCACCACGCACTGGTCGCCATAGCGCTGTGCGGCTTCATAAACAAGGTTTGGATTTCTTATCGCGCCGGAATTTACGCTGACCTTATCAGCTCCGCATTTGAGCACTCTGTCGAAATCGTCGAGCGTATTGATTCCTCCGCCGACAGTCAGGGGGATGAATATTTTGCTCGCTACCTCGGTGAGCGCCTCGGTAAACAGCTTTCTGCCTTCCGCAGAGGCTGTTATGTCATAGAATACAAGCTCATCGGCTCCGTTTTCACTGTAGTAGCTGCCAAGCTCCACAGGAGAGGAAACATCGCTCAGCCCTTGGAAATTGACACCCTTTACCACTCTGCCGTTTTTTACATCAAGGCAGGGGATTATTCTCTTTGTTATCATGAGCGCACCTCCCTGATGGCTTCATCGAGAGAGAGCATGCCCGTATAAAGCGCCTTTCCAAGTATCGCTCCGTGGATATCAAGAGCCTTGAGCTTATGTATATCCTCTATGGTCGATACACCGCCGGATGCGATTATATCAAGTCCGAGCTCCTTGGACATTGCCTCGTAAAGCTCGAAATTTGCACCGCCGAGCAGGCCGTCCTTCGATATATCTGTGCAGATAATAGTCTTTACTCCTGCCTTCTGCATTTCCTTGCAGAAGGTCATGCACTCCTTATCTGTGACCTCCTGCCAGCCGCGTATGGCAACAAAGCCGTCGCGCACATCCACGCCTACCGCTATCTTATCGCCGTAGAGCTTTACCATTTCATTCACAAAGCCTGCCTGAGTCAGCGCCGCCGTTCCGAGAATAACTCGCATAACGCCTGCATCGATATATTTTTTTACCGTTTCCGCAGATCGGATTCCTCCGCCGACTTCTGTTTTCAGTCCGATTTTCCTTATTATCTCGGATATAAGCTCAATATTGGGAGTATCTCCTGTTTTGGCACCCTCAAGGTCTACAACATGTAGATATTCCGCTCCTGCGTTGCGGAAGCTTTCCGCAACGGAAAGGGGATCTTCACTGTATACGGTCATCTGCTCGTAGTCCCCTCGGACCAGTCGGACAGCTTTACCCTTTATAAGGTCAATGGCAGGATAGAGTTTCATAATATCAACCACATTTTCTTAAATTTTCATTTTTGTTTTTCATGAATTTTCAGTGCAATGCATTATATTTCACAGTATGCTTTGAGTATTGCAAGGCCTGTTTTTCCGCTTTTTTCAGGATGGAACTGCGTTCCGAACACATTGCCGTTCTGGACTGCAGCAGTCAGCTCTGCGCCATACTCGGTGGTAGCGGTGGTGTTTGCCTCGCAGTGAGCTGCGGCGAAGGAATGGACAAAGTAAACACAGTCGCCTTCACTTAAATATTTGAATATCGGGCTTTCGTTCTTAAATTTCAGTGCGTTCCAGCCGATGTGAGGAACCTTGTATTCAGCAGGGATGATCGGCTTTATTGGCTCAACCGTGCCCGAAACCAGACCCAAGCCGTCATGCTCGCCGTATTCAAGGCTTTTATCAAAAAGCATCTGCATTCCGAGGCATATTCCGAGCAGCGGCTTTCCCTCTGCGGCAAGCTCCTTGACTATAATGTCAAGTCCGCTTTCCTTAAGCTTTAATGCTGCATCGGCAAATGCGCCGACACCCGGAAGAATAAGTCTGTCA
>JAZSNH010000076.1:0-9949 GCA_045536305.1 Acutalibacteraceae bacterium
ATGCAGCGCTGCGGTCGACCTTTGTGGGATCCTTGCCGGAAAAAGCACCGCCGCCGTGCTTTGCATAGCCGCCGTAGGTGTCAACGATTATCTTCCTGCCGGTAAGACCGCTGTCGCCGTGAGGTCCGCCGATAACGAAACGACCGGTGGGATTGATGTGTATCTTCATGCTGACGGTAATAAACTCCTTGGGTATTACCGGCAAAATAACATGCTTTGCAAGATCCTTGCGGATCTGATCGAGAGTGACATTATCATCGTGCTGAGTGGAGATAACAACGGTGTCAACGCAAACAGGTGCGCCGTCATCGTCATATTCAACAGTAACCTGAGTCTTTCCGTCAGGTCTTAAATACGGAAGGGTGCCGTTTTTGCGAACCTCGGTAAGTCTCCGGGCAAGCTTATGTGCAAGTGCGATGGGAAGCGGCATAAGCTCCTCGGTCTCGTTGCAGGCAAAGCCGAACATCATTCCCTGATCTCCCGCACCGATCTGATCGTACTTATCAGAGCTGCCTTCCTTTATCTCGCTTGCGTTGTCAACGCCGAGAGCGATATCGGCAGATTGAGTGTGAAGATTGTCTGAAACAGTGCAGGTGTCGGCATTAAAGCCGATATCATCGCTTGTGTAGCCGATATCACGGATAACACGCCGTGCGATCTCCTCTGCGTTGTATTCACAGGAAGTGGATATTTCACCTGCCATGAAAAGCTTGTCAGTGGTAACCATGCATTCGCAGGCGACACGGGCATAGGGGTCTTTGCTGAGGATCTCATCAAGCACTGCATCGGAAATGCAGTCGCATATCTTATCGGGATGTCCCTCGGTTACAGATTCCGAGGTAAAAAATCTTGCCATAGTTTAAACCTCCAAAAAATAAAAAAGTTCAGTCCGCAAGGTCGGCTGAACGTATACTGCTCATCTTCCGGCACTTGCCGCAGGATTTGGCACCTTACATAAGCAGGTTGCCGGACATCAAAGGGCCTGTTCCCTCCGTCGCTCTTGATAAGTTTATTTGACTTTTACCTTACTAATATACAGCAAAATTGACGTTATGTCAACAATTATCGTAAAATGATATTTGACAGTATGTGTTTTGATTGTTATTTATAAGGAAAGATTGACAAGGAAAAAATATAAATGTATTATTATAAGGGACAGATTATCATTGAGGGAGATGATAAAATGGTAAATGCCAATTCCAAAAACAGCAGCGTATTAAAAATTATGGCATTGATCGCCGTTGCAGCGATAATGATTATAAATGCTGTATATACACGCAATACATCTGTGAGAACAAATGATGAAAAAAACACCGAATCATCGGGCTTTGTCGAAAATCCGGAAGAGAATATATGGAGCGAGCCGATAGAAGATATCCCGACAGAAAATGAGGAGATATCCTTTACCGACATTTCCGAAACGGACACAGAGGAACCTGAGCCTGAGCTGGTCGAGTATGAAATAAAGCTGCCCTATTACATCACTATTGATAAGGTCGGGCAGGTAGTAAGCATATACACCACCAACGAGGAAGGCAAGTATGAGACTCTGGTTCGCCAGTGTATATGTTCAACGGGTGAAAAAATAGATAAATTCCCCGATGGATACTATCCGCTTAAAAACAGCAAGCACAAGTGGAACACTATGCTCAGCCACGGTGATCCGCTGTATGCACAGTATACAACAAGAATATCGGGAAGCTTCCTTTTCCATTCGGTGCCTTATACAGCAACGAAAAAGAATGCTTTGGATATGAAACGCTACAGAAATCTCGGAAAGGCAAATTCGGGCGGCTGTATAAGACTGACGGTAGAATGTGCAAAATGGATATATGACAATTGTCCTCCGGGCACACCTGTTCGCGTATTCAAAGGAAAATACGATGCAGAGCTTATAGAAAAGCTGCGTCCGCCCGCACCTGCAAACGGCTGGGATCCGACAGACCCCGATCCGAAAAATCCGAATTATCAGCCGCAGTATGACGAATCCAAAGAGCCGAAGCCCTATATTTATGCACCGCTCTACGAATATAATTTTGACTGGGCGCCGGAATGCGACAGAATCTTCTACACATCAGCAAAAACAACAACAACCTCTGCTGAGAGTGAGAGCACAACGGCAAGCACGACCGAATCGGCTGTGACGGATAAACCGACCGAGGCAACAACGGCAGCTACCGCTGCATCGGAAGAGCCTCCCACTACCACAGCAGCACAAACGACCGCACAGACCACTGCCACAGAGGCGGCAGAAGAGGCGGAATAAAAAAAGATTACGGCAGATGACAGCTTTTGTTGCCTGCCGTTTTTTATTGTAAAACGGTTTTATGAATTTTGGAAAAAATGCTCAGTTTCGACAATTTCTTGACAAATAGAGAATAAAAGGTTAATATAAGCTGAAGCAAGAAGAAAGAAGGAATTTTACAATGACAGCAATCTCGGTTATCGCAACACTTATGGCTATCGGTGCCACAGTTTGTGCATTCATCTTTGTAGTCCCCGAAAAAAACGGCAAGAGAAAGAAGATAATGCAGATACTTCACGATCTCGTGAATTTCAAAACTCTTATTATCGAAAAGGTGCTCCAGGCAACCTACATTTTTGCAACAGCATTCTGCGTTATTTCAGGCTTCTGCATGCTCTTCTGGTTTGAAACATACAGATACAGCTATTACGGAAGCAGACATACCCAGTGGCACGGTCTTGAGGGTATTCTTCTTATGGTTGTCGGTCCCATCGCTGTCCGTCTTGCTTACGAAGTGCTCCTTATGGCTATAATTGCTGTAAAGAACATCATTCAGATAAACAGCAAGCTCAAAAATCAGAATGGCGGCGAAGTAGCCGATGCATTTGCAATGCCCAAAATCGAAAAGACAGTCAAAGCTGACGAACCCAAATTTACAACAAGCTTCTGCACAGCATGCGGCTCTCGTCTCGGTGAAGACGGCATCTGCCCGAACTGCGGAAAATAACAGATGATAGTACAAACTCCCACGCTTTTTGGCGTGTGAGTTTTGTCATTTTTTGTAACAAAATTTTAATAGCATTTATAGGTTTTATGTAATATAATAATCGCGTAAAAGACGACAGCGGCAGGATGGTAAAAAATGAGATATCAAATTATAAAGCGGTTTAATAATAAAATAGATATAATAAAGAAGGCAATTATAATTGTTGATCTTTTTGCATTTATTTTTGCGATTGTGATGATATCGGCGTGCCACCTTAATCCTCCGTCAATGGCAACGCTGGAAGAGCCTGCAAGGCCGTACTTTGAAAAAACGGACAGGCTCATTTACAAAGGGGACAGTCTTTTTCCGAATATAAAAAATGCAGAAAACTGCTCAGTGGTATGGAAATCCGAGGACGAAAAAACGGCCGAGGTTTCCTCTGACGGAGAAATAAAAGGCATAGAGATCGGAAAGACAAGCATTTCCGCGTTGGTCATAGATCCCGAAACCTCAGAGAGAACCATGCTGACAATGACAGTGGAGGTTTTTCGCAAAGAGGTACCGGCGGACAAAAACCTTCCCTATTGGTATGAAGATGAGATATTTCTGATAAACAACGAAAATCCCGTAACAAAAAATTACAAGCCGGAGCTTGTGGATGTGCGAAAGAGCGTACCGACTGCTCACGAGGAAACAAAGCTTACGCCCGATTGTGAAGAGGCGCTTGCGAAAATGTACAGCGATTATCTGAGGCAGAATCTCGGACAGCTTCGCCTTATCAGTACGTACCGAAGCTATGAAAAACAGGAAATCCTGCTTAATAATGCAATAAAGCAGCGCATGAGAGATTACGGAATGACAGAGGCGCAGGCACGTGAAAGTGCCCTGAAAACGAGAATGCTTCCAGGCTATTCCGAACATCACAGCGGCCTGGCTATAGATTTTTCCACGGTATACACCACTCAGAATAAATTTCACCAGACAAAGCAGGGTGAGTGGCTTACAAAAAATGCACACAAATATGGATTTGTACTGAGATATCCGTCGGATAAGGTTGACATAACAAAAATCAATTACGAACCGTGGCATTTCCGTTTCATTGAAACAGATCATTCGATCGAACATGCAACGTATATCTATGAAAACGGACTGTGCCTTGAGGAATACGTCGAGCTTCAGAAGCAGGCAAAGGCAGCGGCTGAGGAGTATGCGAAAAACAATCCGCTTGAATAAAATAATCATGACCGAACGCCGCTCTTTTGGGAGAGCGGCGTTTAAACAGACAGAAGGAAGGTGAGGGTGTGAAATTTCTCAAGGGTGTACTGATAACGCTATGTCTGGCGATTTTGGTACTGTGTCTTGTGCTGATAGACAGGTTCGGAAGCGTTTCAACGACACAGAAAACGGAGCCGGCCTATGTTGAGGTACCGTCACAGCCCGAACCGACAGAAAGCGAGACATATCCGACTGCACCGCCCGTAAGCACTCCGCTCACAGCCGATATGACAGAGCAGGAGATTCTGGAATACACATTTAAAATAATAAAGGAGCTGTCTGTGTCGGCAGGGGACGAAGAGGTGATGCAGAGGGCAAAAGCTCTGTGCAGAGAGCTTTCGGAAAAGAAAGCTCAGCAGTATGAGCTTCTTTCAAAAATAATTGCATTTGCAGACGGCGTGGGCGATGCGCCCGCGCTTCTCGCAGCCGCAGACAAAACGGAAGAAAAGACGGTGAAGCAGGCGGCGGTATCCTGTTGGGCGGCCTCGCAGAAAAAAGAAGACACGCTTGTCTTTTCCTTTGTCGGTGACTGTACCTTTGCACGATTTAACGAGAAGGAGCGTACAGGGGATTTTGTTTCCGTGTATGAAAGTTCGGGAAGCACTGCATATCCCTTTGACAATGTCAGGGGAGTTTTTTCTGCGGACGACATTACAGCAGTGAATTTCGAGGGTGTACTTACCGATTCGACACAGCATGAAAATAAGCAGTTTTATTTCAGAGGCAAAAAGGAATACGCCAAAATACTTTCATCTTCTTCGGTGGAAGCGGCAAATCTTGCAAATAATCATACACTCGATTATAAGGAACGCGGCTTTGAGGATACGGTAAAGGCGCTGGAAAATGAAAAGATAGGCCTTTTCTGGGCAAGTGAACCGTATGTGAGGACCTTGCGTACAGACAGCGGAACGATTTCGGTCGTCATGCTTTCAACGAGCAGTATAGATATAAAAAATCAGAGCAAATTTTCTGTAATAAAAAAGCAGATAGAGAGATATAAAGCCCCGGGAACTATAATAATAGTCAATCTTCACTGGGGCAGCGAGAGGGCGGTAAAGCCCTCTTTATGGCAGACAGAAACAGCGCACGAACTGGTGGATGCGGGAGCTGACCTTATCGTGGGTCATCATCCGCATGTTCTGCAGGGAATAGAAAAATACAAGGATGCATACATAGCCTACAGCCTCGGAAACTTTGCCTTCGCAGGAAATTCCATGGCAAACCAGCCTGAAACCATAATCCTTCGGGCAGTATTTCAGATCGATGCCGGAGAGGTCGGTAAATGCAGGATCAGCGCAATACCCTGCTATACTACCTCAAGCGGCAGTGCGGTCAATGATTATAAGCCTTCGCTTCAATACGGCGAAGAAGGACAGAAAGTAATAGATCAGGTGCTTGCGCGAAGTGCAATGCTTGAAAATGGAATAACAGAGCTTTCGTGGCACAATATCGGATAGAAAAAGCAGCAGAAACACCCGCCTGCTGCTTTTTTGGCATATAAAAGAAATTTAATAGAATATATCTATCAAAGGAAAGAAAATTGTGCTATAATAACTCGAATATTCAAGGTGCAGGGAGGTGCTGCAGGTGAAGGAAAACAAAGAGAGAGAGCTTGAGCTGCTCGAGGGAACGGTTGAGAATGTAACGGTACGCAAGGAAGACACCTGCTTTACCGTCCTTGAGCTTTCCTCAAACGGATATCTTTATACAGTGGTAGGCATAATGCCCGAGGTTTTTGAAGGCGAGCGTCTTATGCTTGCAGGCACCTGGCAGAGCCATGCCACATACGGAGAGCAGTTCAAGGCAGAAACCTGCGAGAGATATCTGCCTGCCACGGCATCGGCGATACTGCGCTATCTTTCTTCGGGAGCTGTAAAGGGCATAGGCCCCGTGACCGCATCAAAGATAGTGGAAATGTTTGGAGATTCGACACTTGATGTTATCGAAAACGACCCCGACAGACTGTCACAGATAAAGGGCATAAGCAAAAACAAGGCTCATGATATAAGCACCTCCTTTGCATCGCAGAGAGGCCTTCGGGAGGCTATGCTTGAGCTTACAAGAATGGGGCTTATGCCTACAGAAGCCATTGCTGTGTGGAAAAAGTGGGGAGCCTCGGCACTTGATCTTATCAAAGCCACCCCTTATCTGCTGTGCTCATCGGATGTAGGCATAGATTTTCCGAGAGTGGACTATATGGCACGCCAAATGGATTATCCTCAGACAGACGAATTTCGCATACTTGCAGGAATAAATCATGTGCTTATACATAACGCCTCAAACGGCCATACATGCCTGCCGCATGACCGTCTCTGCCCTGTGGCGGCAAAGCTTCTGGGAGTCGAGCAGGAAATAGTGGAGGAAAAGCTTGAGACTGCGGTGGAGGAGCGCGAGCTTGCTTCGGATACTCTTGATGACAGACGGTTTATATTTCTGCCCGATATGTATGCGGCAGAAATATATTGTGCATCTCACCTGATGCATCTGTCGAAATATCCGCCGCCTCCGATACGCGGCTATCAGCAGCAGGTGGCGTTGTGCGAGGCACTTTCCGGCATGACCTACAATGAGCAGCAGAAGGCGGCGATAGATGCCGCGATGGAGCGCGGGGCGCTTGTGCTGACCGGCGGCCCCGGAACGGGAAAAACAACCGTGCTCAATGCGATAATAGAAACTCTCGAGGCATCGGGACAGATCGTTTCCATAGCTGCACCGACGGGAAGAGCGGCAAAAAGAATAACCGAAATAACAGGCAGAGAGGCAAAGACCATACATCGCCTTCTTGAGGTCGAATGGAGTGAAAACGATCGGCCCGTATTCAAGCGCGGCGAAAAAAATCCGCTTGATTGTGACGCACTTGTTGTGGACGAGGTGTCAATGCTTGATGTTCAGCTTTTTGAAAGCCTTCTCAGAGCGCTCAATATTAAATGCCGTCTTATTCTCGTAGGCGACAGCGACCAGCTTCCGAGTGTCGGAGCAGGAAGTGTAATGGCAGATCTTATCGAATCGGGGTGCCTGCCTGTTTCACGCCTGACAGAGGTTTTCAGACAGGCGCAGGAAAGCGCCATTGTTCGCTCGGCGCATAAGATAGTCCGAGGCGAAATGCCTGAGCTGGGTATTAAGGACAGTGACTTTTTCTTTATCGAATCGAGCAATGAAAACGCAGTCAACGCAACGATAGTCGATCTTTGCTACAGGCGGCTCCCGTCGGCCTACGGCTTCGATCCGTTAAGAGAAATACAGGTGCTGTGCCCCGGGAAAAAGGGCGTCTGCGGAGTGTACGAGCTTAACCGATGCCTTCATGAAAGGTTCAATCCAAAGCATGAAAAACGCCGTGAGATAAAAATAAACTCCATCACCTACCGCGAGGGCGATAAGGTGATGCAGATAAAAAACAATTATGATGTTGAATGGTATCGTCCGGACGCGAGCGAGGGAAAGGGCGTATTCAACGGAGACGTCGGAATGATAGAAGAAATAAATCGTGCCGATGAATACATACGTATCCGATTTGACGACAGAATCGCGACCTACAGCCTTGAGGCGGCACGGGATATAGAGCATGCTTATGCAATGACTGTGCACAAAAGTCAGGGCAGTGAATTTGATGCGGTCATTCTGCCGGTCATGCCGGGCCCGAAGCAGCTGTATTACAGAAACCTGCTCTATACAGCGGTGACAAGAGCTAAAAAAATACTCATACTTGTGGGCGAGCGGTATGTGATAGAGCAGATGGTACGGAGCGTGCGCGAAAGCGGAAGATTTACGGCTTTGCGCGTGTTTCTTGAGGATAAAAAGCTGACCCGGGAATTTGATTTATCGTAACGGGGTGGGAAAATATGGGAATAATCGATAATCTGAAAAAAGCGGTTATGCAGTCGGTGCTGCCGAGAAAGTGTCCGCTTTGCGGCAAAATAATCGCTGCAAACGAAAGAATATGCGGCGGCTGCTCCGATACTCTTGTAACGGTACGCACACCGATATGCCGAACATGCGGCAGGGAGATGTTTCAGTGTATATGCGAATACGGAGAATTTTCCTTTGACCGCTGCGTTTCGCCTTTTGTGTACACAAGATCAGCCCGAGACGGAGTGAAGCGCTTGAAATACAAGAACTCTGCCGAAACCGCAGATTTTTTCGGACGCCGCATGGCGCTTATTGTACAGCAGGAATTTAAAAGATTTGATATAGATCTCGTCACGGCTGTTCCAATGCATGCCTCCGATCTTCGCGACAGGGGCTACAATCACGCAGCCCTGCTCGGAAGAAGCGTTGCAAAGACGCTTGGCCTGAGATATTCCTCAAATCTTCTGAGCAAGCCGCGTTCCATACAGAAGCAGCATACGCTCAACAGAACGGACAGAAGAGCAAATGTCAGCGGCGCATACAGAGTCAGCATACCGGAAGCGGTAGAGGGTATGACGATTTTGCTGTGCGATGATGTATCGACAACAGGGTCTACCCTCAGCGAATGTGCGAGGGTGCTTAAAGCGGCTGGAGCAAAAAGGGTTTTGTGTGTTACGGCAACAGCAGTCCACAATTCTTATATGACAGCGGCAAAACAGGCAATGCTTTCGTGAAAAAGGATAAAAACAAATACAGACAAATACATACATTCAGTGGTTTGTTCATTGAATTTTGACCATATCTATGATATAATGCAAATAATTTGCAAAAACATATTACCGCATGAAAGGGACTGGTAAAAAATGTACAAGGACATGATCGACTCTATCGGCTTTATTTCCGAATATGACGCAGAGGTCGCTGACGGAATGCAGCAGGAGCTTGCACGTCAGAGAAGAAATCTCGAGCTTATCGCTTCCGAGAACATCGTGACTCCTGCTGTCATGGCAGCTATGGGCAGCGTTCTGACCAACAAGTACGCAGAGGGTTATCCCGGCAAGCGTTACTACGGCGGCTGCCAGTGTGTTGACATCGTCGAGGAGATCGCAAGAAAGAGAGCATGCGAGCTGTTTGGTGCAGAGCATGCAAACGTGCAGCCTCACTCAGGCGCACAGGCAAACCTGGGCGTTTACTTTGCACTTCTTCAGCCCGGAGATACAGTGCTCGGCATGAGCCTCGCAGAGGGCGGACATCTTACACACGGCTCACCCGTAAATATGTCCGGCAAGTATTACAACTTTGTGCCCTACGGCGTTGATGCAGAAACAGGCACCATCGACTATGAGGAGCTTGAAAGACTGGCAGCAGAGCATAAGCCGAAGCTCATCGTTGCAGGCGCATCCGCATATCCCAGATCAATTGATTTTGAGCGCATTTCTCAGATAGCAAAGAAATATGATGCACTCTTTATGGTTGATATGGCACACATCGCAGGTCTGGTCGCAGCAGGCGTACATCAGAGTCCTGTTCCCTATGCCGATATCGTCACCACCACCACCCACAAGACCCTGCGCGGTCCCAGAGGCGGCATGATCCTCTGCCGCGAGGAATTTGCAAAGGCTATCGATAAGGCTATGTTCCCCGGCACACAGGGCGGTCCTCTCATGCATATCATCGCAGCAAAGGCTGTATGCTTGGGCGAAGCACTCAAGCCTGAGTTCAAGACATACGGCGAGCAGATAGTCAAGAATGCCGCAGCAATGGCAAAGGCATTTGAAAAGAACGGTGTCAAGATGGTTTCCGGCGGCACCGACAACCACCTTATTCTCCTTGACCTGAGATAGGAAGGCATCACCGGCAAGCAGCTTGAGCACAAC
>JAZSNH010000084.1:0-17184 GCA_045536305.1 Acutalibacteraceae bacterium
ACCACCAAAATTACTGTGGCAGGGGCAAGTTCCCCTGCCATGGATAACAGCGCCACAGGCTGCAATCAAGGAAAGCAAGTAAGAGATTGCTTGATCGCATAGCATGAATTAAATAATGAATCCCCTCGGAGCAATCCGAGGGGATTTTTGCGTTGCCGGCAGATTTATTGAAAGAAAGCCTGACAGATGATATACTTAAAGTGCGGATGGGCGTATAGAATGACTGGTGAAAATATAAGAGCGTTACGAAAAAATATGGCGAGGTACAGAAAGAATTATCGGAACAAGCGGTAAGTCACTAAGAAAAAGGAATTAGGGTACAAAAACGCTCGGGTCAATCGAAGACCATTATATGATGACGATAGAACCATTTATAAGATTATTTAAAATTATTTTCAATTTGCTTGTAAGTTTTTCCTCTGTTTGTCGTCTTATAGGGCAAAGGATCCTAAAATTGCTAAAAGGAGGCTCATAATGAACGATTCCGAAATAATAGAGCTCTACAGGAATAAAAACACCAAAGCAATCTCCGCTTCCATGGATAAATATGGCTCATACTGTTTTACAATCGCAAACGGTATACTGGATGACGCTCAGGATTCCGAGGAGTGCGTAAACGATACATGGCTGAGAGCGTGGAACGCTATACCTCCCACCAGACCAACCGTACTTAAGATGTTTTTCGCAAAGATCACCCGCCATCTGTCTTTTGACAGATACAAGGCGAGAAGGTCACAGAAACGGGGCGGAGGAGATATTCCTCTTGTGCTCGAAGAGCTGGCGGAGTGTATTGCCAACGAGTCGGATGTGGAAGGTCAGGTCGACGCAAATGAGCTGGGCAAGGCTATCAATAAATTTGTTGCATCCCTGCCCGAGCGTGAACAGAATCTGCTCGTCAGAAGATATTTCTTTTCTGAACCGATAAAGGTGATTGCCGAACGCTTCGATATGAGCGAAAATTATGTAAACGTAACGCTCGGCCGAGTTCGCAGACAATTAAGAATGCACCTTTCAAAGGAGGGTTATTTCGATGAATAGAAACGATTTGTATAGTGCCATGGAATTTATTGATGAAAAGATTATAGAGAATAGTGAGGTCAAAAGGACAATGAAAACCCGGAGGAAATTTACAAAAAGAACCCTTATGCTTGTGGCTGTGCTGTGTTTGCTTACAGCTTTTGCAACCGCAGCATTTGCTACTAATTTATTCGGTTTAAGAGATACTCTTGTTGATACCAATGATCCCGAGATCAAAAGTGAGATGACCCTTGCGGGTTTTACAGGCAGCAAGGAATATATGGCAGCGGCCGAGTGGAAAGCATTCGAGGAAAGCTATGACTCTGATAGCCTCGATGACTGTAATCTTGACGAAAAGTATGATCCTTACCCCGTATACACACAGGAGATGGCGGACAAGGTCGATGAGATCACCGCAAAATACGGATTGACGCTTCACGGCGGATTTAAGGAAGTAATGTTCGAGGATTGGAATACGGTGGTCGGGGAGTTTATTGTCAACGACTATGAAGAGTTTTCCGACAAAGCACACAATACCATATTAGGCGGATATATGTACGATGACGGTACGTTCAGATATGACGGAATATTTGATGTGTCATACGGTCGTCTGTCAGTGGATTATCAGTTCAGCCGTGCGGTCAAGGGCGTGTTCGATCCTATTTTCCTCAACATCGGAGACATTGAGGACTATCAGGAACAGATGATTGTGACCGATTCGGGCGTTGAGCTCACAGCGGCATTGTCCGAGTATAAGTCGGTGCTTATAAAAGAATTCGATTCCTGCTTTGTCAGCATCAATGTTATGGGCGGCACTGCTGAGGGAATAACATTTGACGATCTTAAAGATCTGGCAAATACCTTCGATTTTTCTGTGATTGAAAGTGGAAAGGGCAAGCCTGCGCAGGATTCCCAGGAGATCGAAGACGCCGAGTCAGAATGGGAGCAGAGGTATATTGAGATAAGCCGCGAGGAAGGCGTTTTTGAAAAGATTCCCGTAGAGATAGTCCGCGTCGTCAACTTCGACACCACCATCGCTATGGATCCCGAATACTTCAACCACATAGTCAACGATGGTGTTGACATCTTCATCTACGAAAAATGGACGGGTGACGCAGGCGTTTATTATTCCGTATATGCGGACGAAGAACGCACCGCCCAGCAACTTGCAGATCTCCTGCAGCAGAACTACACCTCCATCTTCAGCAATGTTATGACCGAGCCCGTCCGTATAGGCGACTACGATGCCATTGCCGTTTATTTCCGCGGAAGCACCATCCACCCCGGCTACGATATGCACTACTTCATTATCCAGACCGATTCCGGATGCATGGTCATTGAGGCTCAGTTCAATTCGGAGATGTACGAAGGTCTTTATCTGATTATGCACGCCCTTTTTAACACCTTGAATATAGGCTGAAACGAATGCCTTACGATACGTTAGCGCAGCACCTCAAATATTCAGTACCCGCAAGCGCTGCGGAAGTACGACCAAAATTACTGTGACTGGGGCAAGTTTACCTGCCATGGATAACAGTGCCATAGGGTGCAATAAAGGAAATGAAGTAATCAGCATATAAGGCATAACTTACAGCTAAATAACTAAGGCGGTCACATTTGCTTCTTCAAGTGATGTGACCGCTTTTTCTATATCAATTTAAGCCGTTTACCGGTAATGGTAACTGATTATTGTTCCATTTCACTTTCTGCGCAGGTGTTTGAAATAAATATCTTCTTTTTGATATTCTTTCTAAAGTATGTTATGATAGAATTATAAACAGGAAACTGTATCTTTCTGAAAAAAAGGAGAAATCGTCATGAAAAAGATTATAGCGCTTTTGCTGTCCCTGCTGATAATCGTTACGGCAGTCGGCTGCGGCAAAGCACAAAACGGAGACCCTGAGGTATCGAAGTACGCATCGAAGTACGCATCGATGTCGGCAGAGGAGATAACTGCTTCTCTGACCCTTGATCAGAAGGCAGCTCAGATGGTACAGCCTGCTATCTACAGCGTGTCCGAGAAGGAAATGGAAAAGTTCTGCTACGGAAGCATACTTTCAAAGATCAATTCCGAAAAATACACAAAATGGCAGAAGATCGTAGATGGCTATCAGGAGAAGGCGCTTTCTTCCGAGGCGGGCATACCCTACATCTACGGCAACGACGATGTACACGGTGTAAACTATTGTGACGGCGCTGTTATCTTCCCTCACAACATAGGCATCGGTGCCGCAAACGATCCTGACCTTACCTACAAAATGGGTCTTGCAACAGCAGACGAAGCGCTCCTCTGCCATATGATATGGAACTTTGCTCCCTGCGTGGCGCAGTCGGAGGATCCCAGATGGGGCAGAACATACGAAAGCTACGGCTCTGACCTTGATATTATCAAGAGTCTTGGAGTCTCCTATACCAAGGGACTTATCGACGGCGGAATGATCGCCTGCGCCAAGCATTTCTTCGCTGACGGCAATGTGGAATATGATACAGGAGAAGATTCCGACGTCATCAGGCTCATTGACAGAGGCGATGCAGTGCTGACAGAGGCGGAGATAAAGGAGCTTCTCTCGGTATATCAGGAGCTTGTGGACGCAGGGGTACAGACAATAATGATAACCCACTCCTCCGTCAACGGTGTGAAGATGCACGAACATCCCGAATATATCCACTATCTCAAGAACGAAATGGGCTTTGAGGGCTTTATCGTAAGTGACTGGAACTCTGTTCAGAACACTTCTGCAAAGACTTACCGCGAGCAGATGATAAACTCGGTCAATGCAGGAATCGATATGTTCATGGAGGTCGAGCGCTTTGAAGAGGCAAGAAAGATAATTGTCAACGGTGTAAACAACGGCGATATTTCGGAAGAGCGCGTGGACGATGCGGTGACTAGAATAATCAGAGTAAAGATTGAGGCAGGGGTGTTTGATGACCCCTACTTTGAAAATACACCTACTGTACAGGAAAAGACAGGCAGTGCAGAATACAGAGATTTAGCAGAGCAGCTTGTTGAAAAGAGCCTTGTTCTTCTTAAAAACGAAAACAACGTTCTGCCCATAAAGAAGGGCACAAAGGTATATATCACAGGTCCTGCAGCAAACAGTCCGAGAGTACAGTGCGGCGGCTGGACGATAGACTGGAATCAGAGCCCGAACAATCACATAAACGGCGTGACCAGCATAGAGAGTGGCTTCAGAAAGAAAGCGGAGGAATACGGCATTGAGGTAGTTGTGGACAAAAAGGACGCAGCGGACGCCGATGTTGTACTGCTTGTAGTGGGCGAACAGGCATACGCTGAATGGAACGGCGACACCGCAGACATGGCGCTGTGCGGCAAGCTCGGTCTTGAAGGCAACTCATGGGATATGAAGCAGGCAAAGGCACTGGGCAAGCCCATTATCACCTGCATCGTTGCAGGCAGACAGGTCATTATCGAAGAGTACATGGACGACTGGGACGCAGCGGTCATGTGCTATCTCCCGGGCTCTGAGGGACAGGGCGTTGCAGATGTCCTCTGCGGCGGCAGCGAATTTACAGGAAAGCTTCCTTCTCCCTGGTACAGCTCCGTTGACCAGATAGGCACCGATGAGTGCTGGCTCGAAAAGGGCTACGGTCTTACATACTGAAATCTATCGGAAAGAAATATTAAGGGCAAATCACCCCATCTTGGCTTCGGCCTTATGAGACTCCCCGAGAAAACGGCAGCATCGATATGGGGACCGTGCGATCCATGGTGGACGAATTGCTTTTCCGACTTTTGTGTATAGCCCATTGCAGCACAGGCTGCTATAAAGGAGTCTAAGTAATTAGAGCCATAAGACAAATTAAAAAGCTCCACTGAGTAATCGGTGGGGCTTTTTGAATAATATACATAGAAAATAGAAACACGATAGATTTGAGTGTAAAACTTATTAAGCACGCATATTCATTCCTTGTTAACGCTATAATATTGGTATAACATTATTGACAAAATTAGCTTAGCGTGATAAAATTCAATTAAGTTAGTTAAAATCAGATGTTTTAACTAACTTAATTAATAAAATGATTTGTAGAGTGTTTTTTGTGGAGGGATACAACTATTATGAGTTATGTTTTATTGTCTCACTTGTTCTACAAAGAAAAAAAAGAGTATGAATTATTATACAAGCAAAGAATAGAATCAGAATCTACGTGTGTTTTGCCGATAAAAATTGGTGATAATAAAGCGTTTTATTGTTTGTGTCCGGAAATTCATAATATCAGCTTGAAAATAATGCAATTAGATAAGTCAGTTGCAGATATAAGAAGGGTTCTTCCTCAAAAGGCATTGGTACAGTTTGCAAATAAGTGTTTAATTGATGAAATAAAACTCACTAATGATATAGAGGGAGTTTACAGCACAAGAAAAGAACTATCTTCTGTTTTGAATGAAATGAATGGAAAAGGAAAAAAGAAGCGCTTTTATGGACTGTTGAACAAATATTGCATGTTGATCAGCGGAGATGAATTTCCATTAAGTACATCTACTGATGTAAGAGAAATTTATAATGATTTGGTTTTGAAAGAAGTCGCAGAGGATTGTTCAGAAAATATACCTGATGGCGAAATTTTTAGAAAAGATATGGCTGAGGTTACAACACCGTCTCAAAAGGTGATACATCATGGTGCATATCCCGAGACAAAAATTATTCAACTTATGGAGCAAGCCCTAAATATTCTGAATCAAAAAGAAATACCAATACTGATAAGAATTTCTATTTTTCATTATCTTTTTGGATATATTCACCCTTTTTATGATGGAAACGGCAGAACGTCACGTTTTATAAGCAGTTACCTTCTTTCAAAAGAATTTGAATACCTGATAGGATTCAGACTATCGTATACAATAAAGGCACATATAAAAAAATACTATGATGCATTTAATGATTGTAATAACGAAAATAATTTAGGGGATCTGACTCCGTTTATAATTATGTTTCTTAATATAATTCTTGAGGCATTCGAAAATTTATATGAGGCTTTAGAAAAGAGAAAAAGTCTGTTGGATAAATATTTGGATATAATAGAAAAAGACAACACAATGACAGAGGAGATAGTAGAGTTTGCTTTTATATTGATTCAAGCATCGTTATTTTCTGATGACGGAATAACGAAAAAAGAACTTGGCGCAGAATTGAATATCAGTCCTTCAACAGTAGACAAACGATTAGCGAAACTAAGAAATATGAATATGCTGATTGAAGATAAAAGCGGGAGAGCAGTTAAATACTTGATGGATTTAAATCGATTATCCTAAATTTCGGCTGCTATAAAGAAATCTAAGTAAAAGCTCACGCTGCATAGCATAACTTAATAAAAATGCACACCCCCTGTCGGAATGCTCCGACAGGGGGTGTGCATAACATGCGATATTAAATATCCTCTTGACAAATAAGAACCACTAGTTTACCAGTGGTTTTTATTTGTCAAGAAGTGAAACTCTATAGTCAACAGACTATTTGATACTACGATTGTTCCCTGATCATTCACTCAACGGTCTGCACTTGACGATTGCCTCGGTAACATCTGTCAGCACCAGTTCTCCGTTTTGGTTGTATGCGTCAATGGTGATCTCAACCAGACCGTTTTTAGCGCTGCGTCTGACGAGGTTGGTGATAGTGGCTTTGCCGGTCAGAACATCCTCGGCAAAAACCGGCTTTATCCACTCTATCTTTGTGGATTTTCCCGCAAGCAGCTCTTCGCCGAAGAGGTCTGCTTCAAGATATTTTGCCCACACCGACATAAAGGACATCACTCCGGGAGCGATAAGCTTGCCGAAGGGTGTCTTTTTTGCGTACTCCTCGTCGATGTGCAGAGGAATGTTGTCGTAATCGCGGGCAAATGCGATCATTTTTTCTTTTTTTATGACCGCAGGCGAGATCTCGACTGTCATGCCAAGCTTAATGTCGTCAAAATACATTGTTTCACCTTGTTTCGCGTTATTTTGGGAGGACAAATTTCCGGGACTCTTTGAGTAAGTGCCGCAGAGTGCTATACGCTTACCGTATAATCCTTCTTAAAGCCGTGTGCTCCGAATATCTGCCAGCTTCCCACGCCGAGCCGCTGTAGTATAGCCTTGCGTTCTGCGGCGCACAGCTCGGGGTCGGTGTCTACGGAGGTCATAAGTATAGGCGCGTACTGATTATACTCTGCCTGCTCCGGCGTCAGACCGTGGGTGTTGATATATATGTCGCCGGTGAAGGCGATGTGGTGGCTGTAATCGATCAGCACGATCTCTCCGGGGAGATGTCCTCCTTTGCCTTCGTACACCTCAAAATGCAGTTCACCAAAGTCAAAGAAGCCGATCTGCGTCAGAGGCTCGGTCAGGCTTTCTCTATTATACCACGGCGTCACAATTTTTAAAGGGTCGGGAGGAATATATGAAGTGAGGGTCTTACAGATGTTGATGTACGGTCGGTGCAGAGGATTCTGCTCGCGGTAGCCGTTGATGCCCTCGTGCTCGTTTCGCAGGCACAACGCCGATCTGTGGCTGGTGATTATCTCGTCAAACATCGGAAGCAGACCGCAATGGTCAACATCGGCATGGGTGACGAGCACGGATTTTTTTCTGCATTCAAAATCAGGTATGATCCGCCGAAGCAACGTGTGCATTTCGTCTGCATAGCAGGCATAGCCCGTATCTACAAACAGCAGCTCGTCACCGCTGCTGATGATTATAGTGTTGCTGCCGCAGGGCGGCTCAATGAGGATTATCTCTGTGTCCTGTGTGATTTTATGATTGCTTATACGGGGCAGAAAATCTCTGCCCTTTGATTTTGAAAGCAGCTCGGCGAATTTGCTGATGCTGTCGAAGGTGCGGTAGGGAGAAAGCCCCTGTTCGTCCAGCGTCTGCATAGCGAGGTTGACATGAACCAGCAGCTCCTGCTTCACCTTTTCGGTAAGCCCCATCATTCTTGAAAGTCCCATGACATAGGTGCTGTAAAAAATACTGTTGTCGTACACCTTCTCCGAGCTGTTGTAATCTATGACACGCACTCTGCACAGCTTTTCCGCTTCTGAGAGAAACTCCGAGATGCGGTCGGCTTCGTCCACATACAGCCCCATTTTGAACAGCTGATAGTCGGTGCCGTTCTCCTGCGAGCTGATGTAAGATATATTGAAATTGAAATGACTGATAAGGGTCAGGATATCCGTAACGCTTCCCGGAACGTCCCGCAGGCAGAACTCCAGCAGCACGATGCCGGCGCGGTCGGCATCATTCTGCAGGTAGCCTATTTTTTCAAGCTCTTCGTCGGCTTTGCTCAGCAGCTCCTCGGTGCCGTCGGCATCAATGAACAGCGTGTGCGAGTCCACGGCCTTGTTATAGCTGACACGGGTGATGTTTATGCCCAGCGCGGAAAAGCATTTACTGGCCTTGAGGAAAGCTCCGATATGGTTCGGCATGGAGGTTATGTAGGTTTTCTTCATTATTATCGACCTCGAAAAACGATCGGTCAGCAAGCGAGCAGGACAGAAGCTTTGCCTTGTGCCCGCCTTGCCGACCGATCATACACTGTCAGTTCGCAGACTTCTCCAGATCCTTCTTGCGGATCTCCACACGGCGAACCTTGCCGCTGATGGTCTTGGGAAGCTCCTCGACAAACTCTACGATTCTGGGATACTTGTAAGGAGCAGTGTGGGTCTTGACGTACTCCTGAATTTCTTTCTTGAGCTCGTCAGTGCCGTCGGTTCCCTTGACGAGCACGATGGTGGCCTTGACTATCTGACCGCGCACCTCGTCGGGCACTGGAGTGATGGCGCACTCAAGAACATAGGGCAGTTCCATGATGACGCTTTCGATCTCAAACGGGCCGATGCGGTAGCCGGAGGACTTGATGACGTCGTCGATACGACCCACATACCAGAGATAGCCGTCCTCGTCCATGGTTGCCTGATCTCCGGTGTGATAGAAGCCGTCGTGCCAGACCTCACGGGTCTTCTCTTCGTCCAGATAATAGCCGATGAACAGGCCGCAGGGTGCGCCGTTCTTTGTGCGGATGCAGATCTCACCTGCGTCGCCGGGAGCACATTCGTTTCCGTCGGGATCCAGCACCACAACGTCATAGAGCGGACTGGGCTTGCCCATGGAGCCGATCTTCGGGGTAGAGCCAACAAAGTTTGCGATGGAAAGGGTAGTTTCGGTCTGACCGAAGCCCTCCATGATGGTAAGGCCGGTAGCCTTCTTGAACTGGTTGAACACCTCCGGATTGAGTGCCTCGCCTGCTGTGGTGGCGTACTCGATGGAGGAAAGATCGTACTTGCTCAGATCCTCCTTGATGAAGAAGCGGTACATGGTGGGCGGTGCACAGAAGGTAGTGATGTTGTATTTTTTGAAGAGAGGAAGTATATCGTCTGAATGGAAGCGGTCGAAATCATAGGTAAAGGTTGCCGCCTCGCACAGCCACTGACCGTACAGCTTGCCCCAGAGAGCCTTGCCCCAGCCGGTGTCGGAGATGGTAAAGTGCAGGCCGTCGGGGTTGACATTGTGCCAGTGACGTGCAGTGGGGTAATGTCCCAGAGCGTATTTGTAGGAATGGGTGGCGATACGTGGATAGCCAGTGGTACCGGAGGTAAAGAGCATGAGCATGGGATCATTGCCGCAGGGGGAATCGTCCTTGCGGTAATAGTGGGTGCTAAAGCGCTCCATTTCCACATTGAAGTCATGCCAGCCGTCCTTTTCGCCTCCCACAAGCACCTTGACCATTCCGGGAAATTCTGCTGCAGCCTTCTCCGCTTCCGCTGAAACATCACCGTCGGCGGTGCAGACAATAGCCTTGACCTTTGCTGCCTTGTATCTGTATGTGAAATCGTGCTCTACAAGCTGATTGGTGGCGGGGATGGCGATGGCGCCCAGCTTATGCAGAGCCAGCATGCAGAACCAGAACTGATAGTGACGCTTGAGCACCAGCATGACGGTGTCGCCGCGCTTGATTCCGAGGGATTCAAAGTAGTTAGCGGTCTTTGCCGAATACTTTTTCATGTCGCTGAAGGTAAAGCGACGCTCGGATTTGTCGTTGCCTACCCACATCATAGCGAGCTTGTCGGGATTCTTGGCTGCGATTGCGTCCACACAGTCAAATGCAAAATTGAACTTGTCGTCATTCTTGAAGCGGATACCGTTGAATACGCCGTCGGCATCATAGAAGGACTCGATAAAATTATCTGCGACCGAGGCTCTGGAGGAATCCTTTGCTTTGGCGGTCTTGGCAGCGATGTAAGGAGCCTCGGGATATTCCTCGTTGACCTGACCGTCCTGAGGATTGAGCACAACGGCGTGGAATTCGCAGCCGCCTTCGCTGACTGCGATCATGCCGTGAGGGATAAGGCTGTTGTAAAAGATGGAGTCGCCCTCATTGAGCACCTTTACATGACTTCCCACCTGAACCTTGAGAGCGCCCTTGACGATAACGTCAAACTCCTGACCGTTGTGAGAGCTGAGCTTGATGGGAGTGTTCTGCTCCTCCTCAAGATATGGGAACTTGACGAGGAACGGCTCGGCAAGCTTATCCTTAAACTTTGGTGCGAGGTTGTTGTAGACAAAGCCGTTTTTCTTGACGATCTTCATGCCCTCGCCTTTTCTTGTGACGGTAAATGAAGTAAGAGTGGTACTGGTGCCTTCAATGATATCAACGACCTCGACACCGCACGCCTTTGCGCACTTGTAGATAAATGTGAAGCTGAAGTCCGATTCGCCGCTCTCGAGAATTAAGTAATCCTCCACGGAAACACCGGTAAGCTTTGCGAGTTCTTCGGGAGTATAGCCTTTTGCTTCGCGCAGGTCCTTGATTCTGCCTGCAACCTCTTTCAGATTGAAGTCCATTGATAATTTCTCCTTTCGTTTTCTGGGCGATGGTCTGCCCGCTATAAACAATTGAGAAAAACAAAAACAACTCGTCTCAATAAGCATTGAGACGAGTTGTAAAACCCGCGGTACCACTCAACTTGCGGAATGAAAATTCCGCCTCTTTCCGGACTCAAACAAGCCCTTTGCCTTTACGCAGCATTACGGAAGGAGTCTACTTGACCAAAGCGTTTACGCTCAGGCTTTCGGTCCTCCGACTCGGCAGTGATAGGTCATAAGGAAAGCTTATCCATTGGCTCGCACCAACCGCCAACTCTCTGCAGGGTCTGCATTCCGACCGTCTTCGTCACAGTCGTTGTTTGTTTTTCAATTGTTGAGCGCAGTATACACCCGAGAAAATCGTTTGTCAATAGTTTTTCGAAAAATAATTTTAACGATTTACAGCAATAAACGACCAAATAGTGGTTTGCGGTACAAAAATATCGTGCTTTTGAGGTTTTTAAGTCTTACAGATCGAATGAAAACAGGCAAGCTGCACTGCACAACGGAAGCTTTCCTGCATTGATTGTCGTGCAGAGAATGAATAATTCTTCATCCCATAACCATATATTTTACCCGTGAACCATACTTAGCCGAAGACAGCAGCTCCAGTTCTTCAAACTTCAGAACAAAGCCTCTTATCGTTGCATAAGCCGCATTTCCGAAGTCTTTCTCAAGCTGCTTGGTTTTCGATGAATATCAGCGAAGAGTATGCGAAGTCAACGATGGGCAAAGATTTGCAGTAAAGCTCCGTGAGCGCCGAAAGAAATACATCGAAATTCTCGCTGTACTTATATTTCAGTTTTTTATAGTCGAGTAAATGCTTGTCTTTGAGTATGGTCGTAAAGAGTTTGATATCCATAAAAAGCACCTTTGATAATAAGTGGTATCAATATGTATCAGCATAATGCATGATACATTGTATATCAAGGCATCATGGATCAATTCATTTCGCTGAAAGGCGATGCCAAATTGCATTTATAATTAGGAATAGATGTTTTCAATACCAACGATACGAGCCGTCCATGAGACAAGGTGTTGCAATGGGAGACTCGTATTATAGCAGATACAATGATAGCAGAAAGGAAACACTGTTAGCATAACTTAATAAAACGCACTCCCCTGTCGGAATGCTCCGACAGGGGAGTGCATGCGTTATTGCATCGTATTTTAATAGATTAAAATCAGAGCAGACGAGCGGCAATGCCCAGCAGCTTTGAGGCATAGGCGAAGATTTCCTCGCCGAAGAAGAAAGCAACGGCAGCAATGCAGAGAAGTATAATAACGATAATAAGCGCGACAAGCCATGGGCGGCAAGTCTTTTTCTTTGCGGGTGGGTTGCTTTCTGCCTCTGCGTTATCAGCGGTGACTGCATCAGAAGGAGCATTGTTGGGGCTTTCGTCGTCGATTTTCTCGTCGTCGGAATCCTCATCGTCGGATTCTTCGTCATCGGAGTCCTCATCGTCGGATTCTTCGTCATCGGAGTCCTCATCATCGGAGTCTTCGTCGTCGGAGTCTTCGTCGTTGGCATCCTCGTCGTCGATATCCTCATCGTCGATATCCTCATCGGAATCCTCAATGTCGGAATTTGCATCTTCTGCACAGATATCCTTGCCGTAGGTGCCTGCCAAAATGGCGTAAACATCTTCAACCGAGAGTGCGCCGATGGCTTCATCATCGCTTGGTTGACCGATAGAATCAAGATATTCACGTATCTCATCGTTTACAGAATAGGCAACACCGCTCTTGAGCTTCGGGCGGTCAGAATCCAGGTATTTATTTTCAACAGGGTCGTAGGTGTATTCTTCACGCTGAGCAAAGCCTTCTCTTTCGAGATAATCATTACAGTATTCGAAATCCTCCTCAAGCAGCTGCTGGACGATCTCACCGTATTCATCTTCGCTCAGAGGGCATTCGACATCGAGCATCTCAACAAACTCTTCGTATTCGGTCTCCTCAAAAAATTCACCGATGCTCTCAAAGCAGCAGAGGTTGTCAGAGAAGAAATCCTCATACTGTTCCTCGTCAAACTCTTCGCTGTCAAGACTGAAAAGCTCGATGAACCTATCGTATGGCAGGTGGGTTTTTAAATATTCAAGCTCACCATCTGCACGGCAGTCGTCAGAAAGGTAGAAGGTGGAAACATGCAGTCTGCCATTTGCAAGCTCTGCGGAAAGGTTCTGATCCGCATAACCTGCAAAGCCATCTATAGATGCGGTAAAGTGAGCATTGGGAGCCGCCTGCGCCATATCACGGAGGATATCCACCTCATCGATCTCGCCGTATTTGCCAAAAGGCCCAAGTGCGCTTATTGCGGCAGTGCCGCTGTTGCTGTTTATTGCGGCTGTGAGTTCATCCTTGCTGGTAAGGCCGAGAGAAAAGCACTTATCGCAGACGGTTATTGAGATGCATGAAAAGTAAGTGCCGTTCTTTCCTTCGTTATATTCAAGCATTACATCCAGAATCGAAGCGACCTCTTCGGGAGTTCCTTTTATTTTCATTTCAAAGCTGAGATCAGCAGTTGCCATATTATCAGACCCTTTCTAAATATACTGCATATATTATATCTTTTCTGTATCGGAAAGGCAATACAGAGTTTTTGCTTATTGTCAGATTATTGAAAGAACAGCAGATAAATGATATACTCAGAATGCACAGAAGCGGTCAGCTTCAGATACACAAGAGGAAATAATCAAATACGAACTGGCAGAAAAGCTGCCCAAGCCTGCTTATGATTGGAAATGTCCACTAAAAAACTGAAAGATAAGAGGATAATGAAATGATAAAACAAAATAAGAGCGCAAAAAACTTTCAGGCAGAGATACATGAAAGAAATTACACTGCCGTTTATGAAAGCAAAAAGGCTGCTGCAGATACCATGATTTACGAAGGGCTGAGAGAAACGCAGTCGCTTGACGGGCTTTGGTCATACGCAATAGACCAGTATGATACCTGCCTGAGAGCGAAATGGTATGAGGAAAAGTATTTTGATGAAAACGGCCTTCAGCTTCCGGTGGATTATTCCTTTGATGAGTGGCCGAAGATAAAACTGCCCTGCTGCTGGAATATGATCAAGCCCGAGCTTTTTCTGTATGAAGGTCCGATGGTTTTTACGAGAAAATTCATGTATGAGCCTGTTGGTGACGATAAGGTGTTTTTGAAAATCGGCGCGGCAAATTATATCTGCCGAGTATTTATCAACAAGCAGTTTGTCGGAATGCACAGGGGCGGCTCAACTCCCGCATATTTTGACATATCGGCATATCTTGGCAAGGAAAACCGCATTCTGATAGTTGTGGATAACACCAGAAGAAACACACAGGTTCCGATGGAAAATACCGATTGGTTTAACTATGGCGGTATCTATCGAAGCATGGAATTGATAAGACTGCCTCGGGTGTTCTTAAAGGACATGGTGCTTACTCTCGACAAAAATGACCGCACGCATAAAACTGTTTTATTGCAACTTAAGGCTTCCGAAGAGGTAAGCATGCCGGTACGGTTTAAGATCCCTGCCCTTGCGGTGGACGAAACAGTTTTGCTGCAGGACGGTGCGGCCGAGGTGAGCATCAAGGCAGAGCCTAAATTATGGTCGGTGCAGGAGCCTGTGCTTTATGATGCAGAGGCCGTGCTCGGCGAGGATGTTTTAAGGGACAGAGTAGGCTTTAGAGATATTCGCGTGGAGGGAAGACGGATACTTCTCAATGACGAAGAAATCTTCCTCAAGGGCATCAGCTGTCACGAGGACTGCGAAGAGCACGGAAAAGCATTAACTGATGAAGAAAGACTTCAGACTATGAATATCGCCAAGGAATTAGGCTGTAATTTTATGCGTCTGGCGCATTATCCTCACAGCGAGCGCATGGCAAGACTGGCCGATGAAATGGGAATGCTTCTGTGGGAGGAGATACCTGTATATTGGTGCATCGATTTTGAAAACAGCGAAACATACGAGGATGCGGAAAATCAGCTTTGTGAGCTTATCAGGCGTGATAAAAACAGAGCGAGCGTAATTATATGGTCGGTGGGCAACGAGAATGAGGACACCGAGAGCAGATATCAGTTTATGAAAAAGCTGACAGAAAAGGCAAAAAAAGAGGATCCGAGCAGATTGATATCTGCCGCATGCGTTGTGAATCATCAGATAAATATAATCGACGACAGACTTTCAGACTGCCTTGATATAATAGGAATCAACGAATATTGCGGCTGGTACACGCCCGATTTTGAAAAACTGCCTCAGATGCTTAAAAACAGCGATCCGCAAAAGCCTGTTATAATCACAGAATTTGGTGCCGATGCCCGAAGCGGACACAGAGGCAGTGTTGCCGACAAGGGAACAGAGGATTGTCAGGCACAAATTTACAGACAGCAGGTCGCGGTTTTGAATGAGATCCCCTATGTAAGAGGAGTGACCCCGTGGATATTATTTGATTTCCGCTGCCCGAGAAGATCGAGCGCATTGCAGGGGTACTACAATTTAAAGGGACTTTGTACTGCGGACAAAAAGAAAAAGAAAATGGCATTTGAGGTGCTCAGGGACTTTTACAGCACCAAGGAATAATGAGCAGGAAAAGGCTGCTCCTTTGAGACCGATTCCTTTGGCGGAGACGGCTCCTTTGCGTCGTCTTCTGTTTACACGAATTGGTCGTGGACGATGGTAAAAGATGCGAGCGGCACTTGGATAGTGGAAAATTACGGCTATTGCTGAAAAATAAAGAGTGATGACAAAAATGCCCTCATGACGGAATGCTTTCCGTCATGAGGGCATTGAACTGCAGTTTTGCAAATTATCTCCTTAAGCTGCAGAATACACCGTATAAATAATAGCAGATGATATGCCTGTTATCTGATACCGTATTTTTCGATGATATAGTCCATGTCCTTGTCGCCTCTGCCGGAGAGGTTAATAAGGATAGAGCCGTTCTCCATCTTCTTTGCAAGCTTTATGCCGTAGGCAACAGCGTGAGAGCTTTCAATGGCAGGAATGATGCCTTCCATACGGGAGAGAGTATAGAATGCGTCAATCGTCTCATCATCATTGACAACATCATATTTAACCCTGCCGAGATCATGCAGAAATGCATGCTCAGGGCCTGAGGAGGGGTAATCAAGGCCGCTGGCGACCGAGTAAACGGGAGCAGGCTCTCCGTTTTCGTCCTTGAGCATAATGCTGTTGAAGCCGTGCATAATGCCCTCGGTGCCGTAAGAAAGGCTTGCGGCATGATCTCCGAGCTCGGTGCCTCTGCCAAGAGGCTCAACGCCGTAAATATCAACAGGGTCGTTTAAAAAGCCGCAGAACATTCCCATGGAATTTGAACCGCCGCCGACACAGGCGACAACAGCATCGGGAAGCTCTCCTGTCATTTCAAGGAACTGCTCTCTCGCCTCGATACCGACAACGCTCTGGAAGTCGCGTACCATCATCGGGAAGGGGTGAGGGCCTACAACAGAGCCGATGCAGTATATCGCATCCTTATATTCCTTGCAATAGGCGTCAAAGGCAGCGTCTACAGCCTCCTTGAGAGTGGCAAGACCGTGGGTGACTTCCACGACATTTGCACCCAGTATCTTCATTCGGGCAACATTGGGTGCCTGCTTTTTGATATCGACAGAGCCCATATAAATGTCGCATTCCATTCCGAAATAAGCGGCGGCGGTAGCAAGAGCTACGCCGTGCTGACCTGCACCTGTTTCGGCAATTACCTTCTTTTTGCCCATATATTTTGCAAGAAGCACTTCGCCCATACAATGGTTGAGCTTATGTGCGCCGGTGTGATTAAGGTCTTCGCGCTTGACATACAGCTGAACGCCCGTGCCTATGCTGTCGGAAAGTCTTTCAAGGTGCGATATGGGTGTCGGTCTGCCCTGGAATTCCTTGCGGATTCGGCGCAGCTCGTTGATAAATCTTCTTGATTTGCAGATGGTGTTGTATGCATGTGTTATCTCGTTCATGGCAACCTGAAGCTCGGGCGAGATGTATGAGCCGCCGTATTTGCCGAAATAGCCGTCTGCCGAGGGGTAATTTTTAAAATAGGTTTCAAAATCAACATTGTTAAGCTTCATTTTATTTTCCTCCAAATTCAGTAAGTTTATTTCGGTTGTCGATTTGATTTTCTTCGGTGTTTTTTTAAATAAAACGGTGCGTGCGATGCCAATACAGGATAAGCTCCATTCTAACGCCTCCTTGTCGTATAAGGGGATTTAAAGCATTCTTTGCAGTAAGGCATAAAAAAACGTCCTTGACAGAAAAATGCTTTCTGTCAAGGACGAATAGTTAAAAACTTATCCGCGGTGCCACCTTGATT
>JAZSNH010000006.1:0-23415 GCA_045536305.1 Acutalibacteraceae bacterium
AAAAGTTTTGCCCGCTTTTTCAAAAGCGGTGGGGTTAAGGGGTGAAACCCCTTATGGGAGTTTGAGGGGAACCCTCAACTATTCGTAAACAATACCCATCCGACCTTTCGGGAGGATGGGTTACTCAATAATATACGGTTACGGAGGCTGCAAAATGAAAACAACCATAAGAAAAAATATAACCGACCTGCCGTATTCGCTCCACGACGCCGTTGTGACCGCTGTCGAGTGTAAAGACGATTCCGTTATCCTTCACTTTGCCGAGGGCTTTTTCGAGCCTTCTGAGGCTGATTGCAGACGTGTTGAGGGCTTTGTTGTGCTCGAGGGTGTAGATTATGACTTCTGCAATGCGTATGTGTTTAATTCTGCCAAAAACGAGGGCAGGTTCAGATGTCGTAAAATGTCCCTTGAGGCCTTTGCAAAAAAGTACAGTTCACTTAGATTTGAGATAATCAGCGAAACCTACGGTTATAATAAATCCACATTCTCCGGCTGGCTTTGGGAAAAAAGCAAGCCCAAGGAATGTATCCTTGAGCTTTATCATGCGGGTAATATGGTGTATGCCGTGGAAAAGTAAGTAAATAAACAAGCCGCCCTTTCGGGCGGCTTTGCTCATATTTTCCGAATAGTCCTTAATGAAAATGACAGGTTATTAGTAAGGAGAGATTCATGTGAAAGGAGTGGACTAAAATTATCAAGTTGGTATATTGGATTATAAGTGCCCCTAAAATTAACTGTTGGAGTAGCTGAACAAACTACTTTACAATGGAGTTGCAGTGAATGGATAATTTTTTCTTGCTGTTTTTTAGCCAAAAAGCCTTCAGCACTATAATGACAATTTATTTTATTTTTGGTCACTTCATCTTCAATAATAATTATATAAGTATTTACTTTTGATTTAAAATAACTAAGTTGTATGCGTTGAATATCAATTATTGATCCACTAAGGTAAACTCCCTCAGAACAATATTTTTTAAATAATTTGCGATACTCTAATAGGAGAGAAGTGTGGATTTGTTCAATTTGATATGATGTATACGATTTACTTAATTTGGAGCGATTTGTTTTTTCAAATAAATCATCAATGGTTTTTTTACATCTGAATAGATATACAATTTATTTCCTTCTTTCCTACTAATCATAAATATTTACTAAAAATATCACCATTTTATTTGTTTATATATTCAAACAGTTTCCGTGTGATGTTTCTGCCGACCCAGAAGGCAAAATAACCGATTGAAAAGCAAATCGAGAATGAGATTCCATCTGAACAATTTTCGCTATTAAAAATTGATGGGTCACATGACGCATTGCTTGAAAAAAAGCAAAATAAAACATTTGCAAGTAATGAGATAACAGAAGTCAGAATTGCGTATATTTTTGATTTGAATATAATAGCACCAATAACGGCAAAAACAATATCCAATATAAAAAGGGTATAAAATAGAATCAGGGAGGCTGGGCCATTCGATAATTCACGGTAATCGCTGTCAACTATAATATATCTGAAATAGAAAATATTAAATATTATAAATGCTAAAGCAAATACAATTCTCACAACAATACGGATGGTCTTTCTTTGTAGTTCCGCTCTTTGGAGAATGGAACATTCCTCCTGAGCTTTGCGTTCTTCTTCTATTTTCTTATTATTTTGTTCTGTCTTGTGAGCCTGAATATTTTGGATGTAAGAATTCCATGCACTGATAAAAAATGTATTTTTACTTTTAGGCGCCGTTGTAACAGCGTTTTCATAGTTAGATTTTACATAGCTTAAATTTATATCACTGATATCTAGAAAAGAAAAATTTTTAGTTTTTGATATAACTATTCCCCAGTGTCCTCGGTAATCATTAGGATATTTATCTGCAAGCTCTTTATATATGAAATAAGCGGCATCATAATCATTTAACTTAACGAATGATTCAGCTCTGTTTAACTGATTTTGAACTAACTCTTCAATATGATTTTTGGGAGCTGCATGTGGATTGACATTTGTTGAATCACAGTATTCACAAACAATGTATTTTTCATCTGAATCAACTTTTAAAACAGCACCACAGCTTAAACATTTTAATGTGTCCATAATTTATCTCCCATGAACTATTAGTCAATTATAAGTATACTAAGTATTCCAAAGAAGTCAAGAAATAATTTACTATAGTATATAAATAATTGACTGGCAGGGGTCTTATCATGGTATGGGCATTATGTGAAAATATCAGACAGCTTCGTACTCAGCGTGGTTTAAGTCAGGTTGAGTTTGCCGCTAAAATGGGCGTGACCAAGCAGTGTGCATCGAACTGGGAGAACGACAATGTTCTGCCTTCTATCGAAATGCTGTGCAAAATCGCTGATTATTTCAAGGTTTCTACTGATTTTCTCCTTGGCAGGAGCGCTCACAGCGCTATTGATGCAAGCGGCCTGACAGAAGAACAGTATGCGCATATCGTTCTGCTGGTGCGTGACATGGAAAATCTGAACCGCAAAACACAAGAGAATAATAATTAAAGCCGCCCTTTCGGGCGGCTTTTCTGATTGGCGCATTCAAAATCAGTCAAGTAGGGTCTGCTCCTCTATAATAAAAGGCTCGGCTTCGTTTTCGGTGGAGAGGGTGTAATTATAATAATCAGCGCCGCCGAGGGAATAGATTTTGCCGATAAATCTAAGCTCCTGCCCGGGGCCGAAGTAAAGACAGCTCTCCGGAAGCGGGTCGGCATTGGATATTGTATTGGAATAAATCTGATCAGAAAGGCTGTCGCCGCCTGCTTCAGAGTCCTGCTCGGGCTCACCGTACAGCACGAAAAATGCATTTTCCAGGGTGTTTTTCTGCATCGATCGGAAATCATCAAGTCCATATCCCTTTATCTTCAGAAGCTCCTCGTTGGGAATCTCCCTGCCGTTTCGGATGTCCACATTGACAGAAAAATATTCACTGTAATCAAAATCGGTGTGAATAAACATCACAAGAGACAGAACATAGTCGTTCAGATAAGCTGCATAGCCGCATTTATAAACAGTGAGACTGCACTGCATATCCATATTTTCAAGTTCCTGCTCTATAGTGGCCATTATTCGCCTGTTTATCTTCTCGTTGAGGGTATCTGCCGCAGGAGTGTTTATAAGAAGCCTCGGCACATGATAGCTGTAATTATAGGTGTTTCCGACGTCATCGGTGTAGACTCCCTCGCTGCTGAAGCTTTCTGAAAGTATATCGGAAAGGGAAATGTCGGTGATGTCAATCTGCTCATTTTCCGTGCTGCAGCCGCCGAAGGCAATGAGCATCACAGCACAGAGCATTATTACAAAAGAACACAAAAATGTTTTCTTGAACCTTTTCATAAAAGCACCTCCATCATAAAGTAAATTATAATGTAACAGCGCATAAGGTGTCAATATAAAAAGGAAATTGAGAAATCACACAAAGGCGTAAATCAGCCTAACAATCCAGCGGTATATCCAGGGTACGACCTCGCTGAGCTTTTCAGATGCCGTGCTGAGGACGGCAGGATTTCTCTCACCGACAAACTCATACACACTGCCTTCTGCAGTGGTTTTGCCCAGTGCCACCATGGCTTTTGCGTCGTCGCCCAGAGCGAAATAATGCCCTCTTGCAAGAGCGCCGGTGGAGAACTCACCTATTGACAAAGCGCCCACAGACAGCAGACCGAGGCATATAGCGCCGAAAGCGATGATTCCTGCGGAAAAAGCCCCTGCGGCGATGATACCGAGGGCCGCTGCACCAAGAGCGAACACACCCAGCGAAAGCAGACCGAAGGAAACTACGCCCATGGACAGCAGACCTGCGGAGAAGATTCCCTTAGCACGAAAGCCCACCGCAAAAATTCCCTTTGCAGTCTTTCGGGGGTCAATGCAGATGTGCCACAGAGGAAGCCCGAAGAGAGTCTTTGAGCTTTTGCGCTCGAGGGTGGAAAATCCGTAACCGATATTAATAGTCAGTCCCTTATTTTGTGCAGGCTGTGATACAGCAGGCTGCGGCTCTTCCATGCTGTCCTTCAGAAGATAGTCAAGAGAGCAGTTATAAAGCTCGCTTAAATATATAAGTTTATCCGTTTCGGGGAATGTGATATCCGATTCCCACTTGCTTATTGCCTGACGGGATACACCCAGCTTTTCTGCCAGCTGTTCCTGTGTGATATTGTTTTCCCGTCGAAGCTTTGAAAGCTTGTTTCCCAATGTCATAGTGTTGCCTCCTTTTCTGTCAAAATTATAAAATAAGGGCAGGCAAAACACAAGCATTTGCAGGTTTCAGAATGTAAACTGTAGGTTGCATTGGCTTAAACATGGGAAAAATCGGGAATAGAAAATCAGAAAGCACAGTGCCGAGGCACTGTCCTTTCTGATTCTGCATCGACACGCAGAGAGTGATAATAAGGGAATATTCCCCTGCCACAACCACGTAAAAAAAGGGGTAAAGAACATATAATATGCTATGTATGATAACCAAATGGATATTATACAGACATAATAATATAAATTTATTGTAATGTCAAGATTGCCGAATGGTTATCGGAGGTTCATGACATGGCATATTACAAACGGCTTCGAGATATGAGGGAGGATGCTGACCTTACACAGCGTCAGCTGGCGGAAAGACTGGGTATGAGTCAGCCGCAGTATAATCGGTATGAACAGGGATATCGTGATCTGCCGACGGATATATTGATTCGTCTGGCAGAAATGTATAATACATCCACAGATTTTTTGCTTGGAAGAACCGATGATCCGTCGCCGCCAAAAAAATAAAATCAACAGGAAGAGAGCATAGCTGCGTTTTGCAGAAATGCTCTCTTTTCCGTGATGAATATATATTGAATCGGCCGCTGTGATTTCGAGCTGCATATACAGCAAGCATATTTGACCGAAAAGAGACTTGTGTGATTTACACACAGGTATGTCCAAATATGAAATAAAAGTCTGATGAGCGACAGGGGAAAGGGCGAAAAACCACATAAACAAGAGAGTTTTAAAATTTCGTCGTTTTGCCATGAAGAATTGTTTACGGTTTGTACACGGTGGGAGAAAAAGGAAAGGTGAAATTACTTTTTGTAATTAAAAGTTTGTTAAAATTTTACCCCATTTACGAAGGAATGCGGCTTGGGGCTTGTCAAGTGGAAAATAGAACAAGTTTTTTGTCTATCTTGTACAATGAATACAGTTTGCAATATACCTATATGCACATATACAGCGGATAATGCAAAGTGTTTTTCACCTTTTCCACATAGTTTTCCACACAGGCTTGTACCCTGTTTTCATGGGGTTTTTCACCTTTTCCACCGACTTTTCCACATTTGGAATACCGCATTTTACCGTTGACCCCATCTTATACAATCGTTTACATAACCCGTAATTTGTCCCTCGTATGAGGACATTATCCGCAACCGAAAGGAATTTAAAATTTCCAAAAAATAAACTATTTCGTTTTATTCGGGTGTTATGTTTACACGCAGTAACAAAAGCTTGTTTACAAACTAAAATCGGCATTAACTTACCGTATTTACCCAACTTTATTAACAAACTTAGCGTTCAAATATTAAGAAATCGTAAAAATCTATTATATAGTATTTGCTAATTCGTACTTTTATGCTATATTTAAGCTTGACATATTTATCGGCTTTTCTCGGAAAGCCGTGAAAGGAAAGAGACCGCATGAGCGCAGCAAAAGGATTGCTCGTTCGTGCCGCGGCGGAGTCCAGAACAGGCTTTGCCCGAGGCAACAACGAGGACAATGTATATTTCAACGGCGACTTTATCACACCAAGAACAATACGTGATGATTTTGCCATAAAGACAGGTGAATATTCCGACATAAATGTCTTTGCGGTGCTCGACGGTATGGGACGCAACAACACAGGCTCCTATGCGTCGCTCCTCGGAGCGACCCGCCTTGATGACGTTGCGGACAGAATAACCTTTGACACACAGAGGACTCCCGACGAAATAGTTCTCGATTACATTCAGGATACCAACGTGGCTATCCGCGAGCAGGTACACGATACCGGCGGCGTCAGAACGGCAAGCACCCTTGCGCTTTTGGTTATAGAGAACGGAAACGCGCGTGTATACAATGCCGGCGACAGCCGAGTTTATCTTTTCCGCGACAAGGAGCTTATAAAGCTTACAAGAGACCATGTCTCCGTAAAGGGACAGCGTACCGTTGCTCTTACCGAGGAGGGCGTGCGAAACGGCGGACTTACGAAGTACCTCGGTATGGCAGAAAAGGACGGCGATCTTGAGCCGTATAGAGCAAAGCCCTTCAAGATTAAAAAAGGCGATAAATTTATAGTCTGCTCCGACGGCATATCGGACTATGTGGACGAAGAGGACATGGCGGCCTGCATGCTGAGAAGGCGCGACCCGTTCGGACACACCAATGAGCTTATGGCGCTTGCTCTGCGCGAGGAAAGCGCGGACAACCTTTCCGTTATAGTTGTGGAGATCGTCGAACCGGGCATTCACATAACTCAGAACATGATAATGGTCGCCATCTGCTGTGCGGCGCTGATAATAGGTATAGTGGTCGGATATATATTCGGCTATGTGCTGGGCGGCAACGGCAAGGTGCGTATAGTTCAGGAGGATCCGCTCAATAACCTCAGCGGCGGCTCGTCGGTGATAGTGCAGCAGAACAAGCCCGTCAAGGAGGAAGACAAAAAGCCTGTCAGCACAAGTGATGTTTCAAAAAGTGATGCATCACCCTCCGATACCACAACACCCGGCTCCGATGCACAGAGCGGTACCACCCCGGCGCCGACCACGACAACAAAGAATTATTACTGTCAGGGAATAGACCTCTCCACAGCGACTGATGTCACCATTTTTGTCGGTGACACATTCCAGATAAAGTGGGAGATATACCCTGCCGATATACCCACATCGGGAATCGTATTTACCTCCAGCAATCCGTCTGTTGCAACAGTTGACGCGCAGGGCAAGATAACCGCGGTCAAGGGAAGTGCAAACGGACGAAGCTCGACCATAACCCTTACCTGCGGCGGTCAGACTGCGGAAATGGTAGTCAGAGTAAAGACGAGATGACAGTCGGCAGGTGCAGAACGGCAAGGCCGTCGAGCTTTGCGGGTTTTGCTTATTATTCCAGTTAAGGAGTAGATTGCGTATGGCGTTTTTCAAACGCTTTAAAGGACAAATGATAGACCCCGAGCGTGCAAGACCTCTTGCCGAGGATATGCTCACCGAGCAGAGCGCCGAGGCGGTCGGACAGAACGGCGAGCCGGAGGCAGCGGTGCGCGGCTTTTTCGAAGCGCCTGCCGATACATCTGCTTCGAATGAACCGCCGAAGACCGAAGCGCAAAGGCAGATAGAGGCTATATTTGCAGGCAAGGATCCTGCCGCACGTCCTGCAGAATCTTCTGCAGAATCTTCTGCAAAGCCTTCTGCCGCAGGGCAGGCTGCGCCTGTTTTTGACGATACGCAGGAGGCTCAGAAAGCAAGACGCGGAAAGAAATTCGCAGGCGGCTCAAGAAAACGCGGCGTATTGACTCCCGTACTCACCTTTGAAAGCATGGAAAACGACCCTGCGCTTGCAAAGCCGATAAAAAAGAGCGCGGTAAACAAGGAGATAGACAATCTCTCCGGTATATTCGGCTCGGCAGAGATTGAAAAGCCGCTTATCGGCAACGAAAAATCGGGAATAGAGCCCGAGCTGCCTCAGATAGCCAAGGTCGAAGCGCCCGTAAAGGCTCCGATAGTCGAGCCCGTTCAGGCACAGCGCAGAGGCAGGGCAGTGCGCGACCCCAACAGGCCGAAGCCTGAAAACCCGATATCGCTGGCGTTTGCCGACCTTTCGGGAAGGGAAGATTTAAAGGCAGAGGAGATAGAGGATGCATCCGAAATTTACGGCATCAAATATCCTGCCTCCTTCGATACCTCCACCTGTGATTTTTCAGGCAGAGCCATTGATTATTCAGACTTTTCCCTCTGCTCCTCCCTCAGATGGGAGGACATCGCAGAGGCCTCCGATATATCGGGCGTAAAATTCCCCTCGGCATTTGATATCGAGGCTGCGGACTTTTTTGACAAAAGCCTGCGCGGCTGTGATTTTTCAGAGGTCTATTCAATGCGCTGGAAGCATATTGAGGCTGCCGAAAATGTGGCATCGATCAAATATCCGCCGACCTTTGACATAGAAGAGGCCAATTTTAACGCGCGTGACATTTCGGGAAGCGATTTTACTCTGGTCAAGGATCTTAAATGGAGCCATATCGAAAACGCAGAATACATAACAGGCATACGTTTCCCCGAAAGCTTTGACTTGAGCGGAGCGGATTTTTCCGACCGCGACCTTACAAACTGTGATTTTTCAAGAGTTAAAAGCATGAAGTTTGAGGATATCGCCAGAGCGGCATCCATCAAGGGAATCGTGTACCCCGAGTGCTTCTCGTTCAAGGATATCTCTTTCAGGGGAAGAGATATATCAAACAGCGATTTTTCGCGCATTGAGGACTTCGATTTTGAGGTCATCCGCCGTGCGGATTCACTTCGCGGCATAAAATACCCCGCAAATTTCGATGCTGATTTCTCCGATTACAAAAACCGCGATATAACCGCCAGCAACTTTTCTCGCGTCACCTCGCTTCGCTGGAAGCATATCGCAAAGGCGTCCTCTATAAGAAAGCTCATCTATCCGCCCACCTTTGATATCGACGAGGCGGATTTCACAGGGCGCGATATCGATTATTCCGATTTTTCGCTGCTTCCGGGAATAAACTGGGACAATGTGCAGTTTGCCGACAGCCGCGACGGAATAGTTTATCCTGCAGGCTTTGTCGAGCCGGTGCCCTTTGATGATGATGTTCACGGCGCAATGCTGATATATCTTCTCAAGCTTTACACCCGTGAATACAAGGGCGAGCTTGATGCGGACCGTTTTTATGCCGATATTTCGGCGCTTTATCCGGGTATCGACAACGAAAAGGCCACCGCGCTTATAAACGAAGCTACAAAGGTGTGGGACAGCGACAACGGCAAGGCTCGCATCGAATGCACCGCAAGAGAGGCGCATATCGGCGACAAGCTTTATATGGTCAAGCTCGGCTTTAAGCTCCTTTTCCCGTCTCACGGCGTCGAAAAGACTGTTGAGATGCTCCGCGCCGATCTCGGAAAGCTGTTTAAAAAGCGCGAAAAGCAGAATTTTGAGGACAGACTTTCAGATCTTTCAAAGGGCAAATATCTCTCCGCCTCCGAAATGAATGCACTGGGCTTTGTCCCCGAGGCTGACCACAAGACCGCACGTCAGGTAGTGGTCGAGCCGATAAAGGAGACTCTTCCCGAGGCAGAGGATACCAAGGCAGAGACAAAGGCAGAGCCTGCGGAGATACCAAAGGTCGAAAAGCCCAGAGTATACACCTTTGGACAGATGCCGATCGTGGATACTCCCATAGACGAAACTCCCTTTGACTTAACTCCCACCGAAATAATAGATACCGACGACGAAGAAGAGGCCGAGAGCGCTGTTGAGGAAACCGAGATCGTCGAGGTGCAGGAGAAGAGCGAGCCTGCTCAGAAGCCCGTTATCATCGATGATGTGGAGATAAAGCCTGTCGATCTTACAGAGCTGAAGGCAAAGAAAGCGGAAAAGGCACGCAGAAGCGGCAAGCTTTCCGATGAGGAAAAGGGTATTCGCACAGGCGTTATGGGCATGATACAGTATATCAGCCGCAATGTGTCCGATGAATCCCTGACAAATTCCGAGCTGTTCTCGGAGTTCCTCAAGATATATCCCGGCGCAGCCGCCAAGGAAGTTGCCGCAATGGCTCAGTTTGCAAACAATACCTTAAGCGGCAACAACACCGACACACGTGCAAAGCTGTTCCTGTTTGCCTCCAAGGCGCCTACGGACATCAAGCACAAGCTGCTTGATTTTGCATACAACCGCTACCTCTACCGTCTCACAGAGACCGAAGAGGAGGATATATTCCGTGAGTTTATGATGGCTCTGTGCGGAACGCTGTTTGATGATTCACCGGAATATGAATATTCGAACTTCATGCACAGACATGATATCCTCAAAAAGCCCGCACCGCCCAGAGAGGCAGCTTATCGCCGCATAGCCTTTGATGCAAATGTCGGCAGAGCGAACCTCTATGCCAACGAGAGATTCCCGTATTACAGAACTCTTCAGCAGCTGGGCTTTACAAGCTTTACCTTCGATGCCCTGCGCTCAAGCCTTTACATAGAGGTGGGGGACAGCAGACCCTACGAGGAGCTCGGAAAGCTGTGCTACAGAGAAAAGCAGCCGGGTCTCATGCAGTTTGTCGTGATAGAGACCAATATGGGATATCTCTATCTCGAGCAGAGATGTATCCGCGACTGGGACGTTACCGAGGAAACTGTCTGGCGCACAGCAGAGCGCAATATGCAGAAGCTGGAAATGCGCCCGAGATATTCCTTCTCTACCGTCGAATACACCTCATTCAGATATATACAGGGCAACCTTGCATCCTGGGTGCTCACAGCGCCGAAAATGCTTGAGGAGCTGGCAAAGGGCAAGGATATAATCCTTGCATCCCCCTGCCGCGAGATAGTGTATATCGATTTTTATCAGTTCATATCGGTAAAGAAGCTTATCGACTTCGTGTCGCGCTATAACTGCACCCTTATGCTGGGCGGAGAAGAGTATGAGCACCCCATCACGGGCGATGTGTTCATCTATCATGCCGACGACAAGACCCTTGAAAGGGTTAATGACGAAAGCTACATTCTCCTTGGCGACTCGGTAGCGCGCAGAGAGGTGCTCCATTCTGTTCTTCCTCTTAATATGGAGGTTGACGCAGCAGGACTCAGACGTCCTAAGATGACCGATGAGCTCGAGCCTGTCAACGATGAGCAGATAACCATTCAGGAAGCCGTCTATACTATCCTGCGCCTTTATTCCGAAATGAACGGAGACCGTGATTATACCGTGCCCTACAATGCGGCTATGGCTATATTTGACGAGGTCTATTTTACGAGCGATTCGGTATATCCCCCTGCGCGCGGACGCGAACAGCCCGATCCTATGGAGTTTATCGATGCCGCCGCACGCCTTGCGGTAAAGGGCGGAAAGAGCATCTGCTGGCTGCTTATTCAGGCGCTGCAGCACCTTTGCGGAGACATCAAGTATGAAACTCCCACCAGCGCCTCTATCCGTCAGACGGTGCTTGAGCAGATATACGGCGACAATGCTTCCGCCGTATGGCTCAACTGCGCTACCGCTGCCGAATTTCTCATGCGTGCCGATGCGCTGAAGGAGTTCGATGAAAAGACGGTTGACAACCAGAGACTTACGATAATCGATTCCCGTCTTGAGCTGCTTCTGCACTCGCTGACCCTTATATTCCATCAGTTCGGCAAAAAATATGCTCTCGGTCAGGTGCGTAAGCATATAAGACGTGCAATGCCCGAGGCACAGTTCAACTTTGAAATAAACCTTACCGCATGGCTTCCCGCTCCGGGCGATGACGTGGACGTAGAGCTGCAGTCACAGGGTATGATACTGCGCGGCTTTGATCGTATCACTCAGGAGCAGATACTCTCGTCAATTGCGGCAGCCATAGGCGACAACGACCTGTCCTCAGGCGATTGGCCGCTGCTCGTGTTTATAAAGCTTGTAAAGTATGCCTATCTTGATCCTGCCGAAATGGTCGAGCGGTTCTTTGTCAGCCGAAGCAGGCTCATTCCCTCGCAGGCAATACTCAAGCAGCTTTACTACAAGGACCTCAATAATGAGTTTGTAAAGCACAGCCGCAAGGCGGCAAGAGTCAACATGGCAGGCAGTGAGGATTCCTTTGAATCGGGAGGCCGCCGCGAGGCCGAAAAGCCCGAATACGCAGAGAGCTTTGAAAGCGTGCTGCGTTTCAGCACCGATTACGAAGAGGAGACTGTCCTCGAAAAGCCCGAAATGCAGTTCAGACCCGTCGAGCAGGGCTATCTTGAAAAGAGCATCAGCTTTGTGCTCGAACCGATAAACAAGGCAAATGTAAGCCAGCTTCGCGATGCGGCGCACTTTGTAACGAAGCTGTTCCATGTGCCTGAGACTCATTTTGTATCTAACGATGATATCGAATGCGAGCTTCATTACGGCATACTTCGCCGCAAGGTACAGCTCACTACCCTGCGCTCCATGGCTTGGACTCTTTACAACCTTATGCTGGAGCAGGGAAAGGATATGAGAGAGGTAACAGGTGCAGACGTTCGCAGAGCGATGGAAATAGTGGAGGTCAACAACCGCCTTAATTACAAGACAGGCGGTGCATTCCCGACCCTTTGCTCTATGAGCCTTGAGGAAGGTATGTTTATCCCCTGCTATGAGCAGATACTCTATTTTGCACAGGAGCTTCTGCCCGAAAACAAGCTCTACAGCCTTTTCTCGCTTCATGATGAGCTTGCGGCGCTGGCACCTGCCATGAAGCTTATCTACGATGTGCTGAGAAAGCAGAAGCAGGGAGAGCTACTGCCGCCTAAGGGTGTGCTGTATGACACCATCTGTGCATGGAGCGCGCTGTGCTTTGCTTCGGCAGATTCCTTTGAGGTAGCCGATGGCCCCTCGAACTATAACTACAATCAGATAAAGAGATAAACACCGATCTGTAATAAGCTCCCGTGTGAAAAATGCATTTTTCACACGGGAGCGGTGTCGGTGCTTTACAGATTAGGGCAATTTCGAAATATGATGTTGTTTTGAAGGAGAATCAAGGGATGAAAACATTTTTAAAGGTAGTATTATATTTTCTCGGTATACAGCACATGCTTTGGGGCTTTTTTATCTGTGTGGCAGGTATGCTCAGCATAGGTGAGGATTCCCAGGTCGTTGCTGTTTGTCTGGTCCTTGGACTTGCGCTTATCGCTGTGGGAACTATTCCGTTTTTTGCCTATGCACACAGAGACCGCAGAATCAAAGAGGAAGAGGCAGAAAGACAGGAAAAATTCCTCGCAGCCGAGCAGAGCAAAAAAATGGAGGCTCTCAGAGAGAAGCTTGAAAGACTTTGGACATGCGAGCATTGCGGCGCAGCCACAAAGGGTCTTAAGTGCGAATACTGCGATTCGCCCTATGAAGGAGAATAAGGCTGTCGTTACCGACAGAAGAAATGCAAAAACAGACTGTGTTCTCCCCGACACAGTCTGTTTTTGCATAATCGTTCCTTTCCACATCCGCGACAATTCTGCTCGTTTCAAATCGTTATCAGATGCCTGCGGTGGTTATGCAGCGGTCTGAGACGCACGCCTGAGCCGTCTGCTCCGAGGCTTGTCCGCCGTCCTGCACGATTTTGAGAAAAGCGGAGATCTCATCGCGTGAGCTTTCGGCTTTTAATACGCGGTGTGGCTTGTCCGCGCCTACGGCATAAACACTCACGGCGAAGGGCTGTCCCTCCTCCTTGGGACATGTCAGCACACAGAGTATTCGTTCGCTGCTTTTTTCGGGATCAGGCTTCTTCATTTTCATTCCTCCGTTCCTCAAATCCAACAGAATTATAGCATTTGCCGTATAAAGGAGCAATTCGCAAAAACCACAATATGTTGTGCTTTTGTATTGTACATACTACTGCATATTAAGGTGATAAGGGGCGATAGGGGAGGAAAGGAGCTGCTTTGAATCGTAACTATACAATATATGTCGTAAAATGCGGCGTGATTATACAATATATAGTGTTTTTGCGCCCATTTTCACACAAATAAAACATAAAAAAAGCTTATCTGCATCGAAAGAAAGACAAAAAGAAAAAACCACGTTTTGAACGTGGTTTTTTTGAATATAAAGCATCAGTTAAACTTGATCGGAGAGATTATTTTGTCCCAGTTGTCGATAAGCACCTTTGCAAGGGAGGGGTCATACATGGAGCCTGAATTCTTTTCGATATCTGCCTTTGCCTCAGTTACAAACATGGTCTTTCTGTAGGGACGGTAGCTGAGCATTGCGTCAACGGATTCACAAAGAGAAAGAACTCTTGCGCCGAAGGGGATGTTGTTTTCCTTCAGGCGGCTCGGATAACCGAGTCCGTTCCATCTTTCGTGATGATGGCGCACTATTTCCGCGACATCATCGAGTCCTGCAAACATCTCGATAAGGTCGGCGCCGATATTGGGGTGCTCGCAGATTACCTTCCATTCGTCGGGTGAAAGCTGAGAGTTTTTGTTGAGGATAGAGGGAGGAATGCCGATGTTGCCGATATCATGTACCATTGCGGCAAGGGCAATGGCGCTGATGGTTTCGGCAGGTATCCTCATCGCCTCGCAGATGTTTATTGACATCTGCATGATTCTCTGTGAATGATTCTCTGTATATGGATCGCGGGCGTCAAACATATTGGACATGGAACCAAGCAACTCTGCACACAGAGTAAAGGTATCCTGCGGAGGCCTGTTTTTTGCCATATTGAACACTCTGCCCTTCTTATCTGTTTTTGAAGGCGCTTACTCGCCATTCTATTTAAAAGTATATGATATCGTTTTCATTATTTCAAGTGTCAGTAATGTTGATATTTTTGGGTTAATTTTGTGCATGTTGCCGGCATAAAAGAACGATTACAGCACTTTTGGCAAAAAAACGGTAAATAACGAAAAAACGGGTCAATAACGACCCGTTTTAATATAAGATCAATTTTCCGTTTCGCTGTTGTAGTAATTCCAGCATCTTGCGGCTGCCTTGGCTTCGTCCTCGCCGCAGATAACAACATCGGGCAAAATGCCCTTTGCGTCAAATTCCTCGGAATCGTCGGTAAGGATGAGAATGGTGCTGTAATACACGGAAATACCCGAATGGGGGAGATATACGGGCACATAATAGTTGGTGCCGCCCGAAATAAGACAGCCGTTGCTGTTGGTTCCGAATATCACAACATTTTCAAGGTCCATAAGCTCGAGCAGGAACATTTCGCCTGCGGAGGCAACTGCCTTGTCGCAAAGGACGAAAACGGTGCCGTCGTAGTCGTTCCAGGAATCCTCTGTCTCTAAAATATAGCCCTCGCCGTATTCATCATCGTCCTCTTCGCTGAGAAGCTCGTCCTTGAGCTCGGGGTTTTCGCTGAAGAAATCAAACTTGAGCAGGGCATCGATTATTTCGTCGTCGTTTCCTTCGGTGACAAAATAATTGAGCATGCTCATGTAATAGATCATGGAATACTCGCCCTCGAGCTCAGCGCCGTTTGTAAGGTTGTAAAGCCACATATAGCTGATGGTGGAAAGACCGCCGCCGTTGCCGCGCAGATCGAGAATAAAAACCTCCTCATCGCGCAGGGTCTTTGCGTAATTGACGAAATCGTTCATTTCGCGTATGCAGTAATCGTTGTCTACCATCATAGCGCCGACACCTGTAAGAGGGATCCCGTCAACGGTGTCCTTCCATACAAGCGTGGTTGCATAGTTATAGCTGTCTGTAATCCATCTGACCTTGAAATCAAGGCTTTTATAATTGCTTTTGCAGAACAGCTCAATGTTTTTGGGAAGAGTATGGACAGCATTTTCCTTGCAGAGTGCGATAAGACCGTACACAAGCTCGCCTGTTTTTCCGACCGTAAGCTTCATGTACTGCTCGTTCTCTGAGGATATATAATATTTTTCGTTGTCGATAAGGGTGAAATATCCGCTCTCGTCATGGCGGAACTCGCGGTGAGTTGCATCGTAGTAATAGACATACTCGTCGAAATCAACGCCTGAAATGCTGTTGAGCGAGAAATGGGAATCGATCATGAAATCGAGATTATCGATGATCGCCTTCTCAAGCCTCGGGACAGATATCGTGTTGCCGAATATAGAGATATCCGCGAGAATATTCTCCTTTGCCTTGTCAAAAACCTCATCGCCGCCGAAATATTCATAGGGCGCATAAGAGGTTTTGAGCAGCCTGAAGAGATAGTCTATATCGAGCGCGGCCTCTTCGTAGGAAAGATTTCCCTGAGGACTGTGCTGCTGCTCGGGAGTCAGAAGAGCAAGCTCCTCCTCGTCAAACTCAACAGACTGAAATTCATCCGATTCATAGTCGGGGAGGAATATCTCCGAATCGCTTATAGTGGTTCGCACGTCATTTTGACGCTGCTCGTTAAGCTGTGCCATGAGCTCGTCAAGTGTGATGCCCGATTCAGGCACAGGCACAGGCTCGGGCTCGGGGGTACTCGGTGTGCCCGGGTCTACAGTGATGTTCGGAAGGCTTGGCATATCGGAGCCGCTTGGGAGGATGATAATATCTCCGAACGCATCGGTACCGCTTGAATAGAGCGATTCAAACATCGCGTTGAGAGTTTCTATATCCTCGGGTGTGCATGCCGAAAGCATGCCGCAAAGCATAACAACAGCAAGAATCCACGAAAGGACACGCCGTAATTTTAATTCCCTCATTTAATACTCTCCTTTTCATTTATTATGATTACAGAATACAGCAACACTTCGATTTAGTCAAGAAACAGCAGAACGGTCACCGTATATCGAGCCTTTCCGCCGAGCGGCACAGGCCTGTTTTTTCATCGATATCGAACAATACAGCGTTTATCATCTGCTCGCCCTCTGTTTCGTAAAGCAGACGTGTGGGCATTTTGCTTATCATCTTGTCTATGGCAAGGTCTGCACGAGCGCCGAGGCAGGAATGCACCGCGCCTGTCATGCCCACATCGGTGATATAGCCGGTGCCCTTCGGAAGCACCTGAGCATCGGCGGTCTGTACATGGGTGTGGGTGCCGAACACGGCACTTACCTGACCGTCAAGGTAAAAGGCGAGCGCGCGTTTTTCGCCGGTGGCCTGTGCGTGAAAATCTATTATCTTTATTTTTGCATCGGATTGATCGATAAGCCTTTTCGCCGTCATAAAGGGGCAGTCAAGAGGCGGCAGATCGACAACACCCAGCAGATTTATGACTCTTACCCTGAGCCTGCCCATATCCACATCGCAAAAGCCAACACCGGGAGCCTTGTCGGGATAATTCGCAGGGCGTATGACCCTCGGGTTGTCCTCATAGAGAGAATAGCTTTCCTTGCGCTGGAAGGAATGGTTTCCCGTTGTTATAACATCTATTCCGCAATCGAAAAGAGCCTCTGCGGAATCGGGCGTAATGCCGTTGGTATCGGCAGAATTTTCGCCGTTTGCAATAATCAGCTCGATAGATTTAAGACGCTTGAGAGCGGGGAGCTTCGAGCGGAGAAACTCCGCAGCGACACTGCCGGTAACATCGCCTATGCATAGTATGTTCAAAAATTATTCCCCCTGTCTGCCGAAAGCGGAAAGGATTATATTGGAGCTGATATGAGCCGTATAGGTGCGAAGCTCCTGATAGGTCATGCCATCGCCTGCGTCATCGGAGATGCACTTGACAGATGCAAATGGGATCCCTGCCATATAGCATACCTGTGCTATGGAGCAGCCTTCCATCTCGCAGGAGACAGCGCCGAAGGTGTCCGCTATCCATTTTGCCTTATCTCTGTTTGCGATAAACTGATCCCCTGTTGCTATCCTGCCCTCATGCACCCTGAGGCTGCTGTCGGAACGAGCGGCTGCAAGCATTTTTTTGCGCAGAGCTTTATCGCAGGGGAAATCGATGCGGTTTATAAGGGAGACAAGTCCCACAGGGTCTCCGAGCGGTGAGGTGTCAACATCGTGCTGGACAAAATCAGAGGCGATAATAACATCGCCCTGACGAAGCTTTGGAGAAAGAGAGCCGGAAATACCTGTGTTAACAATGCGGTCGGCATTGAAAACGCTTATAAGTATCTGAGTCGTCAGTGCGGCGGAAACCTTGCCGATGCCGCCAACCACCGCTACTGCGGCCTCATTTCCGAGCTTTCCCTTTTTAAAGGAAAGTCCGCTTATTTCCGTTTCCTCATCGATATCCATCGCTGCTGTGATAAGCTCAAGCTCCACATCCATTGCGGTTATAATTGCAAGCATTATGAATCTTCCTTTTATATTATGGTATGTTTTTTTGATTGTACTACAAAAAAAGATCGGTTGCAACGAAATAATTGGTCTCAGAAAAATTAACACAGAATGTAAGATTTTTCTCCCGTTTCATAGTAAATTAATGAAGGGAGGTGACAGAAGTGGAGGACAATATGATTATTTCGCTGTTTTTTGAGCGCTCAGAGGAAGCCATCGAAAGACTCGACGAAAAATACGGGGCTTTATGTATGAGCATTTCGAGAAATATACTCAAAAGCGAAGAAGATGCAAAGGAATGTGTAAACGATGCCTATCTCGGAGTGTGGAACACCGTTCCGCCTCAGAATCCCAACCCTCTTACCGCATATGTCTGCAGGATAGTGCGCAATATCAGCACTGCGCGCTATCACAAAAACACCGCACAGCGGCGAAACAGCTTTTATGATGCCGCTCTTGACGAGCTGGCAGAGTGTATGCCGTCGCCCGATTTCAAAGGTGTAAGTGAGCTGACCTCTGCCCTCAATTGTTTTCTCGGCACTCTCAGCAGGGAAAATCGTGTGATATTTATCAGAAGATACTGGTTCGGCGATTCTATAGATGCCGTTACAGATAAAATGAAATTGACAGCAAACACCGTTTACGTCAGGCTGTCGAGAATTCGCCGCAGACTTTGCGAACATTTGAGAAAGGAAGGTTTTTCATTATGAAGCGTTCAAAAATTTCCGAGGCTGTGGGAAACATTTCGGAAAAATACATAGAAGAAGCCGCGCAGTACCGCCCAAAAAGCCGCCGCGGAATAATAGCTGCATCAGCAGCTGCTGCCGCAGTACTTATACTGGCTGTCACTGCCGCTTTATTGCCGCTGTCAAAGCAGCTTAATCCTGCTGTCAGCAAATCCGACACAGATACGCATTATTCCGCTGAAGCAGAGGACATTATCCGCATAAACCGCGACGACCTGTCGATGGCGGTGGCTGATATGGATATTATTATAGAGTGGTATGATATAAACGATCTCTCCGATGAGGTAAAGGACAGCTTTGAAAACAGAGTCGGTATGGCGTGGACTGATTTTGCCGCTCGCATCCCCGAAGGCTATACCGCTGAAAAAATGTGGTCCTATCTTTCCCGCTGGGACGAAAACGGGGTGCGCCGCGAAGAATACAGCCCCTTCGATTACAGATTCGATATCAGCAATCCTTCAGGAGGGCGTATAAATATGGCAGTGTGCGGAGTCAGCGAACCGCTGAGAGACTGCATAATTAAATGCAGCGGTGCCTCACCGTCAAGGATTGACGGTGTTAAAATGTATATCTATGAAGTAGGCGGCACTTATTATACGATATTCCAAGGAAACGGAATATGGTATGACATTGAAGCTCAGCTCAGTATTTCTGAGCTTACGGAGTTTATAAAAGCTCTTATCTGATTATGAAAAAAGCCTTCCCCTCGGGGAAGGCTTTTTTGTCAAAATCAGGAATTTTTCAGTATAACGGTCTCTACCGCATCGGCAACATGCTCGCAGCGGTCGCAGCAGCGCTCGAGGAAATCGTATATCTCCTTCCAGGCGCACAGCTCGGCAGCAGAGGCGGTGCCTGTATAAAGGGTATGCATCGCCTCGATATATACCTTATCTGCCTGCTCCTCGAAATTGTTGATCGCGATAATGTGCCTCTTAAGGTCGGGAAGCTTCTTTTTAAAGCCTTCGAAATCAGCGAGAAGCTCGGTCAGCTCGCTGCAGAGAGAAACGACTATCTCTGCCATTTGCTTTGCTTCGTCTCTGAGGCAGCGCACATCGAACATGTAAAGTCTGAGAACAACATCCTCGATACCGTCTACGACCTGATCGAGGGAGGAGGAAAGCTCCATTATATCATCACGGTCGATCGGGGGGAGAAATTCGCGCAGAAGCTTTTCGCTCATTTCGTGCTTTTTGAGGTCTGCACTGTGCTCGATGGCATGCATTTCCGTGAGCATGGTCCTTATATCCTCACCCTCGTAATTTGCAAAGCATTTTTTCAGATAATCGGCGGCATCGTGAGCACATTTTGCCATTTCGATAAAGAATTTGAAATAATTATAAGCGTTTTTCTTGGCCATTTTATATTCCTCCTATATACAATCAGTAATATTCACTTAAAATATTAACATAAACAGCTTTGCCATGCCGAAGCCGACAAGTCCACAGCCGGGGAAGGTGAGCACCCATGTAAGGACCATTTCCTTGACAACGCTCCAGTTTACCCTTTTTATGCTTCTTGCGGCACCGACGCCCATTATGGCGGTCGTCTTTGTATGGGTGGTGGAGACAGGGATGCCTGTTACGCTGGAGATAAGCAGACAGCCTGCGGCCGCAAGATCGGCGGAAAAGCCCTGATAGGTCTCAAGCTTTACCATATCCATGCCGACGGATTTTATGATCCTGTAGCCGCCTATCGAGGTGCCGAGGCCCATAATGCCCGCGCAAAGGATCATCAGCCAGAGAGGAACGGCTATGGCGCCTGTATCGGCCTGACCCTGAACGAGGAACATACCAAGGAGAAACACGCCGATAAATTTCTGACCGTCCTGAGCGCCATGCATGAATGCCATTGCGGCGGCTCCGCCGATCTGACCCTTTCTGAAAAAACCGTCGGTTTTGAGCTTATCTGCTCTGCGGCAGGAAAGCTCCACGATTTTGACGGTTATAAAGCCCATGCCGAAGCCGAGGAAGGTGGAAAGACCGAGGCCGTAGATGACCTTCATCCATTCTCCGCCGTTTATGCCGTCAAAGCCGTTGTTCAGTGCGATGGCAGCACCGGACAGACCTGCTATAAGAGCATGGCTTTCGCTGGTGGGTATTCCGAACCACCATGCAAAGGTCGCCCAGAGCACGATGGCCACAAGCGCCGCGCACAGCGCAATGAGAGCCTTGCCTGTGTCTGTTCCGAAATCGACCATGTTATATATGGTCATTGCCACCTTCTGGTTGACGGCGGTCATCACAAGAACGCCGAGCAGATTGAATACCGCCGCCATGAGTATAGCCGCGCCCGGCTTCATTGCGCGCGTTGAGACGCAGGTCGCGATAGCGTTCGGCGCATCGGTCCAGCCGTTTACGAGTATAACGGCAAGGACAAGCACCGTTGTCACTATAAGCGCGGGATACTGAAGCATCTGCGAAATATAGTCCATTAAGGAAAGTGCCATTTAATCATTCCTTTCAAAAGGGTTATTTCCCCTTTTTTGTCATCTTGATTATAACAGCAGAAAAATAATAGCTCAAGTTAAATGTCCGTTAATTTATAAGGCCGAAAGTTAAATTCGTGTTAAATGGGCAAAGCTTTGTGCCTGTCGAGGTAAATAAACAGGCGGCAAATCCCCAAGATATTGGCTTATGCCGACATATCGCACACAAGAGGTAGAAAACCCCCAAAGCCGCTGAAAAAAGCCAAAAAAACACTTGACTGTACCGACTTTGTTATGCTATACTCTTTATACCTCGCAGAGGGCTTTTTTTGTGTTGCCCTCAAATTCACAGCGAGGGAGGCTAAAATGCCGCAGACGCGGTATAATCAGGAGGTGCCGTTAAGTGCGAGTTAAAATCACCATGGCATGCACAGAGTGCAAGCAGCGCAACTATGTAACCAACAAGAACAAGAAAAACAACCCCGACAGGCTTGAAATGCGTAAGTATTGCAAGTTCTGCAGAAAGCACACCCTGCACAAGGAAAGCAAATAAGGGGGCAAAAAAGAAAATGGCAGATAAGAAAAATCCCGAAAAGAAGGAAGTCGCCAAGAAAAAGAGCGATAAGCCCGGTCTCTGGCAGAAGATAAAGAAATTCTTCCGCGAGTACAAGAGCGAGCTTAAGAAGATATCCTGGCCGACTTTTCCTGAGGTTGTCAGAAACTCCCTTGTAACGATCGCCGTAGTTGTTATCGTCGGTCTGTTCATCTGGGGCGTTGATACCATCCTTACTCTCGGTCGTGAGGCTCTTCTCAAGACCGATAAGGTCGAGGCTCCGCAGTTTAACATGTCCGAAAGCGACCTGGATCTTAACTATGTTCTTGCATCAACCGCTGACATTTTTGCAGACTCCGAGCTCAGCGAGGCAAGCATCAGCGATATGTATCCCGAAAAGGAATACTATGTACTGACTGTAGACGGCAAGTATGATACCGCCTGCGTAAGCTCCGATTCCGATGTTGTTAAGAATTATATCGATAATTACAAGAACATCACAGCACAGCTCAACGGCGCATTGGCAAATATGGGCAATGTCGCTTCCCCGACAGAAACAGCTACCCCTTCCGACGCAGAGTAATGTACCAAGGTACATAAAACCGCGTGTAAAAGGAGGCACAGTGAATGTCAGATAACAGCAGAGATTATTCACCGGAAGCTCTGTGGTATGTCGTACACACATTCTCGGGCTACGAGAATAAGGTCGCAACCAATATAGAGCAGGTGGTCGAAAACCGCGGACTTCAGCACATGATCCAGGAGGTAAGAGTACCTACCGAGATCGTCACCGAGCTGAAGGACGGCGAGAAGAAGGAAGTTGAGCGCAAGATCTTCCCGGGATATGTTCTCGTTAAGATGATTTGCACCAACGACACCTGGTATCTCGTGCGCAACATCAGAGGCTGCACCGGTTTTGTGGGCCCGGATTCCGAGCCTATACCCCTCACCGACGAAGAAGTCGCCCGTATGGGTGTCGGTTCGGTCGAGGTCTCGGCTCCCTTTGAGATCGGCGATTCGGTCAAGGTCGTTGACGGCCTGTTTGAAGGCATGTTTGCTACCGTTACCGATATTGATGCCGCAAAGGGCGTTGTAAACTTAAGTATCAGTATGTTCGGCCGCGAAACTCCGGTCGAGCTTCCCGTCGAGTCGGTCGTCGCACTCGATTAACGATCCTGCCCTTGCACAGGTGAGGGCTTTAAGGTGGGAGGAATTTTTGCAGGGCAGAGATTCCGTAACTACCACGAATTTTGGAGGTGCAATTTCAAATGGCTCAGAAAGTAACAGGTTATATTAAACTTCAGATCCCCGCAGGCAAGGCTACACCGGCTCCCCCCGTAGGTCCTGCTCTCGGTCAGCACGGCGTTAACATCATGCAGTTTACGAAGGAATTTAACGAGCGCACCAAGAACGATGTCGGCCTTATCATTCCGGTCGTTATCACCGTTTATGCAGACCGCTCCTTCTCCTTCATCACAAAGACTCCGCCTGCTGCTGTTCTTATCAAGAAAAAGTGCGGAATCGACTCCGGCTCCGGCGTTCCCAACAAGACTAAGGTTGCTACCATCACCAAGGCACAGGTCAAGGAAATCGCAGAGCTCAAAATGCCCGACCTCAACGCTGCTACCATTGAGACAGCAATGAGCATGATCGAGGGTACCGCACGCAGCATGGGCGTAGTCGTAGAGGACTAATTGCCCCAAGAAAAAGTGGGAGGACTTTGTTCCGCCCCGGGGAGCCAAAAGCTCACCCATCACCACTATTTGGGAGGATATTGATTAAATGAAACACGGTAAGAAATATACAGATGCTCTGA
>JAZSNH010000013.1:0-26576 GCA_045536305.1 Acutalibacteraceae bacterium
CGGCAAACTCACCTTCAAGCTCAGATGCGCGCTCACCGTCCTCATCGGAGAAATCCTCTTTCATGTAAAGGGCATCTTTTTCCTTCATCACGTCGTAAAGTCGGATCGTAGCCATGTCGTTCTGTGAGCCAAGGAGTTGCCCTGGGGCTTTGTCTTCCTAAGACCGCTTGGCCTCCGACTTCGGCAAACTCACCTTCAAGCTCAGATGCGCGCTCACCGTCCTCATCGGAGAAATCCTCTTTCATGTAAAGAGCATCCTTTTCCTTCATACAATCATAAAGGCGGCGATTGCCCATAATTATCGTATCGAGCACGGAATATTCGTTGAATGCAAAGTGATCCTGCTTGAGCACTGACATTCTTGTGTTTTCGGGAATTATGACCTCGCCTGTCGAGGGTTCAAGCTCTCCTGAAAGAATACGAAGGAACGTTGACTTTCCCGCTCCGTTTGCACCTATTATGCCATAGCAGTTGCCGGGCACAAACTTGAGGTTTACATCCTTAAAAAGGTTTGACCCCGAGAAAGCGAGACTTAAATTCGTTACGGTAATCATGTTATGACCCTTTCAAAATCTGAGATAGTGTGTTATAATATATAGGTGTGTGCACACCTGATATTTCTATAATACCATTATTTACAGCAAATTTGAATAACATAAAAAATTTTCGCCGTTATTTACTTATTCCGCTGATTTTATACCGCAAATGTGTTAAAATAGCTATATTATTCTTATGGAGTTGATAAACTTGTACAGAGAAAAAGACGCAAAGATTTACGCCGAGCTTATCGCTAAGGTCGGCGTAAATATTCAGCCCGGTCAGCAGGTTTTTATCACCACTTATGTGGAGGCTGTTGACTTTGCCCGTATTCTTGCCGAGGAATGCTGGAAGGCAGGTGCGGGCGATGTTACTCTTCGCTATGCCGATGAGCAGGTTTCAAGGCTTCGCTATATGTATGCCTCAGAAGAGGCTTTGGGCGATGTCCCCGAATGGGTTCATGCCCCAAGAATTGACATTGCAAAAAAAGGGGGCTGCTTTATTTCCCTTATTGCAGACGACCCCGATGTGCTCAGCGGTCTTGACGCAAACAAGATAGGTATTGCGGTCAGGGCTAATTCTGTTGCCTCTGCCCCATTCCGCGATCAGATCGACAAATCTGTCAACCAGTGGACTGTTGTTGCGGCTGCCTCCCCTGCATGGGCAAAAAAGCTTTTCCCCGAGCTTGAAACTCAGGCTGCTGTTGAAAAGCTGTGGGATTGCATCTACCACACTGTTCGAATTGACGAGGCCGATCCGATGGCTTCGTGGAACACTCATTCCAAGGCTCTGCACGACCACTGCGACATACTCAATGAGGCCAATTTAAAGAGCCTGCATATCACTAATTCTCTGGGAACTGACCTTACCGTTGAGCTGGTTGATAATTATCTCTGGGCAGGCGGTTCTGAGGTTACTGTTGACAAAAATATTGAATTTCAGGCAAATATGCCCACCGAAGAGGTTTTCTGCATGCCTCACAAGTACGGTGTAAATGGTGTCGTTCACAGCTCTATGCCGCTTATTTATCAGGGCATGACCATAGATAAATTCCGCCTCACCTTCAAGGACGGCGAGGTCACCGAATACGATGCCGAGATCGGGAAGGATGCTCTCGATCAGCTTTTCAGCGTTGACGAGGGCGCAAAGAGGCTTGGCGAGATCGCTCTCGTTCCGTTCAAATCCATGATAAGAGAAACCGGCATACTTTTCTACAATACTTTGTTTGACGAAAATGCTTCCTGCCACCTTGCTCTCGGCAGTGCTTACCCTATCAACATGAAGGGATGCGTTGATATGAGCGATGAAGAAAAGGATAAGGCAGGCTGCAATCAGTCGAAAACTCACGTTGACTTTATGTTCGGAACCGAAGATCTTAATGTTACAGGTACAAAGAAAGACGGCAGTAAAATTGCCATCTTCGAAAACGGAAATTGGGCTATATAATATTTTTTGAATTTTAGAAAAGGTGAATGACCATGCCTGCTATGGGAAGCTCTGTATATCTTACACGAATTGACCCTATGACCGAAAAATATCTTCCTCATCAAGGACGCAGAAAGGTTTTTATCAGCTACAAACAGACCGATAACGCTCTGACCAACCGCTGCAAGATAATTGCAGACAAGATACTTCGTATGGTCGATTGCGCTGTCTGGTATGATACAAAGCTCACCCCCGGCAAGGACTATGACAACGAAATTTATCAGGCTATTTCTGAATGTGACGTTGTTGTTCTGCTTTTAACCGAAAACATTCTTAAATCAACCTATGTTTGGGAAAATGAAATTGCTGCAGCAAAAAAACAGCAGAAGCCTATAATCCCTATTATTTTCGATATCAATCCGTCTGATTATACCATTGCAATGGAAAGGATAGGTTCTCATATTCAGGCATTGAAATGGCCGTCCGGCGGCGAAAACGGCAAAGTATCTCCCGAAGCTCAGCACTTTGATGATTCCTTCTCGCGCGCATTGGATCATTTTATCGTTGACGTAGATCTTGGTCTGAGCATAAAAAGATTCTTTGACTCAGAATTATGCAATTACTCTCCCAGCAAGCTTATGCCAATGCAGATCTACTATATGGGTTACGGATATCTCCGCGGACTGTATACCGAAAAGAATGTCGAAAAAGGCATTGCTCTGCTTGATTCTGTTATCGCTGTTTACGGCGATGACGAGGAAACTCTCAAGCTTAAGGGCGATGCCGCCCATGCGCTGCATTCTCATTTTTACACTCTCGGCGAGTATTCTCAAGCTTTTAAATATGCCGAAAAAGGTGCTTCCTTTAAGCATATAAACTCCCTTTATTCTCTCGGCTATTTATATGTAAACGGCGAAGGCATCGATACAAATCCGAAAAAAGGCATGGAATATCTCCTTTCGGCTGCCGATATGGGAGATGTGCGCTCGATGTATTATCTCGGTGATATCTATCGCTGGGGTATCGGCACAGAGGAGAATGTCAGCAAGGCTGTAGAGTATTTTGCTCGTGCCGCTGAGCTTGGACACGCAAACTCCTTGGTTTCTCTCGGCCAGATCTATCTTTATGGTTCAGGCTCTGTTGCTCCCGATATACAGAGAGCCTTCTCTCTTCTCAATAAAGCCGTCGAGCTTGGCAACGAGGAGGCAAACTATCTTCTTGGAAATACATACTACCTCGGTCTTGGTGTAAACAAGGATCTTTCAAAAGCAGTTCGCTATCTTACAAGAGCTGCACGTGCAGGCTTTCCCGATGCTTTTGCAATACTGGGAATTATTTATGACAGCGGCGAATTTACAGAAAAGGATCCTGCCAAAGCATTCGCATATTTTGCAAGGGCGGCCGAATTGGGAAGCACTGTCGCGCTTTATTTTCTTGCCACAAAATATGAAGACGGCGACGGAGTTCCCTGCGACAAGGAAAAGGCAGCCGAATATTACGCCAAATACAACGAATGGATGTACACAGCAAATCCCATGCGCGGTGATAAGACTCCTGCCGAGCTTATCAAAAACGCTGCAAATTCTATCGCTGCCGACTGCAACGATCCTCAGCAGCTATATATAGCTGCCGCGGCATTTCTTACCGCCAAGGACAGCGAAAAATGTATAGAATATTTTACGAAGGCAGCCGAGCTCGGACATGTTGAATCCGCTTATACACTGGCAAGCCTCTATTACATGGAATCTTACGAATTAGGTATCCCTCAGGATATAGACAAGGCTCTATACTGGTATACCGCTGCCGCCGAAAACGGCAGCAGTGATGCCGCATACGTCATAGCCGTTACCTATGACACAGGTGAAGGTGTTGAAAAGGACGAAGAAAAAGCGATCCGCTGGTATAAAAAAGCATACGAACTCGGCAACTCCGATGCAGCCTTTAATCTCGGAGTTCTCTATTGTCAGGGACTTGACGGTCAGGAGCCCGATTTCGACACGGCAATGAACTGGTTTAAAAAATCCTCTGAGCTTGGCAACACCGATGCTGAGCAAGCAATAGCTGAAATCCTCGATGCACAAAATTCACCCGAAGATGATATTGATATTTTTGAGGATGAAAAAGAAGAAGCATGTATAGGAAATATACAAGGTGATTTTGCCGAGATGCTTTTAGCCTCTCTTACCCCAAAAGAAAGACGCTTTGCTCGTAAGGCTGCAAAAAGAAGAGCAAAGCTCAGAAAAAAAGAAGAAAAAAGAGCATTGAAGGCAGAAAAAAAGAATGCAAAAAAGGCATAAAAAACAATAAATAAATCAGTCCGGATCTTCTTTTTGCGGTGTCCGGACTGATCTTTCTCACCCAACGGAGGCACACGGCTATGAAGATCTTTGCGCCGGATTATTATACTCAGTTCAAATGTACAGCAGGATTATGTAAACATAGCTGCTGTATAGGCTGGGAGATAGATATTGACGAAGATACCCACGATTTATATAGCTCCATTGAGGGCGATTTTGGCAAACGGCTTTCTGAGAATATTTTGGTCGAGGGCGATACACCATTCTTTAAGCTGAGCGAAAAAGAGAGATGTCCATTTCTTAATAAGGATAATCTTTGCGATATAATTCTTGAACTCGGCGAAGGCGCTTTGTGCCAAATATGCTCTGACCATCCGAGATTTCGCAATTTTTACGATGATCGGATCGAAATAGGTCTCGGGCTGTGCTGTGAGGTAGCGGCAAAGCTGATTTTAGAACGCAAGGAAAAAATGCAGCTTATCGAAATTGAGGCAGATACAGAAGAACCGGAAATCCCCGATAATAGTTTCTTTGATTTTCGCAGCAGTATTTTTGATGTTTTGCAGGAAAGATCTCAAAGCATCGACGATCGGATCAATGCCGTTTTATGTAAACACAATATAACGTTTTCAAGCTGCGATCTTTTTAAATGGTCAGATTTTTATAAAAAACTGGAACGGCTTGAGCCTTCATGGAGCGAAAAGCTGTGTTTTCTTAATGATGCCGATATTCGCAAAAGCCCAATATCTGATACCACACTCGAACAGCTGCTTGTTTACTTCATTTATCGTCACCTTGCCGACGGAATGTATGACGGAAGATTAAAAGAACGAATTGCTTTTGCAATTCTCAGCACCAATATAATCCGTGCCATTTGTTCTGTTTGCGGTGATGATGTATGTGAGATCGCACGAATGTATTCTTCCGAAATAGAGTATTCCGAGGAAAACGTTGAGGCGATATTAAATGCAATCTCGGAGGAAATTTAATGATCGGATTCAAACTTGCAAAGAAAAAGGACATACCTCTTTGTATGCAATTTATCGATGAGGCTCGCCGTCATCAGCGTGAGCAAGGCTTCTATCAATGGACTGAGACAAGCCCAAACATAGAAAATATTGCTGATGATGTTGCAAATTGCCGCGGATATCTCGTAACAGACGATGATGTTCCGTTCGGCTATGTCTGCATAAGCTTTGATGGCGAACCTGCTTATGCTTCGCCGGAGGTCAAATGGCTTTCAGAGCAAGGCTATGCGGTCATTCATCGTCTTGCTTTCAGCTCATCGGGACGCGGCAAGGGAGCATCTAAAGCGGTTTTTCGCTTTGCGTGCAGGCTGTGTGCTGCAAACGGTATTTTTTCTCTGAGGATAGATACTCACGAAGACAATAAGAAAATGCGTCATATTATCGAGCGTGAAGGCTTTACATACTGCGGTATAGTCTATTATCACGAAAGTCCCAGAATGGCTTTCGAGAAGATAATATAAATTTTGCAAAAAGGCAGTACCCCCCTACAGCAAAACCGACCTGCTTGCACAGGTCGGTTTTTTATTACAGGTCACTGATGCTCATTTTGTCGAGCTCTGTTTGCTTTGTATTTTTCTCTTTCCTTTTCTTGAACGGATGACAGGCGAAATAAATAACGAGGAACACGACAGTGGGAGTTAAATTCATCACCACAGAAATAACCAGTCCGATCCGGCTAAAGCCTATCGTTGTCGTTTCTTCGTAATTTTGATATTCCTCCATGTCATCATAATACTCGGTCTTTTCGGTTTCTACTACAAAGTTACCGTCCTCATCGTAATATCCGATAGACTCAGATACCGATGAGTAAGATACTGTATTAAACAACATAAACTGGAAAAGCGATAATACAACCACCAATGCAAACACAAAGGATATTATCGGCAGAATAAGTCCCGGCATTGTCGCTTCTTTCTTTGAAAGCTTTACCTGAAGCACTATAAATCCTGCAAAGCCTGCAAGGATCGCAAGTAAAATAATTATTCCGATTAAACTAGCCATTATTTTCTTCCTTTCTTGTTTCTTTATATGCAGAGATAAGCGTTTTTGCTGTGTCAACATCAAGCTTTTCATCAATTGCAAGCTTCTTGACAAGGGAGATAAAGCGATCATTTCCCGCAGACTGCGTTATCTGTATTTTTTGTATTAGTCTGTCAAGCCGAAGACGAACGGTGGGATATGTAACTCCGTATAAATTTGCGATTTCTTTCATTGATCCCGATGTTAAAATAAAATTTCTGATAAATGAAAGGTCTTCATCGTCAAGCTCGCTCATCCATTCAGGCAGGCTTGTGATTGGCATTTATTGTCACCTCCCTTTAACAATATTAAATATATACTTTAGTTTTATTAAAGTCAATAGTAAAATAAAATTAAATATAAAATTTATTTTTTATTATCTTTTCCCCAATTTTCGTAAAACGAAAACAGCCCCCTCGTCAGAGGGGGCTGAGTTTGATTTTTTATCCGAGAAGATTTATACCAAAAGCTTTGAGTATATATCCTGCTGCTATTCCAACAACTGCAGATATTGCCACTATCCATATTGGACTGAATTTTTTGAACTTCATAACCACAAAGAACATTACAGCCGCAAGAAGTGCCGATAAAATAAATGCAGGGGTTGTAAACACAGACCATGCAATGCCGTTGGGGAACAGTACGGTCTCTCCCATATTGATAACAGCCGCGGCGATAAGTCCTATGGCGGCAGGGCGAAGTCCGCTCATGACACCCTTTACTATTCTGCTGGAGTTGAATTTCTCATAGCATTTTGCAACGATGAGGATTATGATATAGGACGGCATGACGACACCGAGAGTGGCACAGACAGATCCGAAAAAACCACCGTTTTCAGCGCCGATAAAGGTCGCAATATTTACCGCAAAGGGTCCGGGAGTGCTTTCGCTTATTGCCACAAAGTTTGTTAATTCCTCCATTGTCGCCCAGCCTCGAGCTGTCGCCTCCTCGGTTATAAGAGGCAGCATAGCATACCCGCCGCCAAAGGTGAAGGCTCCGATCATAAAGAAGGTAAGAAATAATTCAATATAGATCATTTGGCATTCTCCTTTCCTAAGGGAGTAAAGGAAAATGCCAGTCCTGCGAGAGCACAGCAGAGGATTATCACAAATACATTTGCGCCAAAAAATACCGATGCGGCAAACGCGCCTGCGGCAATGATGTAAGAAACGATATTCTTCGGGCAATGCTTTGACATTGAGAAAAGTGCTTTTACAATAAGAGCAAGAACTCCTGAGCGAAGTCCCAAAAGCGCAAACTGCACTATCTCATATTCCGCGAACTGCTTAAAAAAGATCGATATTATAAAAATGATGAGAAACGAGGGCACTACTACGCCCATTGTGGCACAAAGCGCACCCAGCCAGCCTGCTCTGCGTGTGCCGATGAATGTCGCGGAGTTGATGGCGATAGGTCCCGGTGTGCTTTCTGCAACCGCTATAACATCAAGCATCTCCTCTTCTCTTATCCAGTCGCGCTTTTCGGATACTTCACGCTTGATAAGCGGTATCATAGCATAGCCGCCTCCAAAGGTAAATGCACCTATTTTAAAGAATACACGAAACAGGTCAAGGCATTTCTTTGCCTTAGATTCCATAAATTCACCTCATTGCAAAATGATGGGTTTCCAAAGGGGGCTTTGCCCCTTTGGTGGGGATTTTCAAGGGGCAAAGCCCCTTGAATCAGGAGTTTGAGGGCGAAGCCATCAACTGATCACTCTTTTAAAATGTGGGCGATTTCGCCCACATTTATTTATTACGGAAAGTTGGGACGTTGTCCCAAACCCTATCAAGGGGCGTTGCCCCTTGAATCCCCACAAGCCTTTGAAAAGGCTTGACCTAAACTTTTTTCATTGTGAAAAGAGCCTCGGCGATAAGTCGAGGCTCTTTATATTTAATTAGTTAAGACGAGCCTTGAATGCATCGAACTGTGCCTGCATCTCAGCAGGGAGCTTATCGCCGAACTTGGCGTAGAATTCTTCGATACCGTCGATCTCTGCCTTCCAGAGGTCGTTGTCAACATTGAGGATGCCCTCGAGCTGCTCAACTGTGAAATCAAGACCTTCAAGGTTGATATCCTCAGCGTTGGGAACATAACCGATAGCGGTCTCCTGAGCCTCTACCTCACCCTCACATCTCTTGAGGATCCAATCGAGAACACGGAGGTTGTCGCCGAAGCCGGGCCAGATGAAGTGACCTTCGTCATCGGTTCTGAACCAGTTGACGTTGAAGATCTTGGGAGCCTTGTCGCCAAGCTTCTCGCCCATGTTGAACCAGTGCTGCCAGTAATCGCCCATGTTGTAGCCGCAGAAGGGGAGCATTGCCATCGGGTCACGACGGACAACGCCTACTGCACCTGTTGCTGCAGCAGTAGTCTCGGAAGCCATGATAGAGCCTACGAATACACCGTTGTTCCAGTCGCGGGACTGGTATACCAGCGGAGCGGTCTTTGCTCTTCTGCCGCCGAATACGATAGCAGAAATGGGAACACCTGCAGTGGAGTCAAACTCAGAGGATACGCAGGGGCAGTTCTTTGCGGGAGCGGTGAAACGAGAGTTCGGATGAGCAAGCTTGTTGCCCTCTGCGGTAAACTCTACGCCGTTAACATCGGCACCCTTCCACTCCTGTGCGTTGACAGGGGGATTCTTATCGAGACCTTCCCACCAAACAGTGTTGTCATCAAGATTAAGAGCAACGTTTGTAAAGATGGTGCCCTGACGAGTTGATGCAAGTGCATTGGGATTGGACTTTTCGTTGGTCCCGGGAGCAACGCCGAAGAAGCCATTCTCGGGGTTACATGCCCAGAGTCTGCCGTCTTCGCCTATTCTCAGCCAGCTGATGTCGTCGCCGACACACCATACCTTATAGCCCTTGTCCTTATATACCTCAGGCGGAATAAGCATTGCAAGATTTGTCTTGCCGCATGCAGAGGGGAATGCTGCACAGATATACTTGACCTCGCCCTGAGGATTCTCAACGCCGAGGATAAGCATGTGCTCTGCCATCCAGCCTTCCTTCCAGCCCTGATAGGAAGCGATTCGAAGTGCGAAGCACTTCTTGCCGTGGAGAACGTTTCCGCCGTAACCGGAGTTAACGGAGATGATGGTGTTATCCTGGGGGAACTGGCAGATATATCTCTTCTCTTCATCGATGTCACACTTAGCGTGGAGACCGCGTACCCAGTCATTGGAGTTCTCATCGAATGCATCGAGAACAGCCTTGCCTGCTCTGGTCATAATGACCATGTTGAGTACAACATAGATGGAGTCAGTCAGCTCGATACCGACCTTGGAGAAGGGAGAACCGATGGGACCCATGGAATAGGGGATAATATACATGGTTCTGCCTGCGTAACGACCTTCTGCGATAGCATAGAGCATTTTATATGCCTCTGCCGGTTCCATCCAGTTGTTGGTGGGGCCTGCTTCTTCCTTTGTGGGAGTGCAGATGAAGGTTCTGCCTTCAACACGCGCAACATCGTTGACTGCAGTTCTGTGGTAATAGCAGCCGGGGAGCTTATCCTCGTTAAGCTTGAGAAGTTCGCCTGTGCTGCATGCCTCCTTGCGGAGTGCCTCGATCTGTTCCTCGCTGCCGTCGATCCAGACAATATTGTCCGGCTTCATCAGCTTGGTCATCTCGTCGATCCAGTTAAGGATGCTTTTGTTGTTTGTCATTTGTATAGTGCTCCTTTCATTCAAGGCATTTTTTGCTTTTTTCTTCTTGAACCACATATTATTTTTCGCCCTTTCTTTCTGTATATCCTATCGTTAAGTATACACTATCTTTGTGAATTAATAAACAATTCCATCAGAAAGTTTTTATGATAATTTGCCAATGTTTTTGTATCATTTTACCATATAAATTCCTTATCTATTGACATTGCCGCTGTGGCATTGAGACTCATGTCCGCAATATGTCCTTCCATAAACTCATAATAGCCCTGAGAGCCTATCATTACGGCATTATCGCCGCACAAAGACAGCGGCGGATAGTAGAGCTTCATCCCGTTTTCCGCGGCAAGCTCCTCCATTCTTGAGCGAAGCAGTCTGTTGGCGGAAACACCGCCCGCAAGAACAAGTGTCTTTTCTCCCAGATCTTTCGCTGCTGCGATAAACTTCCTTGTCAGCATGTGTACAACACTTGCTCGAATGGACGCTGCCAGATCTTCTTTGGGAATCTCTTGTCCCTTTTGTGCCAGATTATGCATTATATTTATTGATGCAGTCTTGATACCGGAGAAAGAAAAATCGTACGGTCCGTCGCTTATTCTCGGGATTGTAAACTTAAACGCATCGGGATCTCCATTTTCTGCGAGCTTATCGAGATATATGCCACCCGGATAAGGCAGACCCATCGTTCTGGCGGTTTTGTCAAACGCTTCTCCTGCGGCATCGTCTCTTGTTCTGCCGATTATTTCCATATCGGTATAGTCATTGACTTTTACAATATGGCTGTGACCTCCGGATACTACAAGACACAGAAACGGAGGCTTTAATTCGGGATGGGCAATATAATTTGCCGCAATATGGCCTCTGAGATGATGCACCGGAACGAGAGGTTTATTTGCGGAAAAAGCAAGACCCTTTGCAAAGTTTACGCCCACAAGCAGCGCACCGATCAAGCCCGGTGCTGCCGTAACGGCAATTGCATCAATTTCTTCTATTGTCCTGTCTGCCTTTGACAGAGCTTCACCGACAACGCCCGATATGCACTCGGTATGCATTCTGCTTGCTATTTCAGGAACTACTCCGCCGAAAACAACATGCCGCTCGACCTGAGACGCAACAACACTTGAGAGCTGCTCTCTGCCGTCTTTGACCACCGCAGCTGCAGTTTCATCGCACGATGATTCAATTGAGAGTATAAGCACAGCAAATCACCTCAAATCCAACTTTCCCCAATTATAATATATCACATTCGCCGTAAGCTTGCAAGTTTTTTTGCGAATTTGTTTTGATTACTGCCTTGTTGCTGTTGAAAGACATCGTTTTTTTGTGTATAATATGCTCAATAAACGTGAAAGGGTGTACTATCGTGAGGATTGCCATTGTGGGTTCACGCGATACAGAATTAAGCTTTGAGCGCTTCTGCGAGCTGCTTTGCGATCTCATACCCGACGATGCCTCCGCTGTTATTTCGGGCGGTGCGCGCGGCGTTGATCGTCTTGCCGCGCAGTTTGCGGAAAAGCAAAAGCTTCCGGTGGAGGAATACCTTCCCGATTATAATCTGTTCGGCAAAATTGCTCCGTTAGTGCGTAACCGCACCATTGTTGACAACGCCGATTTCGTTGTTGCTGTATGGGACGGAAAATCGAAGGGCACTCTTAACACTATTGACTACACGCTGGAATCAAACAAGCCCCTGGTGGTTTATTACACACAGCGTGATGAAGTGAGATTTTTTACTCCGTACAATCGGGAGGACTAAAATTATATGAAAATAAAATATTTTGCCGCCGCTTTTGCCCTTGCCGTTTTAATGCTCTTTACTGGATGCTCATGCTCCTGCAAGGATACTGCTCCCGTCTCGCAGCCGCCCGTCAGCGAGCCAAGCGAATCCGATGTGCGCCCAACTGTTGAGCTTAACGATCAATCAAAGGCTATAATTCAGCTTTGCAGCGATTACGAAGCCTTTCCGGGTGACGATTTTGATGCCGTTGTCAACCGATACAACGAACTGATGTATGAAGCCGAAATGCTTGGATATACCCCTGTTATAGTTTTCCCTGATGATGAGCTTGTCCGCAACATATATTCAAACCTCGGAATGCTCGACTATCAAAGCGATAAGTTTTTGAACGCTCCCGAAAGCCTTATTAAATTCAGCATTAACGATATTCGCAATCGAACAATGGATTCCGACTCTTCCCTTCTTCTGACTCAGCTTAAAGCAGACAGAAACGAAAACTTCGATATTATCGGATTTGAAAAACGCTCCGCTACTGCAGCAAATATTCCCTCAGACCTTACAAAGCCCGATGTGCAGTGCGATGTTATTCTTATTCTTAAATTCCATACCGCAACCGTGTGGGATATACTATGTTCACTTCCCATCGGCGGCTGGAACGAATGCCCCTCAGGTTATGTGCTTGCCGCCGCCGTAAAACGCTGGAACGAGGAATGCGAGATCGTTCCGGCACTTATTTCAAGCCGAACACTTATCTTCCGAACCAAGAACACCATATCTGAAGATTATTCCCGACAGCTTGCTGCGGAGATGTACTGCATCGCTCCGCAGAGCGATATGTTTGCCTGCCTATCCGCATCGGGAGTCGGCACTTATCTGCAAACTGCAAAATTCATTCGATTTGATTGGATAAGAACAAAATAAGGATCTGAAAATATGTCTTATGAAAAAAAATTTATTATCCCCGACGAAAAAATAAAGCCGCTCCTTCACGGCCGCGGCACCTGCCGCATTCCCGACACTTTGCTTATTATGGGAAGAGAGCTGTATATGTTTTACCGCGTTATGCCTACGGAATATTCTGACAGCGGCTGGCGATTCTTTTCTGGCACAGAATCGGAAGAATATCTTGCCCGCTCGGAGTTTTACGGCATTTACGATCTGAACATTGCCGCAAACTATTTTCCCTCTGTTATCCCTTTGCTTGATTCTCCCCCGTATTCTGCATACTGCCTCGACAGAGAACGCATGAAATGGGCGGATATATCACTTTCTATGAACTGGACAGAGCTTTCATAAAAAATTAAAACCGCAGTGATTTTCACTGCGGTTAATTTATTGCACACAATTATTTGTTTGCAGAAATGAAGTCAACAAGAGCGCCTACGGTCTTGATGTTCTCTACCTCATGATCGGGAACCTCGAACTCAAACTCATCTTCAATAGACATGATGAGGTCAACAACGTCGAGGGAATCAGCACCGAGATCCTCCTGAATGTTGGTTTCGGTTGTGATGGAGTCCTCCTCAACATCAAACTGCTCTGCAAGGATAGCCTTTACCTTCTCGAATACCATTTGCTTCGCACCTCCTTATTCGGTCAAATTATATTCGATATTTGCTGCTTTATTCACAGCAGATTATACCGTTACTGAAATCTTATAAGCATTTTACCACTTTGTCAATAGTTACCTGTATATTATTTATATTTTATTCGCATTTTTCTAATTTGTTATATTAGTTGAGCTTGCCTTCCGACTTCATAAGGTCAACTATCGCCACCGCGACAGCCGACTCTATCGCAGGAAGTGCTCGCGGAACTATGCACGGATCGTGTCTTCCGCCTATCGAAAGCATTGTTTCCTGCTTTTCTCTCAGATCAACGGTCTGCTGCTTCTGCGAAATGGACGGTGTAGGCTTTACAGCCGCGCGCATTATGATGGGCATACCGTTTGTAATGCCTCCGAGAATTCCTCCGCAGTTATTTGTCAGGGTGATTATATTGTCACCGTCAATAGCGTACGGGTCGTTGCATTCGCTGCCTCTCATTCGGGTCACATTGAAACCTGCTCCAAATTCCACGCCTTTTACCGCAGGGACTCCGAACACAATAGATGAGAGCACATTTTCAACACCGCCAAACATAGGATCTCCTATGCCTGCAGGAACACCTGTAACCGCTATTTCTACCATTCCGCCCACGCTGTCGAGCGATTCCTTTGCTTCTGTTATAATTCTTCGCATTTGGTCTTCCTTTGTGGGATCCATCAAAGCAAAGTAATTTTTAGAAAGCTCCTTGAGTATTTTTGAGTTGATCTTTACAGGATCAAACGGTCTGTCAAACACATTGCCTATAGCGTAAATATGACCACCGATAGTGATGCCGCGCTTTTCAAGTATCTGCTTGCATATAGCGCCTGCAAATGTCAGAGGAGCTGTAAGTCTTCCCGAAAAATGTCCTCCTCCGCGCACATCGTTGTAGCCGTTATAATGAACTGCACCCGTATAATCGGCATGTCCCGGCCTCGGAAGTCTTGCAAGCTTTTCATAATCTACCGAGCGCATATTGGAGTTTTCTATCACAGCGCAAAGCGGCGCACCCGTTGTCACGCCGTTTAAGATGCCTGAGCAGATCTCGGGCAGATCCTGCTCCTTTCTCGGAGTGGCTGTGCTGTCATTACCCGGTGCGCGGCGGCTCATCTGGAATTGAAGCTCTTCCATATCAAGCTTTTCACCTGCAGGCAGACCGTCAATTACAACACCAATACCTACTCCGTGACTTTCACCGAATATTGATATTTTTAAACTGTTGCCCCATGTTGATGACATTCTTAGGTCATTCCTTTCATTTGCTATGGGATAATAATACACTGCTTTATTCCCTCTTGCAAGAGAAAAGCGTTAAGAAAGTTTGCTTTCTTAACGCTTTTTTGCTTATCTTATTTACGTCTGTCCTTACCGAGAATAACTACAGCCATCGCCTTCGGGCCTACGTTTATTCCAACTGCGGCGCCAAGCTTGAATATGCCCATGGATTTCATTTTTGTCTCTTTGCCGACTTCCTTTTCGAGAAGGTTCGCTTCGGCCTCGGGAGCACCTCTTACAATGGCATATTCGTTAAACTTCGGATCCATATTGTTCTGCACCGCCTTGACAAGCGCCGGGATCACCTTGCTGTCTCCGCGAAGCTTTTCAAGCGTTGCTGTCTCACCGTGGATCATGCTCATGATCGGACGGATTCCCAGTGCGCCGCCTACGATTGCAGATGCTGCGCTTATTCTGCCCGACATACGGGCGAATTTAAGATCGTATACGACCATGTATATTTCAGCTCTGTGCACTACCTCTTCCATCAACTCAACAATCTCATCTACGGTACCGCCGTTGTTTCGAAGCCTTGCTCCGTATATTACAGGCATTGCGTAGGCAAGAGTAAATGTATGGGAATCAACAGGCTCTATTCTGAACTTGCCGACAGCCTCGGGATGCTCTTCGAAGAAAAATTTCTTTGCTATGTTCGCAGTATTGAACATACCGCTGTTTTTGCTGTTGTTGGTCACATGGATGACAGCTTCGCAGCCGTCCTCGTATGCCTTCAAATATGCCTGAGATGTGGTGTCAAGAGAAATATGTGAGGTCGTGGGCATAACCTTTGTTCCCTCAAGCAGATTCCAGAACTCCTCGTATGTATAATCAACCCCGTCCTGCAGGTTTTTGTCTCCCCATGTCACAGGAATTGGAAACATTTCTATATCAAGCTCTTTGGCAAGATCTTTTGAAATATCTGAAGATGTATCGCAAAATATCTTTATTTTTTGCATTTTCACCAACACTCCTTAATAATTTTTAATTATTATAGCATAGACTTTTCGATTTAGGAAGTTAAAACATTATAATTATTTGTTTTCACAATTTTTATAGTATTTTATGTTAACAATGCACAAATAACACTGTTCGATAAAAGAAAGCCGTTTCCTGTAAGTCTGACAGAATTTTCGTCGGAAACGATCAGTCCGTTCAATTCCGGTTTTTCTGCGTTTTTTCGGATATATTCGGGTATCGGAACACCAAAACGCTTCCGAAAGCCCTGCTCGGTTATTCCTGCTGCAAGGCGAAGCCTGAGCATTGCATATTCTTCCTCTCCGCCGCCTTCGCCATCATCGATCGCTGCAGTTCCCTTTATAAACATTTCAGTGCTTCGAGGATAATAAAATCTTCTTTCCTGAAAAAAGCTGTGTGCGGCTGCACCAAAGCCCAGATATTCTTCGGCATTCCAGTATTTTAAATTGTGACGGCTCTCTCTGTTCTTTTTTGAAAAATTGGATATCTCATATCTGTCATAACCCTTTTGAAAAAGCTCTGTCACGCATTGCTCATAAAGCCGTGCGCTTTCGTCTTCATCGGGGATATCGGGTGTATTTTCATAAAAGGGTGTTCCCTCTTCGATTTTGAGAAGATATGCGGAAATATGCTCGGGCTCGAGAGCTGACACAAAATTTATGCTGTCGGTAAGGCTATGTTCTGTCTGCGACGGTATCCCAAGCATCAGATCGATCGAAATGTTATCTATACCTGCACGCCTTGCTTCGTTGAATGCGGACACACAATCGCACGCCTTATGTCTGCGGCCCAGCAGCTGTAATTCCCTGTCAACTCCTGACTGCAGTCCCATTGATACACGATTGACACCCGATAATTTCATTGCACGGAAAAAATCATACAACGAATCTGCAGGGTTTGCCTCAACAGTTATTTCCGATTTTGCCGACACTGAAAATGTATTGTAAAGCATCTCCAGAACGCGCTGAAGATTTTCGGTGCCGAGCAGCGGCGGTGTACCGCCTCCGAAATAAATCGCATCAACAGGTATATTCTGTGATTTATATGCAGATATTTCGCGAATCAGTGCATTTGCATATTCCTTTTTTGTCTCTTCATCTCCGATGCCTGAATGGAAGTCACAATACGGGCACCTTGATGCACAGAACGGTACGTGGATATACACTCCGATCGGGCGCATGTTTTTTCACCTCTGTAAAAATAAATGCGTGCAAAGCGCACGCATTTATATCTGCATAGAAAGCTGGCAAAACAGCTTTTATTCTTCGTCCAGCTTGAGAACTGCCATGAAGGCTTCGAAGGGAACAGAGACTGAGCCAAGCTGGCGCATCTTCTTTTTACCCTCTTTCTGCTTTTCAAGCAGCTTCTTTTTTCTGGTAATATCGCCGCCATAGCACTTTGCAAGAACGTCCTTACGCATTGCCTTTACGGTCTCTCTGGCAATTATCTTGCCGCCGATAGCAGCCTGAATGGGAACCTCAAACATCTGGCGAGGAATATTTTCCTTTAATCTGCCTGCCAAGGTTCTTGCTCTGGGATAAGCCTTATCTGCATGGACAATAAAGCTGAGCGCATCAACTATATCTCCGTTGAGCATGATATCGAGCTTTACAAGATTTGATCTGACATAGCCCTTAAGCTCATAGTCAAAGGATGCATAACCCTTTGAACGGCTTTTTATCGCATCGAAGAAGTCGTATACGATCTCATTGAGGGGCAGCTCGTAATGCATATCGACACGGTCTGTGTCGATATAGGTCATTCCCTTGAAGGTTCCGCGCCGATCCTGTGCAAGCTCCATTATGTTGCCTACATATTCGGCAGGCGTATATATATGAGCATCGGTTATAGGCTCCTCAGAATAGTCTATAAGAGCAGGATCGGGATAGTTTGTCGGGTTATCTATTTCAACCACTTCGCCATCGGTCTTGTATATCTTATAAATAACGCTGGGTGCAGTGGTTATAAGCTCAAGGTCAAATTCTCTGTCGAGGCGTTCCTGGATTATTTCCATGTGGAGAAGTCCGAGAAAGCCGCATCTGAATCCAAAGCCGAGGGCAATCGAGGTTTCCGGCTCAAAGGTCAGTGCAGCATCATTAAGCTGCAGCTTTCCCAGAGCATCACGGAGGTTTTCATACTTGGCTCCATCGGCAGGATAGATACCGCAATATACCATGGGATTTACCTTGCGATAGCCGGGAAGCGGCTCTGCGGCGGGGTTATCCACCTTTGTAACGGTATCACCCACTCGCGCATCTGCAACGCTTTTTATTGAAGCGGCAATATATCCGACCTCACCTGCTGCTATCTCACCCACAGGATCGAGCGAGGTAGCACGGAGGAAGCCGCATTCAACCACCTGGAACTCGGCACCTGTATTCATCATACGTATGGTATCGCCCACCTTGACAGAACCGCTTTTTACTCTTACATACGCGATAACGCCGCGGTAGGAATCATAGTAGCTGTCGAAGATCATCGCCTGCAGAGGTGCTTCTCGGTCAGCCTCGGGAGGCGGGATAACTTCCACTATTTTTTCAAGGACATCCTCGATATTTATTCCGCATTTCGCTGAGATCCTCGGCGCATCTTCGGCAGGAATACCTATTACATCCTCTATTTCTCTTATACATCTGTCGGGGTCTGCCGAAATGAGATCTATCTTGTTTATAACAGGAAGTATCTCAAGTCCTGCATCAACCGCGAGATATGTGTTTGCAAGAGTCTGCGCCTCTATACCCTGCGAGGCATCGACGATCAGTATCGCACCCTCGCAGGCAGCAAGAGAACGGCTGACTTCATAATTAAAGTCAACGTGGCCGGGAGTATCGATAAGATTGAACGTATAGGTCTTGCCATCCTTTGCTTTATAGTTGAGAGCAACCGCACGTGCTTTTATCGTTATGCCTCTCTCACGCTCAAGATCCATACTGTCAAGTATCTGATTCTCCATTTCACGCGCTGAAACAGAGCTGGTCTTTTCAAGGATTCTGTCGGCAAGTGTGCTCTTGCCGTGGTCAATATGTGCTACGATACAAAAGTTACGCAGCAGCTCGGGAGGCGTTGCCAAATTATATCACCTCAGAATTTATCGTTTCTTCTGTAATAATGATCGGGAAGGAGTCTCTTTTTTCGTTTGCCGCCCGATGTGCCGGTCGAATTGAAGCGGCGGCGCGAGCCCGGGTAAAGATTCAGCTTCGGTGTACGGTTTCTGAATATCACGGAAAGTACTACGCCAAAACCGCCGAAAATCGCAGCAAAGCCAATTATTCCGAGCAATATGTCGCCTGCGCTTGTCTGCTGTGATTCCTCAATATATTCAGCCAGCTGATCGTTCTCAGGTGTTGAAAACAGATCGAGCTCCACATCATTTGTCACTATTGATTCCAAAGGCTCTTCATCAGACTCACCGTTTTTATTTGTATGTGCGGTCGTCGCCTGTGTCACAGGAGCATCGCCTACAGCAAGCGTATATTGTGCCGTACGTCCGTTGATATACGCTGTGACAACAACCGAACCCGTTTTTATTCCCGTTACCTTTACGCTCTGGTTGTTTATCTTTTCAAGAGAAACGATACTGGTATCATTAACGGTAAAAACCGTCGCATAGCTGCCGCTGATATCTGAAATTGTCAGATAAAGGGTTGTCGATTTTCCGACAGGTACTCTTTTACTGTTTGAGTCCTTGAAGGTCACCGATCCGCCTGCTACCTGTCCCGATATCACCTGCGCGGTAGTTGTAGTTGTCGTCCCTGTTGCAGTGGTCTTCTTTGTAGTCTTTTTGGTAGTCTTCTTTGTTGTCTTTGACGTACCCTTTGTGGCAGATGTACTGCCCTTTGTGGTAGTTGTAGTTGTGGTCGCAGCGGTCGTTGTGGTAGTTGTAGTTGTCGTCGTTGTGGTAGTTGTGGTAGTGGTTGTAGTTTCAGAATCCGCTTCTCCCTCTGTAGCCAGAACCGCCAAGCCCGACATTGTAACTATAAGCACCGCTATCATCAATGCTATTATTCGCTTAATAGGCAACGAAATCTTCCTTTCGTTGGTTTATTTTCAGATTACGATTTGGTAGTATACCATAAATCAATAAATTATGCAACTGCGTGATCACAGTAATATTTAATGACCCTTTCCTCTGACTTCACTTCGGATAGGAGGGGTATCCATGGTTATTACCTTAAATGTATAGCCTTTACTCTTTAGCGCAGGGATAATTATATCAAGCGCTTCAACAGTGAACGCTTTATTGTGCATAAGTACATTTTCGGTACTTTCATTGCATGTTCCGATGACCCTTTTTGCAACGCTCTGAGCAGTCGCATCTGCATCTGTGTCATTCGAAACACTGTTCCAATCGAAGTATGAATAACCCATATCAAGTGTACGCTCGACGATCTCAAGCATTACTTCTCTTTTTGCGACAGTATTGTTCGTCCCTCCCGGGAATCTGTAGATCATCGGCTTTTCACCGGTACACTCATATACAAGCTCCTGAAGCTTTTCAAGCTCATTTATAAATGCATCTGCGCTTGCATAGCATTTTGAGTATGTGTGCGAATATGAATGCAGTCCGATAGCGTGACCTTCATTTTTCATCCTTGTATATAATTTCTTATATCTTGTATTTCCTACACAGAAAAAGGTTGCCTTGACTTTATGCTTTTTCAGACATGTCAGAATCTCATCGGTATATGCATTGGGGCCGTCATCGAATGTAAGATATACAACACTTTTCCTTACGTCAACATTGCATTCCTTTTTGATTTTGCCCTCTATATCTACTGTTACCGTGCATTTTCCCGATTTGACTCCTGTTATAACTCCGTCCTTTGACACTGTTGCAATTTTTTCGTCGGACGAATAATATCTGACATCTGCATAAGCAGGAGAATAGACGGGATTGATAGTATGTCTGTCATTTATTCCGAGGATGACGCTCTTGACATCAATATCGAGCGACGGTTCAGCACAGTTTATATCGTAACCTGTGCTTATTGTGCGATCTGCTGTTTTGTATTCAACACTGACCAGACTTTTGCCTTCCCTGCTCAGATCGGCTCCGCTTATCACACATTCATCGGATATATCAATTATATTTCCTCCGCTCGTATATGCCGCGACACGTATTCCCTGTGCCGAAAATTCATCTCCCACAAGCCAGTTTATCTGTGATTTTTCTATTATTTCTATACCTGTGACAGCTTCGGAAACATTTATTTTTATCTCCGACTTATATGCTCCGCTTTCAGCCTCGGCTGTTATAACCGCGCTGCCTACACCTGTCGCTGTGACCTTTCCCGTCGGTTCAACCTTCGCTACGGCTGAATCGGAGCTGATCCATATAACCTCGTTCAGTCCTGCGGCATCGGGCAATATATCCACGCTCAGGAATATACTTTGACCTGCGTTGATGCTGTATTCCTTTTCTCCCTTTATTTCCATTTCGAACATCGGATACCTCACACGTCCTATACACACTGTAACAAGTGCTGTATCTCCTGCGTAAATCATATCCCCTGCCTGCGGATATTGTGATAATACTGTGCCTGCCGCTTCCTCTGCATCGCTTTTTACATTCTTAACGTATGCTATATTGAGCTTTTGCAGCCGCTCAAACGCTTCATTCTCCGACATTCCGCTCAGATCGGGCATTTTGATCGGATTTAATTCATTTACATATACCTCTGCATCGCTGCCGCTTATTCTGACATTTGTCACCAGACCGTCCGCAGCAGCAGGCTCGTTAACATATTCTATTTTATAATTTATATCCGACGCACTCAGTCTTTCTAATGTCGTATCCTTTTCTGTCCAGCTCCAGTTGTCCTCTGCGGCACGCTCTATCCATACCTCCACTGTTCCGTTTGCAGGCTGCAGGCTGCCCTGAGGTATACTCTGCCACACGACCACATCCTGCTCTCCTGTTCCTGCTCCTGAGCCTGCTATGACCAGATTCATTTTGTTTTCCTCGAGCATTTTTACTGCTTCATCGAGTTCAATGCCGCATATTTTGGGAACTGTATATATCTCAACGCTCTGCGGCTTTTGCATATAAAACATAAAGAACCACACCACCGACAATACGGCTGTACACAGAAAAGCAAATATTACCAGAAAAACAAATGCGGCGGAATGCTTTGCACGCCTTTTTTCCTTATTCTTTTTATTACCTGACAGAACCTTTTCATTGTCCTGAACGTTATTCATCACATAGCCACCTTGCATGATCTTTTTATATATTGTACTATATTTTGATATGCGGTTCAAGTATAATAAAGCTTATCGTAATTGATAGCGCAAAAGCTCCACTGAGAATAATTCTCAATGGAGCTTTTCTGCTATTTTATTTTTTTCGAAATTAAAGATCGTAGTAAAGTCCGAACTCTGCAGGATGGGGGATCTGATTGACCTTTGCAGCTTCCTTTCTTCTCTTTGCGACCCATATCTCAAGAAGCTTCTCGGGGAATACTCCGCCTGCGGTGAGGTAATCGTGATCTGCTTCGAGAGCATCGAGAGCTTCGTCAAGAGTCTTGGGAAGACCCTGGATCTTCTTCTGCTCCTCGGGAGAAAGCTTGTAGAGGTTAAAGTCGAAGGGACCCCAGCCGTTGGCGGAAGGATCAATCTTGTTCTTTATACCGTCAAGACCTGCCATGAGGATAGCGGCGTATGCGTAGTAAGGATTGCAGGTAGCATCAGGATTGCGAAGCTCAAAGCGCTTGACCTCGGGAGCCTTTGCGTATGCAGGGATTCTGATAACAGCGCTGCGGTTGGAGGTTGCATATCCGATGGTAACGGGTGCCTCAAATCCGGGAACAAGACGCTTGAAAGAGTTGGTGGAAGGGTTAGTGAAAGCACAGAGTGAAGGGCAGTGCTTTAAAAGTCCGCCCATGAACCAGTGTGCTTCCTGAGAAAGACCTGAATAACCGTTCTCATCGTAGAATACGGGCTTTCCGTCTTTTCTCAGAAGCATGTGAACATGCATGCCGTTGCCTGCCTCGCCTGCGATGGGCTTAGGCATAAAGGTTGCGGTCTTGCCTGCTGCAACAGCTTCGTTCTTTATGACATATTTGATTATCATGGTCTTATCTGCCATATCGACCATATCGCCGAGCTCGACCTCGATCTCAAGCTGGCCGGGGCCGCCAACCTCATGGTGATGATATTTTACATCTACGCCCCAATCGTTAAGGGTCATGCACATTTTGGAACGGAGAGAATATGTAATATCCTGGGGCGCAGCGATATGATAGCCGCCCTTGAGAGGAACCTGATAGCCGTTGCTCTCATACTTGGTGTTCCATACAGCCTGCTGAGTGTCTACGCTGTAGGAAACGCAGTTGGGGCTGGTCTCATAGCTTACGCTGTCAAGAAGATGGAACTCGAACTCCGGTCCGATAACCATCTCATCTGCGATACCCTCTTTACGCATATAATCCATAGCTGCCTTTGCAACGTTTCTGGGGTACTGGTCAAAGGGCTTATTCTCATCCTTGCCGATGGAGCAAACGTCACCCATCATAGTGAGGGTTGCTATTTCTACGAACGGATCGATGTGAGCTGTTTCAATGTTGGGGATAAATACCATGTCACTCTTTTCGACTGCTGCGTAGCCATAGTTTGAACCGTCAAATCCGATGCCGTACTTGATAGTGTCGTTATCAAATCTTTCGGCAGGGATTGTCAGATGACGCCAACGACCGTCAAGGTCGATCATTTTAAAGTCGATCATTTTGATGTCATTTTCTTTACAGAAATTCTGAACATCACTTACTGTTTTAAGCATGTTTACCGCCTCCTGGATAAAATAAAAATAACCTTGATTATTTTCTTCCTTTATCGTTAATTTGTCAACAAAATCCATTTGGCGCATGCCATTGTTTACAGTTTGTTAATATTTAATCAGCCTGTTTTTTCAAGCTCTCCCCTGAGATGCTCTACTATTCTTTTTTCAAGACGCGAGATATAGGATTGCGATATGTCAAGCATATCGGCAACCTCCTTCTGTGTGTGCGGCTTCATTCCGAAAAGTCCGAACCTCATCGCCATTATTGTCCTCTCTCTGTCGCATAGTCCCGACACCGCCCGACGAAGCTGTAATCTTTCGGATTCTGTCTCCATGTCGCGGCTTATCAGATCAGGGTCAGAGCCGAGAATGTCTGACAGGAGCAATTCGTTGCCGTCCCAATCCACATTAAGCGGTTCATCAATGGATATTTCCATTTTAAGCTGTGTGTTTTTTCTCAGAAACATAAGTATTTCGTTTTCTATGCATCTTGACGCGTATGTGGCAAGCTTGATATTTCGCGATGGGCAAAAAGTATTGACCGCCTTGATAAGTCCAATGGTGCCGATTGAAATAAGATCCTCAAGTCCGGCACCGCTGTTTTCAAATTTTCTCGCTATATACACAACAAGGCGCAGATTATGAGTTATAAGCGGTTCTCTTGCACTTTCGTCGCCATTTTCTATCCTCTCAAAAATTTTTGCTTCCTCCTCTTTTTCAAGCGGCGCAGGCAATGTTTCCGCTCCGTTTATATAATCTATCTCTTTTTCTCCGAAAAGGATATTATATATCTGTATTCTGAGCCGTCTTATGCTCTCTGATATTTTATTCATCGTTCTCTCCTTTTACTCTAAAATATCGGGATTTATCAATGCAGGCATCTCACTTTCCCTGTCAGCAACCGCAATGTAAACATTTTCTGTTTTCTTTTCCTTCCCCTCACTTTCAACTGTGATGCTGTCGGGCATAAAGCCTGCAAGAAGTCCGTTTCCGCCGACACTGCTGTAAGGTATCAGACGAATTTTACCGGCACTCCCCGAATTTGCCGTGCCAAAGCTTTTGACCCCCTCCGGTATGAGGTTGTATATACTTTTTTCACTTACAACAACCACCGGCAGTCCCGAAAACGGTTCGGTAAGGTTGTTGCCTGTGTCAAGCAGTCCGTCGATTGTTACTGTTTTTCCTTCGCTGCATATAGTCAGTCTGCAAAACGACTTTCGCTGTGTTTTTTTAGCGATGATTTTTGAGCAGAGTGAAAGAAGAACATAACAGACAAGCGTAAAGAGTATCAGCGCAAGAGGCGAGATATCAAGATATACCGTATAATTTGAAACCGAGATGCTATTTGTTGACATAATATTTTTAATCCCTATCATCGCTCCTGCAAATCCAAATGTTACCGTTGTTAATATAAGCATTATTTTTAAAAACATCCGCCGTGATTTTATCTCAAAAGCAATTATGGTCATAATCGCCGCAACAGTAATCTTTATCAGTATTCCAATTATTTTTGACGGAATATTCAGCAATATCGTGCACGCTGACAGGGCACCTGCAAGCGAAGCGAGAACTATACGCACACGGACAGGCTTGCAGCCTGCAAAGCGTGCCGTCAGAATAAGTATAAGATAATTTATGTAAACATTAACTCCGACCAGCACATCGATATAGATCGTCTGCACCCTTATCACCTCCGAGGCAAGAGTGATTATATAACATCGCATGTAAAATTCAGGTCGGATTACGGCGTGTGAATCATAAATGTTTCGCCTAATTTATCATTCATTTTCCAAATAAAAACACGCCGAATGCACGCTGAATGCACCCGGCGCAAATTATTATGCATCTTTTGTTGTGCTGAGCCCAAAGCTTATCGATATCGCGCGGTCAACTTTATTCATTACATTGTCCTCAAGTCTGCCCATGCATTCGCGAAGTCTTCGTTTATCAAGTGTCCTTATCTGCTCTAACAGTACGATCGAATCTCTCTGCAGACCGCATTCCAATGACGACAGCGTAATGTGTGTGGGCAGATTTGTTTTTTCTGTCTGGCTTGTTATTGCAGCCGCTATTACAGTGGGGCTGTATTTATTTCCTACATCATTCTGAACTATAAGTACCGGTCTGATTCCGCCCTGTTCGGAGCCGACGACCGGGCTTAAGTCGGCGTAAAAAATATCGCCGCGTCTTACTGTCATTTTTCTTTCACGCTCCGTTTTATTTATTACCGTGTCGGTATTATTATGATTGCCTTTTTCTGACGCTTCATACCAATGCCGTACTATATTTTATGCGCGGTGCGTAAGTTTGCTTTATCTCATATACACTCTGCGAAAAACAAATTATCTGTAAATCTATACACCTAACTGTAAAAATTCACGTTTTCATAAAAAAACCTCCGAATAAATCGGAGGTTTTTAAAATCAGATATCAAAAGAAACTCTTTCCATGATCTTCTTAAATTCGTTGCCGTCCATCTTTTCGGACTTGATAAGAGCTTCGGCAACTTCGGTGAGCTTGCCCATATTGGTCTTGAGAATATCGGCGGTCTTGTTGTAGCAGCTCATGACGATAGACTTTATCTCTTCATCGATCTGCTGTGCAACATTCTCGGAGAAATCCTTGACCTGACCCATGCTTCTGCCGAGGAATACTTCGGAGCCTTCGGAGGAGCCGAATGCGATGGGGCCGAGCTTTTCGCTCATGCCGTACTTGGTGACCATCTCACGTGCCATTTTGGTAGCTCTCTCGATATCGTTCGATGCACCTGTGGAAATATCGTCAAGCACAAGTGCTTCCGCAACACGGCCGCCGAGGAGCACTACGATATCGTTTATCATTTCGCTGCGGATACGGTAGGAACGGTCTTCCTGGGGAAGCTGAATAGTGTAGCCTCCTGCCATGCCGCGGGGTATGATGGATATCTGATGGACAGGATCGGACTTGCAGAAATATGCCGCAACTGCGTGTCCTGCCTCATGATAAGCGGTGAGCTTCTTTTCCTTCGGGGTAATGACCTTGGACTTTTTCTCGGTACCTGCTATAACCTTGATGGTGGCTTCGTCAATAAGCTCCTTGGTTATTGCCTTCAGATTTTTGCGTGCAGCAAGAAGAGCTGCTTCATTAAGCAGATTTTCAAGGTCGGCTCCGGTAAAGCCTGAGGTCGACTTTGCAATAGTTGCAAGGTTCACATCAGGACCTAAGGGCTTACCGCGTGAATGGACCTTAAGGATTTCCTCTCTGCCCTT
>JAZSNH010000092.1:0-10575 GCA_045536305.1 Acutalibacteraceae bacterium
GAACCCGAGGAGTACGAAGAGGAGCCTGAAGAGTACGAAGAAGAACCCGAGGAGTACGAAGAATATACAGAAATGACTGTTCAGGAAGCTATGGACGATGACAGATTCGAAGAGCTTTTTGAGGAAGAGCAGGATATATACATGCTCGTTTGTCCTAAGTGTATGAGTGAATTCAAATACACCGAGGAGCAGATAAGAAACGGCGAAATCGAACTGACCTGCGAGGTTTGCGGTACGGCAATACTTTCCGAGGACGACGAAGAGGAAGAGGAAGAAGAGCCTGCATACGATGCACGCAGCGCATACGCAAGGGAAATAGAAGAAAATGAAGAGCCGGAAAGCCGCCTCGATTCACTTCTTGACGAATTTGATGAAGAGTAAGCAGTCGGGCATCACCGTCTCGCTCTGACGAGAGGAGCGGAGAGAAAAAGGCATCAGCCTTCATTTACTGCTGCCCTTCCGAGCTTAGCCGAAGCTTTCGGCCGGCGATAGCTTGCTTTATACAGTCAAAAAAGCTGCTGCCCTTTTGTTGAGGACAGCAGCTTTTTTATTTGTAACGTCAGACAGCTTCAGCGGTCTTTTTTCTTTCGGGGAGCTGGGAAATGATGATCGCGGCAAAAACAAGCACACAGCCGAGAAGCTCTCTTCCTGCCAGAGTATTGCCCGAAATAAACCAGCCGCCGAGAGCGGCAACAACGCTTTCAAAGCTCATGGTGATGGAAGCGACAGTTGCCTCTGCGTATTTCTGACCGATAATCTGCAGGGTATATGCGATACCGCTTGACATTATGCCGAGATAGAGAATCTGAGGCGCGGCAGAAATAATATTTTCAACAGAAACCGTTTCAAAAATAAGCGAAAGCACAGCGGAAATTATGCCGCAGACGAGAAACTGCATACAGCAAAGCCGCACACCGTCTATCTTTTCAACAAACCTGTCCACAGCGAGGATGTGCAGCGCAAAGGAAACAGCACAGCAGAAAACCAGCACATCGCCGAGATAAACAGCATCGAGTCCGCCGCTGAGGCAGAGCAGATAAATGCCTGCCATGGCTATAACAACGCCCACCCACACAACAGGACGTATTTTCTTGCGGAGAAAAACTGAAAAAATGGGGACTAAAATAACATAAAGCGCGGTAAGAAAGCCTGCCCTTGCCTCGGCTGCGGCGCCGTCAGGGTAGAAGGCGAGGCCGAACTGCTGGAAGTTTACCGAAACAGCGATAAGCACACCGCATATAAGAGTTGCCGAAAAGAATGTGCGCTTGTCCTTTTTATCCTTTGGAATAAAAGGGATTTTTGCCTTTCGGTTTAAAAGAGGCCGAAGCAGGAAAAGAAAAGCCGCGGCAATAAATGAGCGCATGGCGTTGAAAGCAAAAGAGGGGATAAGGTCGGCCGCTCCGCTTTGAGCAACAAAGGCAAGCCCCCATATAACGGTGGCAGTGCCTAAGATAAGAGTGCCTTTGAGATTATTGAACTTATTCATGAAGCATATCATATCCTTTATGTAAATCGAAAAAATTATAGTCTATATCAAAGCTCTTTTCAAGTGTCAGATAAAAAACAGCTCCCTTCTAAAGGGAGCTGTGGGCTTTTCAAAAAAGTCTGTATCCTTGGATTCCTTTTTCGCTGGGCTTTTTCTTGGAGGGAGAGATATAAAAAGAAATATAAAGAAAGACCGTAGAGAGCGCAGGGAACGGAAAGCTTTTGCAAGAGGAATATTTGCTTTGCTGTAGGTTATCAATAAAGCACACCTCGTCAATGATGTTTTCTCTCCCTCAGTCACTGCGTGACAGCTCCCTCATCAGAGGGAGCCTTTGTTTTTCTCATCTGCGAAGAAGGGCTTTTTTTATTTCTTTGCGACGACCTCTATCTCAAAAAGCTTGTCGGCGATCCTTGTGTTTGTCTCACTGATAAGCAGTGCCGCACCCTCGATGGGGAAGAGCATAAGCGAAAAATTGCGGAAAAACCGCTTGTTGAAGGGTGCGCGGCGGTCGGTATCCCGTTCAACGATATAAAGCCCGAATATAGCTTTTCCGATACTCCTGCCGAAAATGTCCTTAAAAAAGAAGAGAGTCATATACATGGCAGAGGAATCTAAAATGATCTGCCAGGGAGATCTTACAATTTCAGAAAGCTTCAGTCCGAGGCAGAGCCACATCAGAATAAAAATGCCAATGCCGAGAATAAGGCACAAAGCGGCATCAAACAGCACTGCAAAAAGCCTGAGAAGCCGCATGTTTTTCACCGAAGGGCCTCTGTGTTCATACGTTTTCATTTTAAACAGTCCTTTTTAAACCCTCTATTTGGAGAAGGTCTCAATATCGCCGTTCTCGTTTTCAAGATACAGCTTTTTTTCGTCTATGTAGTAATTCATCGTTATCTGATACATATCGCCCTCATCGTCCGACAGATTCATTATAATGACGCCGTTTTCCGCAGAATAACGGCCGCTGACGGAAAAGGTGCCGACAGTCAGAATAACGGTGCCGGAGCTTTTAAAGGTGACACTGGTGCCCGAATCGCTTGTAATGCTGTGCCATGTGCCGTAAAGCTCGCGAGTGCCCTTTGCGCCGCAGGCGGAAAGGGTGAACAGGCATACAGCGATGAGCAGTACCGAGACCGCAGTACACAGAGTTTTTTTCAAAATATCAGCTCCTGTGAGTGTTTGATAATAAACGATATGCGTTCGTGCAGAGGATTATTCGTCCTCAATATCGTCGTCTTCTTCGTCAAGCTCCATTTGAAACACCTGCTTCATGAGGCTGTCTCTCTGTTTAAAAAGAGCATGAAATTCCTTATCGAAATTTTCGGGTGCGGTTTTGCCTGTGAGCAGAAGCTGCTTCTGCTCTTCGGAAAGAGAGTCCATATCGATAAGCTCAGAGATAGGCTGAGAATCGATACCTAACTCAAAAAGCTCGTCGAGCTCGTCGTCATCGTCCATAGATACTATGTAGCCCATAATGCTTCTCCTTTATGAATATTATTCGTCCACCTCGATAACCTCAACAAGGCAGTTGTAGTAGATATATCTCTTGCCGTCGAGGTCAAACAGCACCTTGCCGCCCGATTCGTTTTCTTCGATATCCACCTTGCCTTCGTAGTGAGCGATAAGCTCGCCTGTGGGGGTGTAGATATTTATCTCACGATAGAGTCCGCCGCCGATATCGCTCTGACAGCTTTTGAAAGCGCGCTCCACCGAAGAGGAGGTCATAAGGAAAGTCACTACGCCTGCGATAATCAGAAGCAGGATAACAAGGAGTATGATCTTTCTTTTAAGGATTCTTTTTTTTCTCTTCTTTTTTGCTTCGTTCACTGCATTTATCGGATTTAAGAGAGTGTGCTTTGAATTTTCCTGATTTTTATCGTTAGAAGACATATTTTTACCTCCTTGTGATATGTGCCGCAGTGCGGCTGTGTTATTTATCAGCCTTCCTCGCCGCCGAAAAGACGCGCCATGGAACCGAGATCGTCAAGGTCGCCTGTCATGGCTTCGAGCTTGCCGAGAGAATCCATAATACCGAGATTGTAAAGCTCTTCAAGAATGCCCGAATCGAGGTCAACCTCGCTCTCGGTGCCGTCGGCCATTTTGCGAAGCTTGACAACGCCGCTTTCAAGCTCGGAATCACCGAGAATGACCACATACTGAGCGCCGATTTTGTCGGCATACTTCATCTGAGCCTTGAGCGAGCGTGCGGAAAGGTCAGTTTCGACAGAAAAGCCTTCGCTGCGGATCATGCCTGCCAGGGAAGCAGCGCGCAGAACAGCCTTGTCGCCCAGTGCGGCTATGTAGAGCAGAGTTTTCTCTTCCTCGGGGAATGGGGTGTTCTGAGCCTCCATAATAAGCATTATTCTCTCAAGACCCATTGCAAAGCCGATGGAAGGCAGCTTCGGACCGCCTACCGCCTCGGAAAGGCCGTCGTAGCGTCCGCCGCCGCAGCAGGTGGACTGCGAACCGAGACTGTCGGAAACAAATTCAAAAACAGTTCTGGTGTAGTAATCAAGACCGCGTACTATTCTGGGATTTATCTCAAACTCTATGCCCATTTCGTAAAGCAGATCCTGAACGGATTTGAAATGTGCCTCGCACTCATCGCAGAGATAGTCGGTTATAAAGGGCGCGTTTTCCGCAATACCCTTGCAGACAGGGCTCTTGCAGTCGAGAATACGCATGGGGTTCTTGTGGAGTCTTCCGCGGCAGGTTTCGCAGAGCTCTTCTATATTTTCGCTGAAATATGCCTTGAGAGCCTCATGATAGTTTTTGCGGCATTCGGGGCAGCCGATCGAATTAAGCTCGAGGGTTACGCCCTCAATGCCGAGAGCATTGAGAACATCGGCGGCAAGACTTATCATGTCGGCATCGGCAGCAGGTGAGGGCGTGCCCAGAAGCTCTGCGCCGAACTGGAAAAATTCGCGGTATCTGCCTGCCTGTGGACGCTCCGCGCGGTAGCACGGCTCGATATAGCACGCCTTTACGGGGAGAGTGTCTCCCGTCAGACCGTGTTCAATGGCACAGCGCATAACTCCTGCGGTCATTTCGGGACGCATGGTAAGAGAACGTCCGCCGCGATCAGAGAAGGTGTACATCTCCTTCTGTACAACATCGGTTGTCTCGCCGACTCCGCGTGAGAAAAGCTCGGTATATTCAACAGCAGGTGTACGAATTGCTCGAAAGCCGTGGAGCTTTGCGATTTCCATACAGGTCTTTTTTATGTATTCCCATTTATACGCATTTGCAGGGAGCATGTCGTTCATGCCGCTGAGGGCTTTTATTTTAGCCATTTTTTTTACTTCCTTTCTGTCCGGCGTAAATGCTGATTTTTTTGGGGGGATATCGATAATGATTACCTCGTCAGTGTTTTTTCTCTCCCTTTGTCACTGCGTGACAGCTCCCTCATCAGAGGGAGCCTTTTTTCTCTGCTCTCAAAGAACTCTTCTTGCCTCCCGTTTTCGCTGAGCCTTTTCCTGCCTCCCTCTGATGAGGGGAGTGGAGGGAGAGACAGGAGAGATTTTTATTTTAATTTTTTTCTGACTTCATTGTCAATGTGTTCGCACACGCTTTTAAAGCTTCGGTCAATTTTAAGATTAGAAAATCTCAGAACACTCAGATTCAATTTTTCAAGCTCTGAGGTTCTGATTTTGTCTTTTTCCTCCTGCGTATCGGAATAATGTCCGCCGCCGTCAATTTCAATCACAAGCTGAGCCTTTGCACAGTAAAAATCAGCAATGTAATTTCCGATTGCCTTCTGGCGCTGAAAGCGAACAGGGTAGGTGCGAAGAAAATCATACCATAATTTTCTTTCATGAGGCGTCATGTTTTTGCGGAGATTTTTTACAAGAGGAATATTTGCTTTGTTGTAGGTTATCAATAAAGCTCACCTCGATAATGTTGTTTTCTCTCCCTTTGTCACTGCGTGACAGCTCCCTCATCAGAGGGAGCCTTTTTTCTCTGCTCTCAAAGAACTCTTCTTGCCTCCCGTTTTCGCTGAGCCCTTTCCTGCCTCCCTCTGATGAGGGGAGTGAAGGGAGAGACCTGAGAGAGTGAAGGGCGCGGTGGGAGAGATATCGCCCAAAATCTAACTACAATCTGTAATTTGCAGCTTTATTATTCCTTGCCGTAATCATCTTCTTCGTCCTCCTCGTCGTCAAGGCCCTTAATCCCCATCAGCTTTCTGAGCAGATCGGGCATGCGGCTGAACTGGTCAGCAGATTCATCGATGAGGTAAGTCCATGTGGAGGTGGGACCGCGCATGTTTGATTTTTCAAAATCAACGCCGTTCTCGCCTATAACAGCGGTATCAAAGGCATCAACGACCGCTCGGTCGATAGCCTCATGCATTGACGTAAACGCCATTATTGCCTCGCGCCTGAATTCGTCAAGGGGGTTCTTGCCGCCGATGACGACAAGGTGAATGCCCTGACGGATATCGCTTATATGGTCAAGATACTCAGCCCAGTAGCGGTTCATGTAATGGAGGGTGAGCTGACGCTCTACAAGAGCGATTTTCTCAACGCCGTAAGCCTTCTGGAGACGAATTGCCTTTTCAGGGTTTTTGGAAGCGAGCAGTCTCGGCTCAACAGTACCTCTGAGTATTTCATAGTGCTTTGTATGTATGGCGCGTCGCTGGTCGTCGATTATCTGGGTATATCGGGAAAGCTGAGCGCGCATATCCTGATAATAGCCCTCGGCTATTTTCTGAACATGCTCGACCTCGATTGAAACTCGCTTGTCTCGGATGACGTTTGTGCCCGAATAGGACATAACATATTTCGGCAGCAGCTTCTGCAGTCCGAATTTTACCATGAGATCGTCCTCAATGGAGACGAAAAACTGAGTTTCTCCCGGGTCACCCTGACGTCCTGCACGTCCGCGCAGCTGATTGTCTATACGTCGGCTCTCATAATGGTTTGTTCCGATTACGAACAATCCGCCGAGGGAGCGTATTTTATCTGCCTGAGAAGGATTATCACCGCCAAGCTTGATATCAACGCCGCGTCCTGCCATGTTGGTGGAAACTGTAACAGCGCCGAGCATACCTGCCTTTGCGATTATCGCGGCCTCATGGTCGTCCTGACGGGCGTTAAGCACCTGAGTGAAAACGCCTGCCTTACGCAGCTCACCTGCGAGCCATTCGCTTTCCTCAACGGTGGTAGTGCCGATAAGGACAGGGCGTCCTGTTGAGTGCTGGCTTTTTACCTCAGCGATAACAGCGCGCATTTTTGCTTCCTTGCTCGAGAAAAGGTGATCCTCTCTGTCCTTGCGGATAAGAGGCTTATTTGGCGGTATTTCGATTATCTGTAGACCGTACATGCTGTAAAATTCATTTGCGGAGGTGGTCGCAGTACCTGTCATTCCGCAGAATTTTGAATACATTCTGATAAAATACTGAATGGTGACCTGAGACATTATCATGCCGGCGCTGATGTTGGAAATACCTTCCTTTATTTCAACGGCAGCCTGCAGTCCGTCGGGATAGTGTCGGTTTTCAACGACACGGCCGGTAAACTCGTCTATTATCTCTATCCTTCCGTCACGTACAAGATAGTCCTTATCGACATGAAGAAGATGCTCTGCCTTGAGGGCGTTCTGGATAGCATCGAGCACCTCCAGATTTTCCTCACCGAAAAGGTTATCGATCTTGAGTATACGCTCAACAGTGACTATACCCTTCTGGGTAAGGCTGGTCTGGTTGGAAAAATGATCCACCTTAAAATGCACATCGGGGACAAGCTTTGCGGAAATATCGCGGGCTTTTTTTGCAATGCTTGTTGAGAAGGGAACATCGCCTGCGATGACGAGCGGAACACGAGCCTCGTCTATGAGCATGGAATCAGCCTCGTCAACGATAGCGTACTGATAACGTCTCTGCAGAAGCTGTTCTCTGCTGCTTGCAAGGAAGTCGCGCAGATAGTCAAAGCCGCATTCCTTCAGGGTTATATAAAGGATATCCCTTCGGTACATCGCTTTTCTTGTTTCAAAATCGGTCTCGGCGGTGATATAGCCGACGCTCAGACCGAGCATTTCATAGGATTTGTGCATCCATTCGTAGTCACGCTCAACAAGATAGTCGTTGAAGGTTATCATGTGGACACGGTGACCCATAAGACCGTACATGACAGCAGGCATAACGCCTGCAAGAGTCTTGCCTTCGCCTGTGTACATTTCAACCAGATTGCCCTCATAAAGAGCAATACCGCCCAAAAGCTGACAGTCGTAAGCAGTCAGTCCCGTGACTCTGCGAAGAGCCTCCTTGGCAAGAGCGAAGCAGGGAATAAGAAATTTTTTGCATTCCTCTTCGCTTTTGCCTGCCATCTGCTCGCGCAGCCAGCCTGCAAAAACACGCAGGGCATAGTCGGATTTATCCTTGAGATCGAGGGTATTTATCTGTTCGATCGTGCTTTTGTTTCTGTCGAGAAATACAGCGGAAGGGCTGATCATTTCCTTGATCGTACGCCGCAAGCTCATAATAATGCCCCCTGTGTAAGTTTTGCGTTTATATTACTCTTTATTATACAATTATATAAATTCTTTTTCAAGAGATTGGCTCCAATTGAAACACAATATAATTTTCTGTTGACAGAGGTCAGTGATTTTGATAGATTTACAATGAAAATTGGTTGGCAGGTGTTAATATATGAAAACAAGATACAGAGAGTTTACTCTTACGGTTCTTATTGCGGCTTTTGCCCTGAACGGCTATCGGGCGGTGCGAGGGATCATTGTTTTTTTAAGGGAGCTTTTGTTGTTTATTGAAGGCAGAAAAACGATGCTTATGCCATCCGGAGAGTTAAATTCGTATCTCGGTTATATTGAAAAACCGGATCCGTCGGACTTAATAAGATGTCTGGCTATGTTTCTCGGTATGGCAATGTTTACAACGGCCGTTATACTTATAATAATAAGAGGCACCAAAAACAGAGTGCTGCCGGTGATATTCTGCATGGGTGGACTTACGGCATTACTCTCCTTTTCTCTTGAGAGGCTGACATTTATCCTGTTTGCAGGGGCAGACGCTTTATATGCCGTTGCTGCATTGGCGGTAACAGGTGCTGTGGCTGCGCTGATGATAATGACTCCCAAAATCAACAGAAGTCGGACTCCGGTAATTGCAGTGTCTGCGGTGATGTTTGCCGCTGCAGGGCTTTGCTGGGTGATGCGGATAAACGTAATAAGCCTCTTTGACGTTTTCGCTGCCGCACTTGCACTTATAGGATTTGCACAGGCGGCATGGGAAGATTCGGCAGAAGAGCAGCAGAAGGATTGATAAGCTGCGCCGACGGAAAAATTTAAGATAATGAGGAAAAACCCTACCGAAAGGGAAGAGCCCTTTCGGTAGGGTTTTTTTAAATTTCTGTAATTTCGCCGTCATATTCACGAGCAGAATACGTGCTTTCCTATCCTTGTTATAACAGGTCGTGAACGAATCCACTTATTTGTCGCGGTGGAGGGGTTATAATAGTATATTGCACCGCCCGAGGGGTCCCAGCCGTTGAGTGCATCGCGGGCGGCACGCTGTGCGCTTTCGGTGGCAGGTCTGTTGAACTGTCCGTCTTTAAGAGCATCGAAGGCACCATTCTGATAAAGCACTCCCGAAATGGAATTTGGAAAGGAGGAATGCTCGACTCTGTTGAGAATTACAGCACCTACCGCGACCTGTCCCGTATAAGGCTCACCGCGCGCTTCGCCCGATATCATTCGGGCGAGCATTTCGACATCGCCCGAGGAATAGCCGCCTGACCCGGAGCCCGACGATATGCCCATGGCGGCGAGAGTTTTGGGGCCTGCAATGCCGTCGGCGGTCAGTCCGTTCTTTTTCTGAAAATAAACTACCGCGGCTTTTGTTTTAGAACCGAATATGCCGTCAACATCGCCGTTATAATATCCCCAGTTTTTCAGTTTTTTCTGAATGCTGCGAACCTCCTGACCGCTGGAGCCGAACTTTGAAAGAACCTCCTGCGAGCGGTTTGCTATCTTTTCGCTTATCATAGCACCTGCAATATTTATGGCAATGGCACACAAAACCGTAAGAACGGAAAAAAAGAGCCGTGATTTTTTTGCGTACATAAAAACATCCTTTCAGAATATTTCTGTGTGATATTTTTTCCCGAAAGAACTGTTATTTACATGTAAAAAAATGTCTCCGAAAAAGAGTCAAATAATGTTTTATGCTGTTGTTCTTTATACTATATATAATATGAATAATAAGCAAGGAGCAGTAAACGGTTTGTAGTTTCTGTGTTTCTTATTACTTTTTGTAAAGAAAATTAGTGCATAAAAACAAGCCTTAACACTATATATTGGGTAAATAAATGGAAGAAAATTTATTTCAAAAAAAGTGAAAAAAGTGTTGACAAAAGAGTTTTGTAATGGTATTATAGTCAAGCACTCACGCGAGGGGGCAGCAACAGCGGTCTCCGAAATGAGCGCAGAATGTTCCTTGAAAATTAAACAACGAAAGTAAGAAGTACCCGTAATTTCTTTTGAGGGTGCAACGCAAGTTGCACACGTACTTTGAAAGAAACACGAATATAAAAAAGTAACTTTTACGTCAGCAATGACGGTTTTGAGCATCAAGCTCTGAAAAAGTGATTCTAACAGCGAAAGCTGTTAAAATACAATTTTTTAGAGAGTTTGATCCTGGCTCAGGACGAACGCTGGCGGCGTGCCTAACACATGCAAGTCGAACGAGGTTAATTGTTTTAATCCTTCGGGAAGCGAACTTTTAATCTAGTGGCGGACGGGTGAGTAACACGTGAGTAACCTGCCCTTCAGTGGGGAATACCGTTTGGAAACGAACGTTAATACCGCATAATGTACCGGAGTCGCATGGCTCTGATACCAAAGGATTTATTCGCTGAAGGATGGACTCGCGTCTGATTAGCTAGTTGGTGAGGTAACGGCCCACCAAGGCGACGATCAGTAGCCGGACTGAGAGGTTGAACGGCCACATTGGGACTGAGACACGGCCCAGACTCCTACGGGAGGCAGCAGTGGGGGATATTGGACAATGGGGGAAACCCTGATCCAGCGATGCCGCGTGAGGGAAGAAGGTTTTCGGATTGTAAACCTCTGTC